>DVFN01000095.1 GCA_018713205.1 Candidatus Avoscillospira stercorigallinarum | reverse complement strand
CGGGTCGATGGTATGGCGTAGGGGCGGCTATCAGCCGCCCGGGCAGGCTCGCGATACCTGTTGCACCCCCGTTGAACGCCGTAGGGCGGCATGCCCACATGCCGCCATGACCGGGTTGCGATGACCGAAGGCCTGCCAATTCCGGCGGTGCGGTCCGGGCGGCCATACAGGCCGCCCCTACGAGGAAACCGAAGGCGGGTCTGTAGGGGCGGATTTAATATCCGCCCGAACGCGCCTGCGATTTACGCCGTAGGCCCTGCGGTTCCGGCGGCCCGCCCTACAGAATTTGAAGAACCGTGTTATGGAACGCAGACTGTGCTCCGCGTGCGCCTTCCGGCGCACTTTTTTTGCGCAGGTTTCGGTTGCCTTGGCGGTCAAAACGGGGTATAATGGCAGAAACCGGCTTGGCCGGAAGATATTCCAGTTGCAGGAGGATTTTATGAAAGTGATCGACGAAAAGGGCCGGCTCTTTGGAAAGCTCAACCTCATTGACCTGGCCGTTGTAGTGATTGTCGTGGTGGCCGTGGCCGCCGTGGCCATGAAGGTGTTTGGCAACAAGGCCGTCAGCGCCGTCACCAGCCAGCAGGTCAAGCTGACCTATGAGGTCGTGGCGGAGGATGTGCCGCAGCACGTGGCGGACTACTGCGTGGCCCACACCGGCGGCCAGCTGATGAGCTCCGGCAAGCTGCTGGACGGCTCCATCACCGGCTGTGAGGCGGTGGAGGTCTCCGAAGGCGACGGCGCCCGCACCGACCTCTACTTTACCATCGAGGTCAACACGACCTTTTCCAACTCGGCCTATTCCGTGGGCTCTCAGGAGGTCCGGGTGGGCATCGAGCATCTGGTCAAGACCTCGGACATTGAGGTCACCGGCGTAGTCTCCGGCCTGGAGGTGGAGACGAATGGATGACATGCTGCGGCTGAGCCTTCTATGGCGGGTCGTGGCAGCCATCGGCGCATGGTTTGGGCGTCTGGCCTCAGGCAGCGCGGTGCTGGCGGCGGTGGGCCGCAGCTGGCGCGGCAGCGGAACGCGGCGGTTCTTTCTCCGGCGGCTGTCGGTGGAGGGGGCCGCGGCGGCGTCGGGCTTTCGGCGTCTGAGCCAGCGGTGCAATGACCGGCTGGCCCGGGTGTCCTGGCCGGTGCGCTGGTTCCGGGCCAGCGCCGTGGGCCGCCTCTGGCGTGGGCTCTTCCGCTGGGGCGAGGGGAGCGTGCTGCTGGGCTGGATGTTCCGGGGCGGTCTGACCACGGTGATCCTGGCGGTGCTGGGCCTCTACTGCGGCGTGGACTACGTGCTCCGGGACGTGCTCTCGGTGCCGGTCCTCTCGTCACTGTGGGACGAGGCGCTGCTCCTTTTGAGCTTCCTCTGGGTGCTCCGCCTGCGGATGGACCGGCAGACCCCCATGGAGGCCCGGACCAATCCCCTGGATGTGCCGGTGCTGGCCTTCCTGGCCCTGGGCTTCTGGCTGATGAACACGATCTTCGACTACTATTCCATCTCGGTGGACGGCTACCGGGCCACGGTGCAGTATATGCTCTGGTTCTTTGTGGTCACCCGGCTGGTCCGGGACGACCGGGATTTCCGGGTGCTGTACCTCGCCATGGTGGCGCTGGCCACGGTCATCGCCCTCCACGGCATCTATCAGTATATCGTGGCCGTGCCGATTCCGTCCAACTGGACCGACCAGGCCGAACAGTCGGTCCGGACCCGGGTCTTCTCCATCTTCGGCAGCCCCAATATCATGGGCGACTACATGGTGATGTTCGCCCCCATGGCCGCGGGCCTCGCCTATTACTTCCCCAAGACGTGGCAGAAGCTGCTGGCCTGGGCCTGTGCCTTTGCCATGTGCTTTGCCTGTCTCTTCACCATGTCCCGGGGCGCCTGGGTGGCCATGGCCGTGGCGGTGGTGCTCTTCTGCCTGCTGGTGGACCGGCGGCTCTTCGCGCTGCTGCTGGTGGCGGCGGTGGCGGCCCTGTTCCTGCCCTTTGTGGCCAGCCGGATCGGCTACCTCTTCACGGAGCAGTTCGCCGAATCCACGGCCCGGGGCGGCCGGGCCAGCCGCTGGCACTACGGCCTCAACTACCTCGAGGAGTCCGGCCATCCTTGGCTGGGCCTGGGCCTGGGCATGTTCGGCGGCGCCATCGCCATGCAGACCCAGATCATCGACCAGTGGGACTACTTCTACCTGGACAACTACTACCTCAAAATCATGGTGGAAATGGGCTATCTGGGCTTTGCCTTCTTCGTGCTGCTGCTGGCGGCGCTCCTGTATGTGGGCTTCCGCTGCCTCTACCGCAGCCGGACCCCCAAGGAGAGCACGGAGCCCCGGGTGCAGCCGCTGGCCGCGGGAATTCTGGCAGGCCTCAGCGGCGTGCTGGTCCACTGCTACTTCGAGAACATCTTCGAGGAGCCCTACATGATGGCCTATTTCTGGATGATGGCCGCCATGCTGGTCTACCTGGGCTTCTTCCGCCAGCGGAATAAGCAGGCGCAGACCCAATCCTGAATCTGCGGGGCAGTGAGAAGGAATAGGTAAAAGATGGCGTAGAGCGCTGTAGGGGCGGCCTGTATGGCCGCCCGGAACCAGGTTCCGCTTCCCGCCGGAGTTCGATGGTTTCTCCGTTGTAGGGGCGCATTGTATATGCGCCCATGCCGCACCGCCGGGTTTACCAGGCCTGCAATCATCGCGCCCCGGTCCCGGCGGCATGTGGGCATGCCGCCCTACGCCGTTGGCCGGGGGCGCGTTGGGAATCGCGGGCTTGGTTGGTCGGATCTATAATCGGGGCGCTTTTGCGCCCCGTTTTTGCGTGGTTGTTTCTTTCACCGCTTTGTGATACAATCGGGGAAATGAGGTGATAGCTTGCGAATCGGAACGATGGAGGTATCGGGGAATACGATTCTCGCGCCGATGGCCGGGGTGACGGATCTGGCCTTCCGGACGGTCTGCGCCCGGCTGGGGGCGGCGGTGACGGTGACCGAGATGGTGTCCTCCCGGGCCCTGGTCTACCAGGATAAAAAGAGCATCGGCCTGCTGAAAAAGACGCCCCAGGGCCTCTGCGGGGCCCAGATTTTCGGCAATGATCCGGAAATCATGGCCGAGGCCGCCCAGCTGGCCCTGGGCCATTCGGGCTGCGATTTTCTCGATCTCAATATGGGCTGCCCCATGCCGAAGATCGTCAACAACGGCGACGGCAGCGCCCTGATGAAGGACCCGGCCCTGGCCGGGCGGATCGTCCGGGCCGTGGCCGACGCGGTGGACGTGCCGGTGACGGTGAAGACCCGCATCGGCTGGGACCGGGGCAGCGTCAATGTGGTGGAGCTGGCCAAGGTCCTCCAGGACAACGGCGCGGCGGCCATCGCGGTCCACGGCCGGACCCGGTCCATGCTCTACTCCGGCGTGGCAGACTGGGACACGATCCGGGCCGTCAAGCAGGCGGTCTCCATCCCCGTGGCGGCCAACGGCGATATGTTCGACGCCGCGGCTGCCTTGCGCTGCCGGGCCAGAACCGGGGCCGATTTCTATATGATCGGCCGGGCGGCCTTCGGCGACCCGTGGATTTTCGCCCAGGTCAGCGCGGCGCTGGAGGGAAGGGAGATCCCGGAAAGACCGCCTTTGGCCCAGCGGGTGGATCTGGCCGTGGAGCAGTTCCGGCTGGCCGAGGCCGACAAGGGCGAGCATATCGCCTGCCTGGAGGCCCGGAAGCACTTCGCCTGGTACCTCCGGGGCGTGGCCCACAGCGGCTACTACAAGGCGAAAATCTCTGAGATTTCCACTATGGATGACATCGCGCAAATCGCCGCTGGGATCAAGCGGGATCTGAGGTGACAGAATGACAAATGAAATGGCGCTGATCCGACGGGTGCAGCGGGGAGACCAGGCTGCCTTTGCCGAGCTGCTGGAGGCCTACGAAAAGCCGGTATACAACCTGTGCCTGCGGATGACCGGCAACCCCGAGGACGCGGCGGATATGACCCAGGAGGCCTTTTTGAAGGTCTGGCGGGGCATTGAACAGTATAAATTCGAGTCGAGCTTTTCCACCTGGGTCTACCGGCTGACCTCCAACGTCTGCATCGACTTCCTCCGGGGGAAGAAGCGGCGGCAGACGGTCTCGCTGACCGTGGACGAGGACCAGGACGGCGCGGCGGAGCTGGAGCTGCCGGATGCCGCCCCGCTGCCCGAGGACCAGGTCCTCCACCGGGAGACCGAGAGTGAAATTGTCCGGGCCATGAACCGGCTGGACGACGAGTTCCGCATGATTCTGACGCTGCGGATTCTCGAGGATCTCTCCTATGAGGAGATCGCCCAGGTCATGGATCTGAAGGTGGGCACGGTCAAATCCCGGCTGGCCCGGGCCCGGGTCAAGCTCAAAAAAATTCTGACGGAAACTGGGAACAAAGGAAAGCACTCAGCGTCCAAACAAACAGAAAGGGGGGTGAAGCCACAGTGACCTGCGAAGACGCATTGATTTTACTCAGCGGCCATCTGGACGGCGTCAACACCCAGGAAGAGGAGACAGAACTCTTCGCCCATCTGCAAAGCTGTGCCGGCTGCCGGGATCTGCTGGCGGCCTTTGAAGCGGCGGACGCCGGGATTCAGGCCCTGGAGGCCGAACCGCCCGCCGGTCTCTCCGAGCGAATTCTCGCCGCCGTCCGCCAGGAGCCCCGGCGGCAGAAGCGCGTCCGGCCCTGGCTGGCGCCTGTGGCCACGGCCGCCGTGCTGGCCCTGGTGTGCTGGGCCGGTATCCGCACGCTGCCCATGCTGGGCTCGCAGACCGCCAATACGGCCCTGACGCAGACGGCCCGGGCCGATATGACGGCCGCCGATACGGCCGTCGCCGAGACGACGGAGGAGGAGAACTGTACCGCCGACGCCGCCCTGCCGGAAGCCTATACGGAGGCCGACACCTCCTCCTATAGCAGCGAAATGGACGCGGCGGCCTACGGCCTGGACGCCGTCGCCGCGGCGCTCCGCACGGAGGAGACGGCTGCGGTGTTGGTATTGGATGAGGATGCCCCGGTGCTGGCGGCCTATGAGCAGACGTTCCTGCCCGAGGGCGTCTACCGCGTCCAGCTGCCCCAGGCGGAATGGGAGGCCTTGCAGGCCGCGTACCCCGACGCGGCGGTCTATCTGCCCGACGCCGAACCGGCGGTCTATTACGTCCTCCATCCCTAGGAGCAGGCGGAGACAAAGAGGCACGCTGTGCCAGCGAAAAATCCCACCGGACAAAACCCGGTGGGATTTTTCATGGATCGAACCAGTCGTTTCACCGCGCCGGACGTTCGACGGGGGCGGTAAACATCGCAGACCGGCGCGGGCGGCTGATAGCCGCCCCTACGGATCCATTTCCGTCCCGGTCGTAGGGGCGGCTATCAGCCGCCCGGACTGCACCGCCGGAACCGCCGGGCCCTCGGGCATTGCAGCCCGCCCCTACGCCAGGCCGCCGGCCTGGTCCGTAGGGCGGGGTGCCCACACCCCGCCTATGCAGGCTGCCGGAACCGCGGGGCTTGCGGACATCGCGACCCTGCTATGGCGGCATGTGGGCATGCCGCCCTACGAGGTCCGGCAGGAGTATGGCGCGAATCGGGGGCTTTTCGGGCGGCTGATAGCCGCCCCTACGCCATGCCATCGATCCGGACCGTAGGGCGGGGTGCCCACACCCCGCCAAACCAGGCCGCCGGGACCACGGGGCCTGCGGTGGGAATCGCGGGCCAGTTCGGGCGGATATATAATCCGCCCCTACGGGGTACCCGCTGCCGTTTCCTGTTGTAGGGGCGGCCTGTATGGCCGCCCGGACCGCACCGGCGGGACCGCAAAGGGCGTGCTGCATCTTGCAGCACGCCCTTTGCGGCTGCTACTGGACCCAGTAGAAGGTCTCCAGGGTCTCGCCTTCGAGCAGCTGGGAGACGGCGTAGAGGAGCTTGGCCGCGTCGCGGCGGGTGATGACCTCGGCCTGGGCGCTCAGGTCCAGGGGCAGTCCGGCGGCGGAGACGGCGGCGGCCGCGTCGGCGGCCCAGACCGGCAGCGCCTCATCCTCGGCCCAGACCGTCTCCGTGGTGGGGGCCGGGAGGCTCAGCACGTTCTGGAGCAGGACGGCGGCCTCGGCCCGGGTCATTTCCGCCTCGGGCCGGAAGACGACCCCGGACTCGGAGCTGACGCCGGAAATCATGCCGCTGCCCAGGGCCGAGACGATATACGGCTGCATCCAGACCGGCGTGGCGGCCTCGTCGGAGAAGCCGGAGGTCAGGCCGGTGGTGTCGGCCTCGGCGTCCACCAGCTGCATGACCATCACCAGGAATTCACCCCGGCTGACGGGCTCGTCGGGACAGAAGCAGAGGTTGCCGCCCACGGTGGCGCCGGTGAAGAGCCCCGCCTCCTGGAGCCACATGGCTTCAAAGGCGTCGCCGTCGCCCGCCATGTCGGTATAGGCCATGGCCTCGGTGGGCTTGAGAATCTCAATGGAGATCTTGGCGGGCTCCGAGGTGTTGCCGCCGGGGTCGGTGACCGTATAGGTGAAGGAATCCTTGCCGACCTTGTTCTGGTTGGGCGTGTAGGTGAAGGTGCCGTCGGCCTGGAGCTCCACCGTGCCGCGCTTGGGCTGCTGGACGATCTGGTAGGTCAGGGTCTTGCCCTCGGGGTCGCTGGCCTGGAGCGTGCCGGTGTTGGCGATGTTCTTATAGGTCTCCAGGGAGCCGTCCTCGGCCGTGGGCGGCTGGTCCTTCTTGGGGAGAATGGAGAGCGTCAGCTCCCGGGCCCCGGAGATGGTCCCGCCGGAGACCGTGCAGTAGCCGATGGTCACGTCCTGTTCGGTGACGCAGCTGGCCTCCAGGGTCAGCTGGTCCAGGGCCGCGGCGGGCAGGGCGTCGCCGGGACAGAGGGCCCGGTCCCCGTAGTAGACCGTGGCCAGCGCCCGGCTGGGCAGAGATGTGAGGAAGATGCCGTCGTCGGCCTCGGCGGCGGTGAAGTCGGACCGGCTGAAGGGGAAGATTTGGCTGCCGTCCACCGTGATTTCCTGGGCCGAGGCCGAGAAGCTCAGCGCGCCGCCCAGGGTCAGGGCCGCGGCCAGCAGGAGCGCGGTATGTGTTGTGCGCTTCAAAAAAACTACCTCCTTGCATTGAGTTCGGAGGTAGTGTTTGCTGATTGTAGATTCTTATTCCAGAAAGATTTACAGATTTGGCCGCGGGCGGATATACCGGGCGTTGGCGTCGGGGGCCGGGCGCATATGGATGCCGGAGACGATGCCCATGGCCATAAACATGGTGAAGACCGACGTGCCGCCGTAGCTGACGAAGGGGAGGGTCAGGCCGATGACCGGCAGGACGCCCAGGCACATGCCCACATTGATGAGGATTTGGAACAGGAGCATACTGGCGATGCCCACGCAGATGATCCGGTTCATATAGTTGCCGGACTTGACGCCCACATAGAGGCAGCGGACGACGATGGCGGTCAGCAGCAGCAGCACGGTCACGCAGCCGAGGATGCCCAGCTCCTCGGCGATGGCCGAGAAGATAAAGTCGGTGTGCTGGGCGGGGATGGAGCTGGAGCGGACCATGGTGCCGTTGTAGAGGCCCTGACCGGAGAGGCCGCCGTTGGTGATGGCCTGGAGGGAGAGCTTGGTCTGCCAGCGGACGCCCTGGCCGGTGGGGTCGATGGAGGGGTCGAAGATCATCATAATCCGGTTGTACTGGTCCTCGCGCATCATGGCCAGCAGAATGGGCGCGGCCACGACCAGCGCGCCGAAGCCCATGAGGAACCAGATGATATTGACGCCGCCGACGAAGGCCATGCCCAGGAAAATAAAGAGGTAAATCAGCGCCACGCCCAGGTCCGAGGAGACGAAGACGATCAGCAGGAAGAAGAGGGCCGTCAGGCCGCCCAGCTTGCCGATGGTCAGGGGCGAGGAGAGCCGGTTCTGAGAGACGCTCATGCCCTTGGCCAGAATGATGATAAAGAAGATCTTGCAGACCTCGGCGGGCTGGACGTTCATGGGCAGCAGGGGGATGTCCAGCCAGCTGCGGTTGCCGGTCTCGCCGGAGATGCCCCAGAACTTCAGGCAGCCGATAAACAGCAGCGAGAAGATCAGCAGCAGCTCCCGCCGCTCGGCGATGATGTCCACGTCCAGCAGCGTCAGCACCACGTAGATGCCGATGCCCAGCACCAGCGCCACGGCCTGGATGCCCACATAGCGGGCGCTGCCCTCCACCTGGGTGGCGCTGGAGATCACCACGATGCCGAAAATCGTGGTGACGGTACACAGCAGCAGAAGCAGCATGTCCGCCTTCTTGAAAAAAACGCCGATGGCGCGGCCGATATATTGCAACGGAATTCCTCCCAATTGAGTCTGGTCCCTCTATTTTAGCAGAATCTCGCCGGAATGTAAACCGAGGGCCGCAAGAAACTTGCGCCGGCCGGATTTCTCCTTGCAAGCCGCGTCGAAACTTGGTATACTGATGCCATGGAAAAGAGAATGTCGTATTTTGTCAGCCGGAAAAACGTGCTGACCTGGTTGGCGGCGATTCTCATGGTTGGTTCGGCAGGACTCCGCATTGCATATTACTGCGGGAAAGGCGCAGATGCAAGGACAATGTGGCTTCTGATTGTGCTGCCGGTGTTTGCCAGCCTGATCTTCGCCCTGATCGTACTGCTGGATGGGAGAGAGCATTTTTACCGCACCGCGGTGCCGGTGGCGCTGATGGCGGTTTATTTCGCGGCCAATCTGGCCATCCGCGGAATCAGCCTTCGGTATCTGGTTCTCAATATCTTCGTCTATCTGGCCTTTGTGATCTTCTACAAGCTGCTGACCTCGGGCCATATCCGCCCCGTGGGCGTGGTGACGCTGATGTTCCTGGCGGCGGTGGCCATCCTGGGCTATGACAGCCGGGCGGCGCTGCTGTCGGGCCAGTGGCCCCTCTATCTCGGGATGCTGCCGGACCTTCTGATGCTCCTGGGCGGCCTGCTGACGGCCCTGGCCATCCGGCCCCATCTGGACGGGGCCTATCACCCCACCTGGGGCGACCGGTGCGACGGCCGCCGGGTCCGCACCATCCCGCCCATGTCGGTGGTGGTGCCGTACATCATGGTGGACCGGACCGCCGCCAGCAATTTTATCTTCGACGAGCTGGAGGTCACCGAGCTGGAGGCCTACGTCCGCGAAAAGCGCCGGGAGGGCCTGACCAACTTCGGCCTGACCCATGTGTTTATCACCGCCTACTGCCGCCTGGTGGCCAAGTATCCGGCCCTGAACCGCTTCCTGTCGGGCCAGCGGGTCTATTCCCGGGGGGACGATATCCAGTACTGCATGGCCATCAAAAAGGAGATGTCCACCGACGCGCCGGATACCTGCATCAAGCTCCACCTGAAGCCCTCCGACACGGTCTATGACGTCTACCGCAAGTTCAATGAGGCGGTGAAGCAGGTCAAGAGCACGCCCCTCAACTCCGAGTTCGACCAGACCGCGAAGCTCTTCACCCTGCTGCCGGGGCTCCTCTTCAAGTTCACGGTGTGGCTCCTGAAAACCCTGGACTACTTCGGCCTGATCCCCAAGTTCCTGCTGGAGATCAGCCCCTTCCATGGCTCGGTGTTCTTCACCTCCATGGGCTCCCTGGGCATCCCGGCCATCGTCCATCACCTCTACGACTTCGGCAATCTGCCGGTGTTCATCGCCTTCGGCTGCAAATACCGCCGCAATGAGCTGGCCGCCGACGGCTCTGTCCGAAAGCGCAAGTATGTGGACATGACCTTCAACCTGGACGAGCGGATCTGCGACGGCTTCTATTACGCCTCCGCCCTCAAGTATCTCCGCCACGTCCTCGCCGACCCCCACCGGCTGGACACCCCGCCGGAGAAGGTGGAACAGGATATCGATTAAACAAAATCCCGGACGCCTCGGCGTCCGGGATCTATGTTTGTAGGGGCCGCTGCCGTTTCCCGCTGTAGGGGCGCATTGTATATGCGCCCGGACCGGGTTCAGATTCGCGCCGGGGGTCAATGGTTCCGCCCCTACGGGTGGGCGGCGCCGTCGAACAGCGGCGGGAATCGGGGGTCTTTCCGGGCGGATATATAATCCGCCCCTACAGGCGTACCCGCTGCCGTTTTCCGCTGTAGGGGCGCATTGCATATGCGCCCGGACCGGGTTCAGATTCGCGCCGGGGGTCAATGGTTGCCCTACGGGTGCACTCGCTGTTATTTCCCGTGGGCGGAGCGGGAGAAGAGGAGGAAGATCGGGAAGATCTCCAGCCGTCCGATGAGCATGACCAGGGACAGGAGCACCATGGCCCAGTCGGAGTAGATGCCGAAGTTGGCCATGGGGCCCACCAGGTCCAGGCCGGGGCCGATGTTGTTGATGCAGGAGAGGACGGCAGTCAGGTTGGTAATCAGGTTGTAGCCGTCCAGGGACAGCAGCAGCGTCGAGAGGCACACCAGCATCATATAGGCCGCGGCATAGGTCCGGGTGGAGTTCAGGGTGACCTTGTCCACGTACTTGTGCTCCAGGCGGACGGTCTGGACCGACTTGGGGCTGACGATATAGCGGATCTCGGCCAGGAAGGACTTGACCAGGATGATGACCCGGGAGACCTTGAGGCCGCCGCCGGTGGACCCGGCGCAGGCGCCGATGACCATGAGCAGCACCAGGGTATGCTTGGAGAACTCGGGCCAGAGGTTGAAGTCCACGGTGGCGAAGCCGGTGGTGGTGATGATGCTGGACACCTGGAAGAAGGCGGCCCGCAGGGTCTCGCCCAGGGTGGCCACCGACTGGAAGAGGTTGAGGGTGATGGCGGCGGTGGCCACGGCGATGATGCCCAGGAAGCAGCGGACCTCCTCGGAGCTCAGGGCGTCCTTGATGCGGCCCACCAGGATCAGATAGTAGATGTTGAAGTTGATGCCGAAGAGGATCATAAAGACGCCCAGCAGGACCTCCACATAGGCGCTGCCGTAGCCCGCAACGCCGGCGGAGGACACGGCGAAGCCGCCGGTACCGGCCGCGCCGAAGGCCAGGCACAGGCTGTCGTAGAGCTTGACGCCGCCTGCCAGCAGCAGAATCACCAGGACGGCGGTCATGACGGTGTAGATCCCGTAGAGGATCATGGAGGTGCGCTTCATCCGGGGCACCAGCTTTCCGGCGATGGGGCCGGGGACCTCGGCGCGGACCAGGTGCATGGAGGTGTCGTTCTTCATGGGAATAATCATCAGCACGAAGACCAGCACGCCCATGCCGCCGATCCAGTGGGTGAAGCTGCGCCAGAAGAGCACGCCGTGGGGCAGCAGCTCGGGCTTGGCCAGCACCGAAGCGCCGGTGGTGGTGAAGCCGGAGACGATCTCAAAGAAGGCCTGGAAGTAGGAGGTGAACTGGTCGGTGCAGTAAAGAGGCACCGCGCCGATCAGGGAGATGAGAATCCAGCCGTAGGCCACGATGCAGTAGCCGTCGCGGCTGGTCATTCTGGTTTCGGCGGGCCGGATGCGGCTCAGGCCGAAGCCCAGCAGGGCGGCGGGGACCATGGTGCCGACGAAGTAGATCCAGTCGCCGTCGCCGTAGATCAGCGCAACCAGCAGGGAGGGGAACATCAGAGCCACCTCGGTCAGCGCGATCTTGCCAAGGATATTCAGTACGCCTTTGTTCATGCCGCCCTAGACCTCCCGGGGAGAGAGGAAGATATCCTCCAGCTGGACCAGCTGCTTGCGGGTGGTGACCACCAGCAGGCGGTCACCGGGGCGGATGACGTCGTCGCCGCGGGGGGTGATGGGCCTGCCGTCGCGGATGATGCTGCCCAGCAGCGCGTCGGCCTTGATGCGCCATTCGCGGATGGGCTGGTTGATATGGGGGGACGTCTCCGTAATCCGGAACTCGGTGACCTCGAGCTTGCCGTCCATCAGCCGGCAGAGGGATTCCACGGCGTCCTGCCCCTCGGCGTTCATCAGGGACCGGGCATAGGCCAGAATCAGGTTGACGGCGGTGTCCTCCTGGGAGACCGTGGTGATCCGGTCGTCCCGCTGGAGGATCTTCAGCTTGGAGCCCGAGGAGATCCGGGAGATGACCTTGGGGATTTTCAGAGAGGCGGCATACATGGAGGCCACCACGTTGAATTCGTCGTTGGCCGTCAGGGAGACGAAGGCGTCGGTATTTTCGATATCGGAGCCGGACATGGAGTCGAAGTAGGCGATGACGTTGTCGTTCATCACGGCGCACTCGGCGTTGGAGCGGCAGAATTCCACGGCCTTCTCATGGCTCTCCTCCACCACGGTCACATGGACGCCCTCGCGCTTGAGCTGCTCGGCCAGATAGTAGGTGATCCGTCCGGCTCCTGCCACCATGACCGAGTGGGAGGCCCGCACCGGCATGCCCAGCTTGGAGAAGGCCTTGCGGAAGGCCGAGGCCGCGCCGGTCAGGTAGAGCACGTCCCCGGCCTCCAGGACGAAGGGGCCCTTGGGGATATGGACCTGGTCGCCCCGGACCACGGCGCAGATCAGCAGGTCGATGCCCAGGGTCTGGCCGAACTCATGGACCGCCCGGCCGCAGAGGGGGCTGTGGGAGGAGAGGGTCATTTCCACCACCTCCACCCGGCCCTTGGCCATGACCTCCACCCGGGTGGCCGAGGGGAAGCGGAGCACGCGGCTGATCTCGGTGGCGGCGGCCAGCTCGGGGTTGATGGTCATGGAGAGGCCCAGCCGGTCGCGGTAGAAGTTGACGTGCTTGGCATAGTCGATGTTGCGCACCCGGGCCACGGTGTGCTTGGCGCCCATCATATGGGCCGTCAGGCAGGCCAGAATGTTCAGCTCATCCGAGTCGGTGACCGAGATAAAGATGTCGGAATCGCCTGCCTGGACCTCCTCCAATGCGGCGTAGGAAGCGCCGTTGCCCCGGTAGCAGTAGACGTCCAGGGAATTGCTCAGGGCGTTGACCACCTGGGCGTCGGTGTCCACCACGGTGACCTCGCAGTCGTCTTGGGACAGCTGGGCGGCCAGGGTCCGGCCGATCTCGCCGGCGCCGACGATATGGACCTTGATTTTTTTCTTTCTCTTTTCAAACAGCATGGGAGCGCTTCTCCTTCTCAGGCCGGATCATCCGGGCAGCGGTATCGCACCTTGCCCCGGGTGGACGCACCGTATTCAATAGCCTCCCGGGGGCAGCGGGAGATGCAGGCCATGCAATGGGTGCAGCGGCCGCCCCAGCGGGGCGTGCCGTTCTCCAGCCGGATATTGGTCAGGGGACAGACCTCGGCACAGACGCCGCAGTGGATGCATTGGTCCGTGACGCGGAATTTCTTGGTGCGGATAAAATAGCGGTACATACCCTCGTTGACCGGGCCGGACTTGACGCGGTCCAGGAGCTTCACCGGCAGGGGCGGGGCGGCCTCGCCGCGCTGGATGGCCCGGGCGGCCTCTTCGAGCCGGGGTCGGGCGGCCATGACCAGCTCCCGGGCCTCCCGGGGACCGGGGGTTTTGAACAGGACGAGATAATTGTCGGGCATGACGATGGGGAAGAGCCCCTGATAGGTCAGGCCCTTCTCCCGGCACAGGTCCCGGAGTCCGGCCTGGGCGTTGCCGGTTTCGCCGCCGCAGGTCATGACAAAGTAGGCCGCCCGGCTGCCGGTGAAGGTGCTCCGGCGCAGCAGCGCGGCGAAGACCCGGGGAATCTGCCAGGCATAGGTGGGGCAGACAAAAACCCAGGGCTGCTGCGAGCTGAGGGTAAGAGCTTCCTGACGGCGCAGCGCCTCAGTGGAATCAACCGCCGGATCGCCCAGCCTCCGGCTGAGGTAGGAGGCGCAGTAGCGGCTGTTGCCCGTGGCGGAAAAGTAGACGATCATCAATCCACGCTCCTCTGAAAGAACACAATATTTCTATAATTTTACGGCAAGGGCCTGGTTCTGTCAATAGCGGCAGGGACCGGCGGTATTGACTTGGAGGGGGAAACCGTCTATGATAGTCCTAAAAACTGGGCCGCAGTACGGCGGCCTCATATGAAACAGGGGAGGTATCCCATGAGAGAGACAGGGATATTGATGGCGGTGTCCTCGCTTCCCGGCCCCTACGGGGCGGGAGACCTGGGACCCGAGGCCATGCATTGGATCGACCTGCTGGCGGAGAACGGCGTCACGGTGTGGCAGCTCTTGCCCTTGGGGCCCACGGGCTACGGCAACTCGCCCTACCAGACCTATTCCTCCCGGGCGGGAGATCCGCTGTATCTGAGCCTGGAGGGGCTGGTCGAGGCGGGGCTGCTGCCGGAGAAGCCGGCGGCCTTTGATCTGCCCGCGGGCCGGGTGGACTACGAGCAGGTGCGCCGTCTGCGGGAGCCGTGGCTGCGCCGGGCCTATGGAGCCTTCCGGCCCGACGGAGATTACGCGGCCTTCGCGGCCCAGGGCTGGGTCCGGGACTACGCGGTCTTCGCCGCCCTGAAGGCCCGCCACGGCATGGCCTGCTGGCTGGACTGGCCGGAGCCGGACCGCAGCTGGCCCCAGACCCGGGACCCGGCGGCGACGGCGGACCTGGAGGCGGAAATCGGCTATCAGACCTTCCTCCAGTATGAATTTCTGCGGCAGTGGAACCGGGTCCGGGCCCATGCCCACAGCCGGGGAATCCGGCTGATGGGCGACGTGCCCTTCTACGTGGGCGTGGATTCGGTGGAGGTCTGGGCCGGCCGGGAGAATTTCCTCCTGGACAGCGACGGACGGCCCAGCTTTATCGCCGGCGTGCCGCCGGACTATTTCTCGGCTACCGGCCAGCGCTGGGGCAATCCGATCTATGACTGGGACCGCCTCCGGGCCGACGGCTACCGGTTCTGGGTGGAGCGCATCGGTTACTGTCAGACGCTCTTTGATCTGATCCGCATCGACCATTTCCGGGCCTTTGATACGTTTTGGAAGATCCCCGCGGCCTGTCCCACGGCGGTGGAGGGGGCGTGGATCGAAGCGCCGGGCTATGAGGTCCTGGATACGCTCTATGCCAAGCTGCCGGGACTCCAGCTGGTGGCCGAGGATCTGGGCGACCTGCGGCCCCAGGTGCTGACGCTCCGGGACCACTACCGGCTGCCGGGCATGAAGGTGCTGGAATTCACCCTCCAGCCGGTGGGGCGGTACGTCCGCGACCTGGGCGAGGACCGGCCCCGGCAGATCGTCTATACCGGCACCCACGACAACGACACGGTGCAGGCCTGGTATGCCTCGCTCTCCGCGTCCTACCGCCGGAAGCTGCGGAAGTATTTGAAGACCCAGGGCCTCCAGAGCGGCACTATGGCCCGGCGGCTGATTTTGCTGGGCCTGCGCAGCCGGGCGGCGCTGTTTGTCGCGCCCCTCCAGGACGTGCTGAGCCTGGGCGCCGCGGGAAGAATGAACCTGCCCGGCGCCGTGGGCTCCCCCAACTGGGAGTGGCGACTGGACAGCTGGCCCGAGACCGCCCGCCAGCTGAAAGCCCTCCGCCCGGCCATCCTGGCCCGCCGCTGAGCGCCAATGGCAGAGGAGCCCGACCGGCTCCCTGTTCCATGATAAAAGGGGCTGTCTTAGTCAGAGCACAGCCCCTAGTAAAATGCACAACTCCCGAATGGGAGTTGTGCATTTTGCGCCGCCTGCGGGCGGGTTATGGAACGCGAAGGGGGCTCAAGGCCGCCCCTGTTACAAGGAAACCGGAGATAGGGCCGTAGGGGCGGATTGTATATCCGCCCATGCGCACCGCCGCGTCGGATGCACCATCGCCAAACGCACACCGTAGGGGCCGATGCCCACATCGGCCCGCTCGGTACCGGCATCAAAAGCACCTCCGTCGAACGCACACCGTAGGGGCCGATGCCCACATCGGCCCGCTCGGTACCGACTTCAAAAGCACTATCGCCGAACGCACACACCGTAGGGGCGGCTAGCAGCCGCCCGGACCGCACTCCCCGGAACCGCCAGGCTTGCAGGTAACGGAAGCCGGCCCCGGCGGCACGGGGGCATGCCGCCCTACGGCGTTCGACGGGAGTGCAGTGGAAATCGGCGGCCTGCTCGGGCGGCTGCTAGCCGCCCCTACGCCGCGCTTTCGATCCGGTCCGTAGGGCGGGGTGCCCACACCCCGCCAAATCAAGCCCGCAGCCATCGCGACCCGCCACCGCTCCACCTCGTAGGGGCGGCTAGCAGCCGCCCGGACCGCACCCCCCGGAACCGCCAGGCTTGCAGGTAACGGAATCCGGTCCGCGGCGGCATGTGGGCATGCCGCCCTACAGCGTTCGGCGGGAGTACAATGGAAATCGGCGGCCTGCTCGGGCGGCTGCTAGCCGCCCGGACCGCACTCCCCGGAACCGCCAGGCTTGCAGGTAACGGAATCCGGCCATGGCGGCACGGGGGCATGCCGCCCTACGCCCGCAGCGGGCGGCGGACTGCCCTGCACGCAGAAGCTGGCGGGCCGATGTGGGCATCGGCCCCTACGAGAGGACCGAAGGCGGGGCCGTAGCCGCCGCGTCGGATGCACCCCCGCCGAACGCACCCATCGAACCACGGCGCGAATCGGAAACGTGGCAGAGGCGGCCATATAGGCCGCCCCAGCGTGTCGAAAAAGTCTTTTCGCCACGCTGGGCGTATTTTCAAACTTTTGAAAAAGTTTGAAAATACGGATTGATTGAACGCGCAAGGGGTCTTAACCCCTTGCACACATTCCCCGCTGTTCTGTTCCAAAAGTCTTCTGCGGGGTTTTTCGACAGCCTGAGGCGGCCATGTTTTTGTGCGTCTTTTGAGACAATCCCCAATTTGAAACATTACGTCCGGTTGGCCATTTCCACGTAGGGGACGTGAATCTGGGCGGCGCGGTAGGCGGGGCGGTGGATGCGGTTGCAGGTCAGGACCTCCTCCATCCGGTTGGCGCACCAGCCGGAGACGCGGGCGATGGCGAAGAGGGGGGTGAACAGGGCCTGCGGAATGCCCAGGAATTCGTAAATCAGGCCGGAATACATGTCCACATTGGCGCAGATGGGCATATCCAGGTTCTTCATCTTGGTAATCAGCGGGATGCCGCACTTTTCGATTCGGAGCATCAGCTCAAATTCATCCAGATGGCCGGATTTTTCCGCCACGGCCCGGGAATACTTCTTCAGGAGCTCGCACCGGGGGTCGGAGACGGTGTAGACGGCGTGGCCCAGGCCGTAGATCTTGCCGGAGCCGTCGTTGGCGCTGCCGCGGAGGATCTTGGCCAGGTAGGCCGTGAGCTCGTCCTCATCCTTGGGATCGCGGACATGGGCCTGGATATCCCGGAACATCTGCATGACCTTGGCGTTGGCGCCGCCGTGGAGGGGGCCCTTCAGGGAGCCCACCGCGCCGGCGATGGCGCTGTAGGTGTCGGTGCGGCTGGAGGACATGGCGCGGCAGACATAGGTGGAGTTGTTGCCGCCGCCGTGCTCGGCGTGGATCATCAGCATCAGATCCAGCAGCCGGGCCTCTTCGACGGTGAAGGCATTGTCCTTGCGCATCATCCGCAGGAAGTCCTCGGCCACCGAGAGCTCGGGATTGGTGTTGTGGATGAAGAGAGAGTCGTGGTCATAGTAGTGGCGCTTGGCGGCGAAGGCGTTGGCGACGATGGAGGGGAACCGGGCCACCAGCTCGATGGACTGGCGCATCAGATTCTCCGGGGAGAGATCGTCCGGACGGTCGTCGTAGGAATAGAGCGCCAGCACGCACCGGGCCAGCTTGTTCATGATATCGGGGCTGGGGGCCCGGAGAATCATATCCTCCACGAAGCTCTTGGGCAGCTGCCGGGCCTGGGCCATCATGGTCTCGAATTCCTTGAGCTGGGTTTCGGTGGGGAGCTTGCCCACCAGCAGCAGGAACACCACCTCGGAAAAGCCGAAGGTCTTGTTCTTGCGGTGGGATTCGACGATGTCTTCCACGCTGATGCCGCGGTAGTAGAGGTGGCCGGGGGCGGGCATACGCTCGCCGTCCTGGATGGTATAGCCCTGGACAGAGCCGATCTTCGTGACGCCCAGCAGCACGCCGGTGCCGTCAGCATTGCGGAGGCCGCGCTTGATATTCTGTTCGTCGCGTTCGGAGGGATGGAGCGTGTAGGGACCGCGCATCATATCCTTCAGACGCAGCATGTATTCGTTGATATAGGTGGAACTCATGGGTGCAGCCTCCTTCAGTACTGTAATTCTCTAAATATAATGATACAGGAAAAACAACGAAAATGCAATATATATTTTCGCAAATTTCAAAACCGAAGTTTTTGACTGAGTTCCTGCAAGAAATGACCGATTGATTTGCATATTCGTGAAATGAAACTTGCAGACCGTGACGAAAATCAGCTGAAAATCCGCCGAAATTGAAAATGACGGCTTGTCCGGCCAGCCGGGATATGCTATGGTATAGGGAGACAAACCCCGCAATTGGGGGAAAGGATTGGAGAAAATGCTGAATTTTCGCGCGCTGATTGACTCGTTCCGGGACTGCGGCTGCGGCATGGACCACCGGTGCGGCATCCATGACATCCGCATCGGCAGCGGCCTGGTGACCCAGGTCGGAGAGATTTTGCGGGAGAATGGATTTCCCCGGCGGCTGCTGCTGATCGGGGACCGGGACACCCTGGCCGCGGCGGCGGGGATCGAGGAGAGCCTGACAGGCTTCGAGGTGACCCGTCACTGCTACGACACGCTGCGGGTGGCCACCATGGACGACGTCCGGCTGGTGGAGGATTATCTGGACCGGGTGGACGCCGTGGTCGCCGTGGGCGCCGGCTCCATCCACGACCCGAGCCGCCTGGCCTGTGCCCGGCGGAACAAGCCCCTGTGCCTCTTTGCCACGGCGCCCAGCATGGACGGCTTTGCCTCCTATAACGCGCCCATTGTGGACGGCGGCTTCAAGACCACCCACGCGGCCAAATGTCCCGAGGTCATCATTGCCGATACGAAGATCCTGGCCGCCGCGCCGAAGGCGCTGAAATCGGCGGGCTTCGGCGATATGATCAGCAAATATATCGCCCTGATCGACTGGCAGGTGTCCCACCTGGTCACCGGCGAGGCCTACTGTCCCCGGGTGGCGGAGCTGACCCGAACCGCCGTGGACCGGCTGATGACCATGGCCGGCCGGGTGACCCTGGAGGACGAGGAGACCGCGGCGGCGGTGCTGGAGTCGCTGCTGATGACCGGCATTGCCATGAGCTTCACCCGGACCTCCCGGCCCGGCAGCGGCACGGAGCATATTCTGGCCCACTATTGGGAGTGCATCGAGCTGCTGGAGGGGAAGATCCCCAATTTCCACGGCGAGGACGTGGGCGTGGCGACGCTGCTGACCCTGCGGGAGTACGAGGCCCTGGCCGGCCGGGAGACCGTCACGGCCCACCCCGAGGTCAACGACTGGGACGCCGTCTACAGAGCCTACGGCCCCCTGGCCGGGGATGTGCGGCAGCTCAACACCCCCGACACCATCACCGACGGCATCGATCCTCGCGTCATTGAAGAGAAGTGGCCGGAGATCCGGGCCATCGTCCGCAGCGTGCCGGACTATGACGCCTGCTACCGGGCCATGAAGGCCGCCGGCTGCAAGACCACGATTGCGGAAATCGGCAAGGACCCGGCCTTCGTGGCGGAAAGCCTCCTGTATCACCCCTATATGCGCCGCCGCCTGTCGCTGCGCCGCCTGGCCCGGATGGTGGACTGAACGGCGGGAAGGAAAAGGAGGCGCGGCGGCGGGCAAAAGTTCAAATATCGTTTTTTTCGGCGTCATACTTTTTTCATATTTTTCCCGTAGGATAAAGCCATCAAACGAAGCAAGGAGCGATCCACCATGGATGATTACAATTCTATGAATTTCAGCTGCGAGCCCATGGGCGGCCAGCAGTTCCCTGATTCCAATTCCCAGGAACCCAAGAAGCCCGAGAAGAAGGGCAAGATCACCGGCAAGCTGGTGGCGCTGCTCCTGGCCGTGGCCATCGTCGGCAGCGTCGGCGGCTCGGCCCTGACGGCGGCCATCGCCGGCATCCACCAGGACAAGAACACCGAAGACGCCACAGAAGGCGTCACCGGCACGACGGATGTCACCCAGGAGAGTCAGGACCAGGCGGATTACCAGCTGGTGAACCACGAGCTGCCCGACACCCTGCCCACCAACGACACCGGCAAGAGCCTGACCGAGTCTGAGGTCTATGCCCTGACCGTCAACTCCGTGGTCGGCATTACCACCGAGGCCACCACCAATGTCTTCGGCCAGCAGGCCGTCTCCGCCAGCGCCGGCACCGGCTTCATCCTCTCCGAGGACGGCTACATTATCACCAACCAGCACGTGGTCGAGGGCGCCGATACCATCAAAGTGGCCCTCTATAACGGCGAGAGCTACGACGCCGAGCTGGTGGGCGGCGACAGCAGCTACGACATTGCCGTGCTGAAAATCGAGGCCGAGGGCCTCCAGCCCGTCAGCGTCGGCAACTCCGACGACCTGCAGGTGGGCGAGAGCGTCGTGGCCATCGGCAACCCCCTGGGCGAGCTGACCTGGACCATGACCAACGGCATCATCTCCGCCCTGAACCGGGAGATCAACACCGACGGCAACCCCCAGAACATGATCCAGACCAACGCGGCCATCAACTCCGGCAACTCCGGCGGCCCCCTCTTTGACATGGACGGCAACGTCATCGGCGTGACCAGCGCCAAGTACTCCGGCTCCACCTCCTCCGGTACGAGCATCGAGGGCCTGGGCTTCGCCATCCCGATCAACGACGCCCTCCGGGTCGCCTATGATCTGGTGGAGTACGGCTACGTCAAGGGCGCGTACCTGGGCGTCTCCCTCCGGGATCTGACCACCGATACCGCCAGCTACTACAGCCTCCCCGTGGGTCCCCGGGTCGAGGAGGTCACCGAGGGCAGCTGTGCCGAGAAGGCCGGCGTCCAGGTGGGTGATATCATCATCTCCTTCAACGGCATGGACGTGGCGAACTATAGCGAGCTGGCCAACCAGCTGAAAAAGGTCAACGCCGGCGACACCGTGGAGATGGTGGTCTACCGCTCCGGCGAAAAGGTGACCCTGTCCGTCACCCTGGACGAGAAGCCCCAGACCACCGAGACCGATTCGCAGCAGTCCGAGACCCAGCAGCGGCCCGAGGGCTATATCGAAGAGCTGCCCGACGGCTTCGGCAGCATGGAGGACTTCTTCAACTACTATTACAATAACCGCTGACCCTGACCCAGCCCGGAGCTTCGGCTCCGGGCTTTGTCGATGGCGGGGCAAAACCGGAGGCTTGTTCGGGCGGCTGCTAGCCGCCCCTACGGAGCCGCTGCCGTTTTCCGCTGGAGGGACGCATTGCATATGCGCCCAGACCGCACCGTCGAATACCGAGCGGCCCGGATGATGGCCCGTAGGGCGGGGCGCTCACACCCCGCCAAACCGGGCCCGCAGTCATCGCGACCCGCCACCGCACACCTCGTAGGGGCGGCTAGCAGCCGCCCGGACCGGGTCCTGATTCGCGCCGGGGTTCAACGGTTCCGCCCGGCGTAGGGGCGCGCATTGCGCGTCCGGACCGCACCGCTGGAATCGTGGGGCTCACGGGTATCGTAACCCGGTCCCGGCGGCATGTGGGCATGCCGCCCTACGCCGTTTGACGGGGGCGCGGTGGGAATCGCGGGCTTGCCAGGACGGATATATAATCCGCCCCTACAGACGCGTTTGCTGCCGTTTCCCGCCGTAGGGGCGCATTGTATATGCGCCCATGCCGCACCGCCGGGTTCACCAGGCCTGCAATCATCGCGCCCCGGTCCCGGCGGCATGTGGGCATGCCGCCCTACGGCGTTGGGCGGGGGTGCGGTGGGAATCGCGGGCGTTTTCGGGCGGCCATACAGGCCGCCCCTACGGACCCGCCTTGGGTTTTCTCGTAGGGGCGGGCTGTATGCACGCCCGGACCGGTTTTCGATTCGCGCCGGGGGTCGATGGTTCCGCCCGGCGTAGGGACGCGCGGCGGCGGAGAAATTTTTTTCGCGCCCCCTTGCTTTTTTCAAAAAATCTTGTAGAATAGAGCCATACATACCGTAGGGAGTAGAGACAGCGCGTCAAGTACCGGTTGGATGGGAGGTTGCCGCCGGGCGAAGGAGCTTGCTCCGCGATGCTGTTCTCGCAACCGCCTAAGCAAGAGGTCCTGCTTATCTTTGGGCCTGGTGTGTTTTATATAGCAGTACAACCTCCTCCAAACTCGTGATTGGAGGCTATTTTTATGTCCAAAAACGCAAACGCGGCGGCAATGCCCGCCAAATCCAAACGTGCCATGACCACCAAAACCCTGGCCTGCTGCGCCATGCTTGCGGCATTGCAGGTGGTGCTGGCCCGGCTCTTCGGCCTGATGCCCAACGCCTACAGCCGGTTCTCCATCGAGGCCGTGCCCACCATTGTGGCCGGTATTCTCTTCGGGCCTCTGGCCGGCGGCCTGGTGGGCTTCACGGCGGACCTGGTGGGCTGCCTGTTCTCCGGCTACGGCTACAACCCCCTGTTCTGCCTGCCGCCCATCCTCTACGGTGTCTTCGGCGGCGTCTTCCGCCGGCTTCTGGCTGAGAAGGTCACGGTCCTGCGGCTGCTGGTCACCGTTCTCCCGGCCGTGATCCTGGGCTCCCTGCTCTGGCAGAGCGCCGCCCTGGCCTATGTCTACTTCAAGAGCGGCCCCTTTATCGAGGGCTTCCTCTACCACCTGAGCACCCGGAGCGTTCAGTTCCTGATTACCGTCCCGGTGGAGGTCGTGATCCTGCGGCTGCTGTTCCAGTCCAAGGTCTTCAACACCATCGGTCTCTGGCCGCCCAAGGCGAAAGAGAAATAATGCTTCACCCGGGGCCTGCCGCCCCGGGGATTTTCGTGTACGGCGCTTCCGATTTTGACTGCGCTTTACCCTACTTCAATGAAAGAAGGCTTCCCTATGACACCCGAAGAAGCACTGACCTACATCCATTCCGTCTGCTGGAAGGGCAGCATCCCCGGCCTGGGCCGGACCCAGGAGCTGCTGGCAAAGATGGGCAACCCCCAGAATCAGCTCCAGTTCGTCCACATCGCCGGTACCAACGGCAAGGGCTCCACGGCGGCCATGACCGCCAGCATTCTCCGGCAGGCAGGCTACCGCGTGGGCCTGTACACCTCGCCCTATATCTTCCGCTTCCACGAGCGGATGCAGGTGGACGGCCAGTGTATCTCCGACGCCGAGCTGGCCGAGATCACCGAGTTTGTCAAGCCGCTGGCCGAGTCCATGGCCGACCATCCCACCGAGTTTGAGCTGGTCACCTGCATTGCCATGGAGTACTTCAAGCGCCATCACTGCGACGTGGTCAGCCTGGAGGTGGGCATGGGCGGCGAGCTGGACTCCACCAACGTGATTCTGCCGCCCCTGGTGGCCGTGCTGACCAATATCGGCCTGGATCACACGGAATTCCTGGGCGACACCCTGGAAAAGATCTGCGAGACCAAGTCCAAGATCATCAAGCCCGGCTCCATCGCCGTCACCTACCGGGAGAAGCCCTCGGTGGAGGCGGTCATCGAGGCCCGCTGCCGGGAGGTGGGGGCCCAGTGGATGCCCGCGGACTTCGACGCCATCCATCTGATCAGCGCCTCTCTGGAGGGCCAGATTTTCGACTGGGGTCCCTATGAGAAGCTGCACCTGCCCCTGCTGGGCCAGCATCAGCTCTATAACGCCGCGGTGGTTCTGACCATCGTCAACGCCCTGCGGGAGAAGGGCCTTGCCATTTCCGACGAGGCCGTCCGGACCGGCATCGCCTCGGTCTCCTGGCCCGGCCGCTTTGAGCTGGTGGCCCGGAACCCCCTGTTTATTGTGGACGGCGGCCACAACCCCCAGTGCATCGAGGCTCTGGTCAACAACGTCCGGGACTATCTGAACGGCCGCACCCTGACGGTTCTCACCGGCGTTCTGGCCGACAAGGACTATTCCGATATGTATGCGGACATGGCTCAGTACGCCGCCTGCTTCGTCACCGTGACGCCGCCCAACCCCCGGGCCCTGGAGGCCAAGGACCTGGCCGCCTACCTGAGCCGCTACGGCAAGCCGGTTCAGGCCGCCGAGACCGTGGAGGCCGGCGTGGCCCTGGCCAAGGAACTGGCCGGACCGGAGGGCGTGGTGCTGGCCTACGGCTCCCTCTATATGGTCGGCGACATCGAAGCCGCCGCCCGGGGAGAAGCCGTATAAAAAGGCAGCGGTTCTGCCCGATCCCTTCATAGGGCAGCACCGCACAATTTGGCAAGAGCATTCGGCCAAAGATTTTGCCTCATACGAAAGTTATAAAAGGGCGGGAATACTGTATGTATTTCCCCCTTTTATAACTGCACGGATGGGGCAAAAGAT
>DVFN01000094.1 GCA_018713205.1 Candidatus Avoscillospira stercorigallinarum | reverse complement strand
AGCTTGCCGTAGTGCATATACTTGCCGCCCTTGTTCTTCTGGACGTCGGTAACCTCGAACACGCCGTTGGGACTGCTGATGGTACCGTGGTCCGCCACCTGACCACCCATCTCGGCGTACATGGTGGTCTGATCCAGCACCACAATAGCCTCCACACCGGCTACGATGGACTCCTGCAGTTCCTCGCCAGCCACGATGGCCAGCACCTTGCCGTCAGTGACCAGATTATCATAGCCCACGAACTTGGTGGCGGGCATATCCTTGCCGAACTCAATGCCGCTCCAGCCCAGATCGCCCAGAGCCTCCCGGGCCTTCCGGGCGCGAACGCGCTGCTCCTCCATGAGGGCATGGAAGGCATCCATATCCACTGCCATGCCTTCCTCCTCGGCCATCTCAGCTGTCAGGTCGATGGGGAAACCATAGGTGTCGTAGAGCTTGAAGGCATCGGCACCGGAGAAGGTCTTCTCCCCCGCCGCCTTGTGGCCCTGGAGCATCTCGGCGTAAATCTTCATGCCGCCGTCGATGGTCTTGGCAAAGCTCTCCTCCTCCAGCTTGATAATCCGGGTGATATAGGCCTGCTTCTCCCGGAGGTCGGGATAGGCGTCCTCATTCTCATGGATCACCGTGTCACAGACCTCATAGAGGAAAGGACGATCCACTCCCAGGAGCTTACCGTGACGAGCAGCCCGGCGGAGGAGACGGCGAAGCACATAGCCCCGGCCCTCGTTGGAGGGCAGCACGCCGTCGCAGATCATAAACGTGGCCGAGCGGATATGGTCGGTGATGACCCGGAGAGACACGTCGCTGCTGTGGCTCTGGCCGTAGGAGACGCCGGTGATCTCGGTGACCTTGTGGGTAATGTTCATCACGGTGTCCACGTCGAAGAGGGAGTCCACGTCCTGGCAGACCACGGCCAGACGCTCCAGGCCCATGCCGGTATCGATGTTCTTCTGCTTGAGCTCGGTATAGTGGCCCTCGCCGTCGTTGTCAAACTGGGAGAAGACCACGTTCCAGACCTCGATATACCGGTCGCAGTCGCAGCCCACGGTGCAGCCGGGCTTGCCGCAGCCGTACTTCTCGCCGCGGTCGTAGTAGATCTCGGAGCAGGGGCCGCAGGGACCGGAGCCGTGCTCCCAGAAGTTGTCCTCCTTGCCGAACTTGAAGATCCGGTCGGCGGGAATGCCGATCTCCTCGTTCCAGATGCGGAAGGCCTCTTCGTCTGCGGGGGTGGTCTCGTTGCCGGCGAAAACAGAGGGATAGAGCCGGTTGGGGTCCAGACCCACCCACTCCGGGCTGGTCAGGAACTCCCAGGCCCAGCGGATGGCGTCGCGCTTGAAATAGTCGCCGAAGGAGAAATTGCCCAGCATCTCAAAATAGGTGCCGTGGCGGGCCGTCTTGCCGATATTCTCAATATCGCCGGTCCGGATGCACTTCTGGCAGGTGGTGACCCGGTGACGGGGGGGCTCCTGCTCGCCGGTGAACCAGGGCTTCATGGGCGCCATGCCGGAGTTAATCAGCAGCAGCGAGGCGTCGTTCTGGGGGATCAGGGAAAAGCTGGGCAGGCGCAGATGGTCCTTGCTCTCGAAGAAGCGGAGGAACATCTCCCGCAGCTCATTCAGGCCGTATTTTTTCTGTTCCATTTGGTGTAACTTTCTCCTTTTTTCCGATAAAAAATAAACGCCTCGCCCAACATAGGGGCGAAGCGGACTTCACGGTACCACCCTAATTGCCGCAAGCGGCATCTTAGTCATCCGAATAACGGGGATGAGCCGCCCGACTCGTCGCCGGGGCGCTCGGAAGCGGCTGCCGCGGCCGGTGGGCAGAGGGCTTGCACCGTCCCCTCCTCGCTTGGGTCCCCGATTGACGCGGCTGACTTCGTCATGGCAATTTTCAGTATTTGCTAGGATATTTTATCACTTTTTCCGCAGTTGTCAATAGGAATTTGTGGAAAAACCGTACCGTTTACCGGCATCCATCCAGAGAACGTGCATCCGACGCAGCGGTGGGAATCATAGCTTGCTGTGACCGCGGGCCTACAATCCCTCAGTCTCGCTGCGCGAGCCAGCTCCCTTTACACAAGGGAGCCTGCCCTCTCAGGCATCGGAGCTGGCAGCGTTCGACGGAGGTACGTTCAACACGGCGGTGCGGCACGGGCGGCCATAAAGGCCGCCCCTACGACACTCTTTCGATTTTGTGCTTCCCTCAATCCCGGGCGGACAGGGCCACGGCGTGGCGGACAAAGGACAGGGGCGGGACGGGGCGCGGGAGCCGCATGGTGAAGCGGCTCTGGGGCGTTTTCGGCTCCAGCAGCGCGTTGCCCTCCAGGTCCTCCATGGGCGGGACAACCATGGAGAAGGGCTTGCTGTCGGGTCCCACCACCTCCACCGTATCACCGGCAGAAAACTTATTCCGAAGGCTCAGAGTCGCCAGGCCCTCGGGGGTGCAGGATTCCACCACGGCGCAGATCTGCCAGTCCCGGATATACCGGCCGTTGGCCGTATACTGCCCCGGCTGGCCGAAGTAAAAGCCCGTGGAATAGGGCCGGTGGGAGACGTGCTCCACCTCGTCCCGCCAGGCGGGGTCCACGGGCCGCCCGGCGGCCACATCATCCAGCACATGGCGGTAGGCCCCGGTGACAATGGCGGCGTAATAGCCGGATTTGGCTCTTCCCTCGATTTTCAGGCAGTCGATTCCGGCATCCATGACCGCGTCCAGGTGGTCGATCATACACATATCCCGGGAGTTCAGAATGTAGGTGCCCTTCTCGTCCTCGAACACCGGGAAATATTCCCCGGGCCGCTTTTCCTCCATCAGGGCGTACTGATACCGGCAGGGCTGGGCACAGGCCCCGCGATTGGAGTCCCGGCCGGTCATATAGTTGCTCAAGAGGCACCGGCCGGAGTAGCTGACGCACATGGCTCCGTGGCAGAAGGTCTCAAGCTCCAGCTCCGGCGGCGTCTTGGCCCGGATCTCGGCGATTTCCGCCAGAGAGAGCTCCCGGGCCAGCACCACCCGCCGGGCACCCAGGTCATACCAGGCCCGGGCGGTCTCATAGTTGCCGATGGACTGCTGAGTGGACACGTGGCGCTCACAGCGGGGCGCGTATTTCCCGGCCAGGGTAAAGGCCCCCAGGTCGGCCAGGATCAGCGCGTCCACCCCGGCGGCGTCGAGCTGCTCCAGATAGGCGGGCAGCCGTTCCACCTCGCCGTTGCGGGGCATGGTATTGACCGTCACATGGACCCGGACGCCCCGGTCATGGGCGTAGGCCACGGCCCGGGGCAGGTCCTCGGGGGAGAAATTCCCCGCGAAGGCCCGCATCCCGAAGGCCGTCCCGGCCAGATACACCGCGTCGGCTCCGTAGGCCACGGCCAGCTCCAGCCGCTCCCAGTCTCCCGCCGGGCAGAGGAGCTCCGGCTTACGTCTCGTCATCGCCGGTCTCCTCGTCGGGGGTCTCCTCATCGGGGGTCTCTTCGTCGCCGGTGTCCTCGTCGGTCTCCTCGCCGCTGCCGGTCAGGGAGTCGAGATAGGACTGGTACTCATAGCCCGTTTCAAAGAACTTGTGGTTGATGGCGTCGGGGTCCGAGGCATAGAAATAGTAGGAGGTCTCCATGGGATAGAGCGCCGCCCGGATCGAGGTAATGCCCGGATTGGAGATGGGGCCAATGGGCAGGCCCGCGTTGGTATAGGTGTTATAGGGGCTGATGACCGCCTTGTCGGCGTTGGTCAGAATCTCCTTCCGCTCGGGCAGGACGTACTGGATCGTCGCGTCGATATTGAGGCAGGGGTACGTCTTGGAGCAGAGGCGGTTATAGATCACCGAGGCGATCAGGCCGCTCTCACTGGAGCGGTAGGTCTCCTTCTCCACCAGCGAGGCCACGATGATGATATCATGGAAGGTCAGCTGTGCATCGGCAATCTCGGCCTCTGTGAAGCCCGCCTTCTCCATCTTGGCCTGGAGGTCGGTATTGAGCTCGGTCAGCGCCGCGTACATTTCGTCGGTGATCTTGTTGTTGAAGTTCCGCAGGAACTTGGCCAGGACGTTCTCCGGATCGTCGTCCATATAGAACTCATAGGTATCGGGGAAGAGGTAGCCCTCCAGCCGCCGGTAGTCGCCGTAGTCCAGGTCCTTCAGGAAGTCATAGTCGAACTCGTAGTTGGCGGCGGCCTCCTGGAGCTTGTCCACGGTGCAGACGCCCTTCTCCTCCAGCAGGGTGAAGATATCGTCGGCCTCGTAGCCCTCGGGAATGGTGACCTCCACCGTGGCCCGATTTTCGGCGGTGGCAATCATGCCGTTAATCAAGGCGTGGTAGTCATAGATGGTATTGAGCTCATAGGTGCCGGGGTCGATCTTGGCCTCGGCGCCGGAGATCATGCAGTAGAGGCTGAACAGCCACCGGTAGTGGATCAGGCCCTTGTCCATCAGGATATCGGTGACCTGGGACATGGTGGCGTTTTCCGGCACCGTCACGGTGACGGTCTCCTCCTCGGCGGTAAAGGCGCAGACCTCGTCGGCGCACTTCCAGGCGAAGACCGCCAGCAGCACCGACGCCGCCAGCACACAGCACACATACAGCAGCACCCGGATGGGTCCGGGCAGACGAGGCTGCGGCTCTTCCTCCACCAGCTCCTCGTCCTCCTCGGGGGCCAGATCGGCGTACTCCGCGGGGATTTCAGGCTGGAACGGGGGCTGCTCGGCCGGAGGTTCGTCGTCCAGCACCTCCCGGACGCTCTCCAGGAGCTCTTTCATCTCCTCGTCTTTTTCATTGAACAAATCTTGATCGGCCATGGGCGCCTCCTGTCAGTCCGGTTGATAGACCATGCCGGCCTTGACCTGGGCCGCCGTCTCGGCTCCCTTGAGCTTCTCCAGCAGCAGCAGGCCGAAATCCAGCGCCGCGCCGGGGCCGCGGCCCGTCAGGAGCTTGCCGTCCTTCACGGTGGAGGCGCTGACCATGGTCGCTCCGCCCATCTGGCCCTCCATGCCGGGATAGCAGACGCAGCGCTTGCCGTCGGAGATGCCCAGCTTGGCCAGAATGGTCGGCGCGGCGCAGATGGCCGCCACATATTTGCCGTCGGACCAGGCCTGGGACACGGCCTCCAGGGTCTCGGGGCTGGCCAGCATGGAGTTGACGCCGCCCAGACCGCCAGGCAGCACGATCATCTCCAGGGCATCCCGGTCCAGCCGGTCCACCGTCAGGTCGGCCCGGACCGTAATCCCGTGGCTGCCGGTGATCTCCGGCCCGTTGACGCCCACCAGGGCCACGTCCACGCCGCCCCGGCGCAGAATATCACAGGGGGCCAAGGCCTCCACTTCCTCAAATCCGGTTCCAAGCAGAATATATACCATTGTAATTCCTCCGTTTCTATATATGATTCCTGTTGTAGGAGTAACTGCGTTCGGCGGGGGTGCCATAGGCATCGATACCCAGCGGGCCGATGTGGGCATCGGCCCCTACGAAGCGGCCCTCGAATTCGCCGTAGGGGCGCATTGCATATGCGCCCTGACCAGCCGCCGGAGCCACCGGGGCCCGGATCACAACGCACCGGGTTCGGGCGGATATATAATCCGCCCCTACAGGCGCGCTCCCGGTCTTCTTGTAGGGGCGGCCTGTATGGCCGCCCGGAACTGGGTTCCGCTTCGCGCCGGGGTTCGTCGGTTCCCTTTGCCGTTGGGGTGTTACGTTTCCAAAGTCCGCCGGACCAGGGCGTAGAGTTCCTCGTGGATCTCCTCCACGGTGCGGAGCCGTCCGTCCCGGGCACAGGAGACCAGGGACCAGCCGTAGTGGGCGGCGGCCTCCCGGGCCGTTTCCCGGCAGCGGGTCAGATAGGCCCGGTCTTGCTCATGGATATCGGCCTGGGTATGGGTATCGGCTTCCCGGCGGCGCAGCAGCTGCTCGGAGAGCTCCGTGGGCATGTCCAGCAGCACCACCAGATCCGGCCGTGGCAGCTCCATGCGGTTATATTCCAGATCATAGAGCCAGCGGAAAAACGCCGTCCGCTCCCCTGCCGCCACCTTGCCGCCCTGGTGGACGGCGTTGGACGTGGTATAGCGGTCCGAGAGAAACAGGTCCCCGGCCTCATAGGCCTGCCGCCAGTCCTGGACATAGGAGGCGAATCGGTCCACGGCGTAGAAGGTCGAGGCCGCGTAGGCGTTGACGGCCTCCGGGTCCGTGCCGAAGTCGCCGCCCAGGTACATGCGGATCAGCGCCGACGAGGGCTGGTCGTACCGGGGAAAACGAAGCCGGTGAAAGGTCCTGCCCTCCCGCTCCAGCCGGGCGGCCAGCAGCTCGAACTGGGTGGACTTGCCGGAGCCGTCGGTTCCCTCAATCACAATCAGTTTTCCCATATTCAAGCCCCTCTCATTCTCCGGCACACCACGGCCCAGAGAAATTTCGGCAGGCGCAGCATCCGCTTGAACCGCCAGGGCTCCTTTAAGAGCCGATAGAACCACTCCAGGTTCAGCCGGATCATCCACTTCGGCGCCCGCTTGACGGTGCCTGCAAAGGAATCGAGGCTGCCGCCCAGGCCGGCCATCAGGCCCACCGGCAGCTCCTTTTGGTGCCGGGCCATAAACCGTTCCTGCTTCGGCGCGCCAAGACACACAAAGAGCACATCCGGCGCGTCCTGCTGAATGGCCTCCACCACCGGGCCTTCGTCCCGGAAATAGCCGTCGGCCATGCCGCAGATCGTCAGATCCGGGTGCTTCTCCCGCATTTTCTGACCGGCCAGCTCGGCGATGCCCGGCTTGCCGCCCAGCAGGTACACCGACCCGCCGGTCTCGGCCAGATGGCCCAGGAGCCGGTCGGCGAAGTCCACCCCGGCCACTTTCTCCTTCAGCGGCGTTTTCAGGATCTTGGACCCCAGCACCACGCCCGCGCCGTCGGGCAGCACCAGGTCCGCCGCGTTCAGGAGGTCCCGGAGACTTTCGTCCGCCATGGCCTCATAGACGATTTCGGAATTGGGCGTCACCACATAGGCCCCGCGCTTCTCCGGCAGCAGGGCAATGGCCCGGGCCAGCGCCTCCTCCATGGTGACGTTGTCGAACCGGACGCCCATTACATCAATTTTCAAGGGTAAAACCTTCCATTCCAGACGGACCGCATCGGCATAGTCCGCCTATGATAGTTTGCTTCATTTTATCACAGCCCCGGTGGTTAGGCAAGCACACAAATGGCGGTCTTTGGCATAAACTGTGATGAAAGCTCCAGTCAGAAGGGCCCAGCTGGAGCGGATATTATTCTAGGGAGGTAATCCTATGCCCGACCAGACTCCGGCCTGCGATCTCTCCGGCATCCGTGAGGCCGTCTGCATCCATACCAAAAAAATCACCGACGCCTGCCGTGACAAGGACTGCGTGGAGGATCTCCGCGTCTACTTAACCCGTGATTCCCAGGCCATTCTCGACCGCGCCGCCAGCGCCAAGGCCCGGTGCGTGGAGCTGATCCATGTGGATATGGACGTGACCAGCGTCCCCTACAACAACGGCTTCTACACCCTGGACCTGACCTTCTACTACAAGGTCGTCGCCGACGTCACCGTCTGCGGTACCCGCCCTGTGACCGTCTATGGCCTGGCCGTGTTCTCCAAGCGCGCCATGCTCTTCGGCGGCGACGGCAGTGCCAAGGTTTTCACCGGTCAGAGCTGCGCCTGCCGCGGCGGCGCCACCGGCGCGCCCCAGGCCGTCGTCGAGGTGGTGGACCCGATGATCCTGGCCTCCAGCGCCGTGGACAGCTGCAACTGCTGCTGCAGCTGCAGCGATCTGCCGGAGCTGCCCCAGTGCGTCATGGCCTGCTTCGACGACGAGTTGGTCCTCTCCGGCGAGTGCCGCAAGCTGCTGGTGACCATCGGCCAGTTCTCCATCATCCGCCTGGAGCGCGACACCCAGCTGCTGATCCCGGCCTTCGATTACTGCATCCCCACCAAGGCCTGCGCCGAGGGCGGCGCAGTGGGCGGCGCCGAGAGTCCCTGCGACATCTTCGGCCGCATCGAGTTCCCCGTGGACGCCTTCTATCCCAGCCGCAACGAGCCCTGTATCCAGCCCAGCGAAAGCTGCACCGGCTGCTACCGCACGACCAATCGCTGAGCCGCGCCGCCAGCGCAGGCTGCATCGCCCCAAAAAAGCCCCCCGGCAGTTGCCGGGGGGCGCTGTCACCATAGATTGTATGTTTATTCTTCCAACACTTCTATGAATAAACCTCAAAAGGAGATATTAGAAAGAATAGTCGGGAGACAAGCATTTCAATTCTTGAGTCAGGATAGGATAGGCGTCTCTTTGATTCGGACACATCACAATCTGGAGATCTTCAAGGTCACTGTCTGAGGATTTTATCTTTCTCCTTGAGGATTCAAGCCTTGGAAGCCTTCTGACTCTCCGCTTGGGATCGAAAGGATGGAAAGGATCAGTCACACAGTGCGATGAACATGCCTTGGACTGCGAAGCTGTGCGCCGAATACCGGACACCGGGTGCTGTCATCCCGTAATACATCGAAATATCCAACCGTTCATGGTAGGAAAGTAACGACAATTCGCTTTTCTACCGGGAATGTTCTCTGTTCAGCTCCCTATATTAGTTTTCCTGGAACTTGGAACCTCAAATTTCCTCGAACTTGGGGCCTCGCAATGCTCCGGCTACGAGTCTCCTTCCTGGCCATTTCCGAAATGGCGGCTGGGAGATCTAATATACCATTGATCCGGCTCCGGCGCTGCAAACGGCACGACGATGAAAGAAACACAACGAGTTTTCTTTTCCGGAGGGAAATGGATCAGGAACTGGGGAACAAACTCCGTTTGATGAACCAGGTTGCTCTATCTGGAACAGCTCTTGAATGAGCCATGTACCAATCGATCAAACTTGCATTCTGTACCTTACATCTGTCACCGGGTCTCGAACCCGTCTTCGTGGTAGATGCTAGGCTTGAAATCAGATCAGAACATTGGACTCATTCCAATGGTAACAGTTCGGTTCTTCAGTGATGGTGTACATCGGAATCAGTCCTTTCTATAGGTAAATTCGGATTGGTTTGTGATCCCATTTTGCTGTGGTATCTTTGGGATGGTTTTACTATACACCCAAAACTTGATCCTGTAAATTCGCATTTTATACGAATCCAGGGCAAAATCTTTTACTTTTCAACCGGGATTAGATGTGGTATACTAAGTATGTTGGGCCGTATCTCAGGCCCTAAATCATTCCCCCCGCCCGGCGCGAACCGGGCGGGGGTTTTTCAATCTTCTTCCTCGTCTTTTTCTTCCTTGGGACGGCAGTGGACCTCGATCTCCAGGACCCGGCGGTAGTCGGTGTCGGTGACGGTGACGTCCAGGTTCTCCCAGGTAAAGGTGTCGCCCTCGTTGGGAATGCGGCCCAGCTGTTCCATGACCCAGCCGCTGACGGTGGTACAGTCGGCCTCGCACTCCACATCGAAGAACCGGGACATCTTATCCAGGTCCACGTTGCAGGAGACCCGGTAGGTGTCCTCGCCGACCTTGCGGAAGTCCTCGATGACCTCGTCGTGTTCATCCCAGATCTCGCCCACCAGCTCTTCAAGGATATCCTCCATGGTGACGATGCCCAGGGTGCCGCCGTATTCATCGCTGACCACGGCGATATGGCTCTTGGACTTTTGCAGCAGCTTCAGCAGGTCGCTGATCTTGATGGATTTGGTGACGAACAGCGGGGCGGTCATGATCTCGGAGAGGGGTTTCTCGACCAGGCCGGCGCCGTCGTAGAGATCCTTCTGGTGGATAATGCCGACAATATTGTCGATGCTCTCCTCATAGACCAGAATTCTGGAAAAACGAGAGGCGGAGAAAACCTGGGCCACCTCTTCCTTGGTGGCGGTGGCGGGCACGGCTTCCAGATCCACCCGGTGCGTCAGAATATCCTCGGCGTCCCGGTCGGTGAACTCGATGGCACTGCGCAGCAGCTCGGATTCGTCTGCGTCGATACCGCCGTCCTGGGCTACCTCGTCCACCAGCACCAGCAGTTCATCCTGGGTCAGGCGGCGGTCTTCCTTGACCCGGAAGATCAGGGACACGAGCTTTTTCCACTGGGTAAAGAGCCAATTGACCGGCGTTAGCACCACGATCAGTACATGCAGGAAGGGCGTGGAGAACATGGCGAAGCGCTCCGGGCTGTCCTTGGCCAGGCTCTTGGGCGTAATCTCGCCGAAGATCAGCACGACCACGGTGACCACAATGGTGGAGAGGGTCGCGCCCAGGTCGCCGTAATGGCGGACGAAAAGCAGCGTACCGATGGAGGCCGTGGCGATATTGACAATATTGTTGCCGATGAGAATGGTGGAGAGCAGCCTGTCGTAGTCTTCGGCCAGCTTCAGCGTGACGGCGGCCCGGCGGCTCCCCTTTTCGGCTCTGGTCTTGAGCCGGGTTTTATTGAGGGATGAAAAGGCGGTTTCGGTGGCGGAGAAGTAGGCAGACATCAGAATCAAGACTGCCATAATCAGAATGTCCCGTAAACTGTCACTGTCCATAATTTCTATGTATCCTCCAAGCAAAATAAGTTCCCGAAAAAAGCGCAAGAAGACACACCTGCGTCCTCTCAGCGCAGATATGTCTTCGTATCATTCCATATGGGACTGTAGGGATTACCGTCGTCGGGTTCCATGTGGAAACAGACTCCTTCCAGGATATAGAATAGCGTTATTATAGCAGAAGACGCTCGCCCTGTCAATGGGATATCCCTGCCCAGGGCGAGATCACCGTATCCGGCCGCGGCGTTCCGCCCGGGGTCAAGCCCCGGCCAGCTCCCGGATCACGGCGAGAATCTGCTCGGCGGCGTCCACCACGGCCAGACGGCGGGCGGCCATGCGCATCTCCTTCAGCCGCGCCGGGTCGGACAGCAGCGCTTTTGCCGTCTCATAGAGGCTGTCGCCGTCGCACTCGGCCTCCCGGACCACCACAGCCGCGCCGTACTTCTCCAGCACCCGGGCGTTCTTCTCCTGATGGTTGTCGGTGACGTTGGGCGAGGGGATCATAATACAGGGCGTCCCCGAGGCGCAGACCTCGCTGATGGTGGCCGCGCCGGCCCGGCAGAGAATCAGATCCGCCGCCGCCATCAGCTGAGGCATATTGTAGATGTACTCCCGCATATCCAGCCACGGATACTGCTCCAGGTTCAGGCCCTGGTCCCGTACATAGGCCGGCATCCACCGCCAGCCGAAGGAGCCGGTGGCATGGACGTGGCGGTAGAGCCCGTCCTGGGCCTCCCGGGTCATAAACCGGGCGATTTTTTTGTTCATCTCCCGGGCCCCCAGGCTGCCCCAGGCGGAGATAATCAGCGGCTCCTCGCCGATTCCCAGCTCGGCCCGGGCCTTCTGCCGGTCCCCGTAGAGAAACGCGCCGCCCACCGGCGTGCCGGTGACCACCACCTTCTCCGGGTCGGGGTACTGGGTTCGGCTGTCAGCCAGGGAGACCATGATTTTCGTCACGTGCTTGGCGACCATACGGGTGGTCAGCCCCGGCACGGCATTGGACTCATGGACCGCCGTGGGAATGCCCAGCTTCGCCCCCATATGGAGGGCCGGATAGCTGGCGTAGCCGCCGGTGCCGACGATGACGTCGGGCTGGAAGCGGCGAATGATGGCCTTGGCCTTGCGCATGGACGAGGCCATATGGCCGGCGGTGGTCACATTGTGCCAGATCCCCGCCGGGGTCAGCTTGCGCTGGAAGTTGGAGATTCGGATGGTCTCCAGCTCATAGCCCGCCCGGGGCACCAGGTCCTTCTCCATGCCGTCTTCCGCGCCGATGAAGAGAATCCGGCTGCCGGGCATGCGCTCCTTCAGCAGGTTCGCCACGGAGATGGCCGGGTTGATATGGCCGCCGGTGCCGCCGCAGGTAAAAACGACGTTCATAGGCCCCTCCAATCAAAGAAGCTTATTGTTGCTCTGGCGGGAGACGCTGAGGATCAAGCCCATCTCAAAGAGCTGCAGCAGCAGCGCCGTGCCGCCGTAGGAGAAGAAAGGCAGCGAAATGCCCGTGGCGGGCAGGAAGTTGGTCACCACGCCGATATTGAAAAAAACCTGCAGGGCCAGCAGCGTCGTCAGGCCGCCGACCATCAGCGCGCCGAACCGGTCCCGGGCGTGCACCGCAATCCAGTAGCCCCGGAGAATCAGCAGCACGAACAGCAAAATGACCACCATCGCGCCGACAAAGCCCAGCTCCTCGCAGACCACGGCGAAGATATAGTCGTTGTGCTCCTCGGGCAGATACAGGTACTTCTGCCGCCCCTTGCCCAGGCCCAGGCCCATGAGGCCGCCGGAGCCGATGGCATAGAGAGACTGGACAATCTGATAGCCGGCGTCGGACGGGTCCGCCCAGGGGTCCTGCCAGGCCGTGATTCGCGCCGAGGCGTAGCCCATGAATTTCAGATAGATAAAGCCGAAAAGCGCCGCCGCCAATAAGGCCAGGCCAAACCATTTGAGCTCCGTACCGCCCAGGAACATCATCACGCCGCCGACGCAGAAGATGATGATGATGGCCGAGAAGTGGGGCTCCAGGGCCAGCAGCAGGGCGATGGCGCCCAGGATGGCCGCGAAGGGCACGACGCCGTAGCGGAAGGTCTTCATCCGGTCCTTATAGGCCGACATCAGCGTGGCAAAGGTCAGGATGACGGCCAGCTTGGCGACCTCCGAGGGCTGGAACGACGTGAAGCCCAGGTAGATCCAACGCCGGGCGCCGTTCTCCTCGGTGCCGAAGATAGGCACCAGCATCAGGAGGAAGATCGCGCCGGCCATAATCGGGAAGCTCAGGGCCCGCCACATCTGGTAGTTCAGGCGGCTCACAAAGAGCATGATTCCGATGCCCACCAACGCGAAGAGGCCCTGCCGGGCAAAATAGGCCGTGGAGCTTCCCTCCTCGACGTAGGCCGAGGCAAAGCTGGCGGAGAACATCATCACCACGCCGATGAGGACCAGCAGCACCGTCAGCAGGAGGAACGGCAGGTCGATCAGGCCCCGCTCGTCATAGAGGATCTTCTCCTTTTGGCGCCGGGGCTGGGACGCCGGCTGCTCCGGCAGCCGCTCCCCCGGCGCGCCGGGATATTGGATGGCATTATTCATGGCATGGGTCCTTTCTATGGGGAAATACAGAGCAGGCGGCGCACATTCTACAGGTATGCAGCAGTTTGCGGCAGACCCCAGCGATTATCCGAACCGGTGGAAGATGCCCAGCCAGGCCAGCAGGCACATGAGCACCGTGACGCCGGTGAAGACCGAGAAGATCTTTACCTCGCTCCAGCCGCCCATCTCAAAGTGGTGATGGATGGGCGTCATGCGGAAGATGCGCTTGCCGTGGGTCAGTTTGAAGTAGGTCACCTGCATCATGACAGAAACGGTCTCCACGATATAGACGATGCCGACGAGAATCAGCACCAGGGGCATATCCAGGGCGAAGGCCATGCCGCAGACCGCGCCGCCCAGGAACAGGGAGCCGGTGTCGCCCATAAAGACCTTGGCCGGATGGAAGTTATAGACCAGGAAGCCCAGCAGGCCGCCGGTCAGCGCGGCCGGGAACAGGGCCAAGGTGTCGCTGCCCCAGAGATAGGCCGCGGCGGCGAAGAAGACCATCACCGGCGTGGTGACGCCGGCGGCCAGACCATCGATTCCATCGGTCAGGTTGACGGCATTGACACAGCCGACGATGACAAACCCGGCAAAAATCAGATAGACCGGCCAGGGAATGGCGAAGCTGACGTTGAAAAACGGAACATAGAGATCGTAGGTCAGGCTGCCGGTCCCCCGGAGCAGCCAGAGGAACAGCAGGGCCGCCGCCAGCTGCAGCAGGAGCTTTTGGAGGGCGGTGAGGCCCAGGTTCCGGTGGAGCCGGACCTTGACGAAGTCGTCCAGGAAGCCGATCAGGCCGTAGACCAGCGCCAGGCCCAGGACCAGCAGGTGGTCGTAGACGCCGTCCCGGAGCGCGGGCAGGTCACAGAAAATCACCAGCAGCGCCGTGGGCACGATGAACATGATGCCGCCCATGGTGGGGGTGCCGGATTTGACCTGGTGCCACTTGGGGCCGATTTCCCGGATGGACTGGCCGGCCTTCAGGGCATGGAGGGCCGGAATCAGCACCCGGCCCAGGAGGGCCGTGAGGACAAAGCTTCCCAGACAGACGAGAAGCAGACGGAGTACGATATTGCTCATGGTATTCCTCTCTCCCCCGCCGGATGACGGGTCCGGCGGGATTTTTGGTGGTATGGCGGCCGTTGACAGGCCGCGTCCGGCGTCTTTTACGCCTTCTCGTCAGCCAGGAACATCTCCAGAACCTTTTCCATGCGCATGCCGCGGCTGCCCTTGAAGAGGAGCACGTCGCCGGGGCGGGCCAGCCGCTTGAGCGAGGAGGCCATTTCCTCCTGGCTGTCGTAATGGACGGCGCACTTGGCGCTCATGCCGCCGGTGATCGCGCCGGTGATAATGCGCTGGGAGTCCTTGCCGTAGGCCAGAACCAGCTGGGCCGCCTGGGCCGCCAGCCGTCCCACCCGGTAGTGCTCCGCCATGGTACGGCTGCCCAGCTCCAGCATATCGCCCAGGACCGCAATCCGCCGTCCCTCGGCCTTGTGCTCCTTGAGCACCTTCAGCGCCGCCTCCATGGACTCGGGACCGGCGTTGTAGCAGTCCTCGATGATGGTGAAGCCATTCTCCTCAAAAATACGCTGGCGCATGCCGGTATTATGGAAAATGCCCAGCTGATACTGGATGGAGTCGGGACTCACGCCCCGCAGCAGGCCCACGGCGATGGCCGCCAGCGCGTTATAGACCGTGTGCTGGCCCTCCTGGGGCACGTAGACGTGGAACCGCTGGCCCAGACCCCGGGCGATGAAGTACACGCCGCCGTCCATCTGCTTGACGTCCTCGGCCACCACGTCGCACTGGTCGTTCTCGATTCCGAAGTAGATGCGCTTGTGCTTGCCCTCGCGGAGATTCCACAGCAGGGGCTCGTCGCCGTTGAAGACGGCGATTCCGTCGGGCTGGATGCCGTCCATGATCTCCAGCTTGGCCTTGAGAATGCCCTCCCGGGTGCCCAGGTGCTCGATGTGCATGGTGCCGATATTGGTGATGACCACCACGTTGGGCTTGGCAATCTCGGTGAGATAGTGCATCTCCCCGAAGTGGTTCATGCCCAGCTCCAGCACCGCCTCCTGGGTATCGGCGGGCATTTCGAGGATGGTAATGGGCAATCCCAGGTTATTGTTGTGGTTGCCCTGGGTCTTGCTGACCCGATATTTGCCCGCCAGCACGCAGGCAATCATCTCCTTGGTGGTGGTCTTGCCCACGGACCCGGTGATGGCCACCACATCCACGGCGGCCTCCTCCCGGTAAGACCGGGCGATATCGCCGTAGGCCAACACCGTATCCAGTACCAGGATCTGCGGCAGCGGATCGTCCATCCGGCGGCTCACCAGGGCCGCGGCGGCCCCCGCCTCTCTCGCCTTGGCGAGGAAGTCATGGCCGTCCACCTTTTCGCCGGGAATGGCAATAAACAGATCTCCCTCCCGGACCAGCCGCGAATCAATTTGGGTGCCGGTGACCTTCACGTTCTCCCAGGCAGGGTCCACGTCCCCGCCGCACCAGGCCGCCAGCTTCTTCAGTGTCAGTTCCTTCATTGCACTCCCTCAATTCCCCATCAGATGGGCGGCCACTTCCTCCCGCTCGTCCAAATGGAATTTTTCGTGTCCGATTTCCTGATACGTCTCATGGCCCTTGCCCGCCAGAACGATGACGTCCCCCGGTCCGGCCTGGTCCATGGCCCAGCGGATGGCCTGACGGCGGTTTTCGATAACCGTCACCGGCGTGTCGCTGTGCTTGGTGCCCTCCACGATCTGATCGATGATGGCCATGGGATTCTCGGTTCGGGGATTGTCGGAGGTGATGACCACCAGGTCGGCCAGATCCACGCCGATTTTTCCCATAATGGGCCGCTTGATGGGGTCCCGGTCCCCGCCGCAGCCGAAAACCGCGATGACCCGGCTCCGGGCGAACTCCCGGACGGTTTTCAGAATATTCTCCAGGCTGTCGGGGGTATGGGAGTAGTCGATCAGCACCGTGTAGGGCTTCCCCGGCGTGGGAACCACTTCGGCGCGGCCCTTGACGCCCTTGGCCGTGGCCAAGGATGCGGCCGCCCGGTCCGCGGGGATGCCCAAAGCCAGCGCCACCCCCAGCGCGCCGAGGGCGTTATAGACCGAGAAGGCCCCGGGAATGCCCAGACGGCAGGCGGTCTCCCGGCCCTGCCAGCGGGCGGTGAAGGCCACGTGGTCGATTTCCAGGTCCACGTCCCGGGCCTCCAGCTCGGCCTCTCCCCGGACGGCATAGGTATGGATGGGGCACGCCGCCCCCTCCATCAGCAGCCCGGCCCAGGGGTCGTCGGCATTGACCAGGCCCACCCGGCTCTGGCGGAACAGCAGCGCCTTGGCCCTGCCGTATTCCTCCATGGTGTGGTGGAAGTCCAGATGATCCTGGGTCAGATTGGTGAAGAGGCCCACGTCGAACTGAATGCCCGCCACCCGGTGGAGGTACAGGGCATGGGACGAGACCTCCATAATCACATGGGTGCAGCCCGCGTCGGCCATTTGCCGGAGCAGGGCCTGGAGCTCCAGGCTTTCGGGGGTGGTCCGCTCGGTCGGGAGCACCTCCTCGCCAATCATATTCAGAATGGTGCCCACCAGACCCACCTTGGCCCCCAGACAGTCCTCCAGCAGGTGCTTGAGAAGATAGGTGGTGGTAGTCTTTCCGTTGGTGCCGGTGACGCCCAGCATGGTCATTTCCTTCGCCGGGTGGCCATACCAATTGGCGGCGGCCAAAGCCAGCCCCAGCCGGGTATCGGCCAGCCGGACATAGCTGCCCTTGGCGGGCGCAGTCTCGCAGAGGACGCAGGCCGCCCCCCGCTCCTGGGCCATGGGAATATACTTGTGGCCGTCGGTATCGAAGCCCCGGATGGCCACGAAGAGGTTGCCGGGCTGCACGGCGCGGGAGTCATAGGCAATGCCGGTGATCTCGGTCTCCGGACTGGCCTGGAGCTCCAGGGGGTCGAGCCCCCGGAGCAGTTCTTGGAGTTTCATGGAAAAGCCTCCTGTATTTCTCAAAATCAGGGGAGATATGCCTGGCCCGTCAATCCTGGGCGCTGTGGTTGGTGAACTCCACGGTGATGGTGGTGCCCAAGGGAACCTCGGTCCCGGGCTCCACATCCTGATAGGTGGCGGTGACGTCGGCCCGGTCCTGATTGGTGCCGGTGACCAGCAGGTAGAGGCCCTTGCTTTCCGCGTACTGCTGAGCATAGACCAGGGTCATGCCGGAGAAATCCGGGACCTCCACGGTGTCGGTGGGGGCGTCCTGGCCGAAGTAGAGCACGACCTCGGACTTACCGGGGATCATGGCGCCCGCGGCGGGAATCTGGCCCTGAACCGTGGCGCCGGAGCCGACGGTGCGGTACGTGAACCGCTCCTGATCCAGAGCGGCGGCGGCCTCTGCTTCGGTCATGCCCACCACATTGGGCACTTCCACGCTGACCAGCTCCAGCTCCTCGTCGGTGTAGTTGGGCTCCACGCCCAGGTAGGGCAGGATGTCGCCGAACACCGCGCCGCCGGTGGGCGCGGCCATGATGCCGCCGGAGATATAGAGGCCCGTGGCCTCGCTGGGGGTGTCCAGCACCACCAGGACCACGTATTTGGGGTCCTCCATGGGCGCGATACCGATAAAGGAGACCATCTTATCATCGACCTGGACGCCGTTCTCGTCATAGACGTCGATCTTTTCCCCGGTGCCGGTCTTGCCGCCCACGCGGTAACCGGGCACCGAGGCGCCGCTGGCGGTACCGCCGGAGACGACGTACTCATACATCTGGCACATGATATCCGAGGTCTCCTGGCTGATGACCTGGCGGATGACCTTCGTCTCAGTGCGGGAAACCACGTTCCCGTCGGAATCCAGCACCTCCTTGACCACATGGGGCTCCAGGAGGTAGCCGCCGTTGACCAGGGCGGCCGTGGCCCGCACCAGCTGAATCGGCGTGATCTTAAAGGTCTGGCCCCAGGAGGAGGAGATCAGGTTGGCGTTGTTGCCGGCCTGGGTAAACTGCTCGTAGGGGAAGAAGATGCCCTCGGCCTCGCCGGGGAGGTCGATGCCGGTCTTTTCCCGAAAACCGAAGGCCTCAAAGTATTCGTAGAAGGTCTGCGCGCCGATTTTCAGGCCCATGTTGGAGAAGGCGATGTTGCAGGAATTGCCCAGCGCCTCCATGGTGGTCTGGGTGCCGTGGCCGGCGGCCTTCCAGCAGTTGACGATCTGGTCGCGGCCTTCGAATTTATAAGAGCCGGTGCACTCATAGGTATCGTTGAGGGTGATGGCGCCGGTCTCCAGACCTGTGGCCAGGGTGATGGGCTTGAAGGTGGAGCCGGGCTCGTAGCCGTCGGCGACGCAGCGGTTGCGCCACTGCCGGAGCCGGGCGGTGGCCACGGCGGCATTGTAGGCCGCCATGCCGTCGGTATAGGCCTGGGTTCCCTCCCCGGCCCGGAGCGCCGCCTGGTACTGGTTCTCCAGCTCCTCCCGGAGGTCCTCGTCGTAGATCTCCTGCCAGTTGTTGGGGTCGTAGCTGCCCAGGGTGGCCATGCCGAGAATTTCGCCGGTATCCACATCCATGACCATGCCGAACGCGCCGTTGAGAACGTCGTACTTCTCGATGGCCTCCTCCAGGTTCTTCTCCAGGTAATATTGGACGGTCATATCCAGGGTCAGCACCAGAGAATTGCCGTCAGAGGCGTCGTAATACTTTTCATAAGTATAGAGCATCTCCGTGCCGCGGTTGCCCTTGGTGGTGATGATCGCGCCGGCGTTGCCGGTGAGGGCGGCTTCATAATAGGCCTCCAGGCCCTCGCCGCCCACATCCTCCAGGTTGACGAAGCCCAGAACCTGGGCTGCCAGCGAGCCGTAGGGGTAGTACCGCCGGGCGTCCAGCTCCAGGTTGATGATGCCGCTGAGGTCGTTCTCGGCGATAAAGTCCCGGACCTCCTGGGCGGTCTCCTCCGGCACCTTCCGCTTGATTACCTTATAATAATAGGCTGTGTCGGCGGCCTGCTCCTTGACGAAGTCGGTCTCCACGTCCAGCAGATCCGCCAAGCCCTTGGCGATAAAGTCTACCGAGACCGCGGGGTTATATTCCTTGCCCGCCTCGCGCTTTTCGGCCTCCTCCTCGATGCGGCGGGCCAGCGCATTGGGGTCCAGGAAAATCGTCTCCACCGTGGCGTTGGAGGCCAGAATGTTCATATTCCGGTCGTAGATCACCCCTCGGGAGGAGGTCAGCACGGTACTGCGGGTCTGGTTATTGATGGCCCACTGCTCGTACTGGTCGTGATCCACGATCATCAGCTGGCAGAGCGTGGCAACCAGGGGGATAAACAGCCCGATTCCGCACACCAGCATCACCACCAGCGTGCGGCGCAGAATCAGGCGGTTGGCCCGCTCGGCGGCGTCGCCGGGCTGGCGGTGTCTGCCCTTTATCAGGCGGAGCTTTCTTCGTTGCGCCATGAAGTCGATCCTTTCTGGAATATAGTTCTGGGCTCCGGCGGCAGCGCCGGGTGCGTGTACTGCTTAACATGGTATTATACCATACTTTGCCGGACGCTACAACAGAACAATAAAATTGCGGGGCGGCTTTGCCGCCCCGCACAGACTGCCGAAAAACCTCGCTGAAGACATCTGGGACTGAGCAGCGGGGAATGTGTGCAAGTGGGTAAGAGACCCCCTGCGCGTTCCATCCACACGGCGTATCGGTTTGATCCGAAGGTCACCTGCGCTTCATCCGGGCTAGTATCATTGTATGGGGCGTCAGGACAGGTATTCCACCAATCCGCTGGCGCTGCGCTCAATGGCCTGGAGAATTCGCTGGAAAATATTTGTCTGCTCCGAGGTGTAGATCTCCGCCTGGTCGGAGCCGGCGAGATTGATATAGACGGTCTGCTCCTTGGTGGGCATACGCAGTCCCAGCTCGGCGGCCCGCTCCTCGACGTAATCCAAGTCGATGCCCTCTTCATAGAGGCTCTGGAGCACCACCTGCCGCTCCTGCAGCTCGCTGAGCTCACTCTGGAGGGAGCTCACTTCTTCCGAGGCCTCGTAGAGCTGCACGTATCCGAAAACCACCAGAATCAGCATACAGGTCACGGCCAGCAGGCCCACCACAGCCACGGGAGACACGGCGGTTTTGACCTTGACCCGGCGAACCTTTTTGTGCCGGGGCCGCTCCTGGGGCAGATCGGGATGCTGGATCTCCGGAGCGGCTGTGCTCTCGAAGTCCGAATAGAGCTGATAGGCGGCGGAGCCGTTGAACAACCGCTCGTTGTCGTCTCTTGCCATATCAGTCGGCTCCTTTCCTTACAGTTTTTCCGCCACGCGAAGCTTCGCACTGCGGGCGCGGGGGTTTTCCGCCAATTCCGCCTCGTCGGCGACGATGGGATGGCGGGTGATGAGTTTGACCTTGGGCTTTTTGCCGCAGACACAGACCGGGAAGTCCTTGGGGCAGGTACAGCCCCGGGCGGCCTCCTGGAAGGCGGTCTTGACGATCCGATCCTCCAGAGAGTGGAAGGTGATGACGGCCAGCCGTCCGCCGGGGTTCAGGCGGTCGATGGCGGACGCCAGCATCCGCTCCACCGCGCCCAGCTCGTCGTTGACGGCGATCCGGATGGCCTGAAAGCTGCGCTTGGCCGGGTGCTGCTTCTCCCGCAGCGCCTGAGCGGGCATGGCCGACCGAATGAGGTCCGCCAGCTCCAGGGTGGTGGCAATGGGCCGCTCCGTCCGCCGGGCTGCGATGGCGGCGGCAATGCGAGGGGCGTAGCGCTCCTCGCCGTAGGTATATAAGATCCGCTTGAGCTCGGCCTCGGGCCAGGTGTTGACCACCTCGTAGGCCGTCAGGCCGGCGGTGCGGTCCATCCGCATATCCAGGGGCGCGTCCTGCATATAGGAAAAGCCCCGTTCCGCGTCGTCCAGCTGAGGGGAGGAGACGCCCAGGTCGAACAGCATCCCGTCCACGGCGGGAATGTCCAATGAATCGAGAACCTGGGCCAAATCGGCGAAATTGCTGTGGACCAGGGTGACGCGGCCGGCAAAGGGAGCCAGACGCGCCCCGGCGGCGGCCAGCGCCGTCTCGTCCCGGTCCAAGCCGATGAGGCGGCCCGTGGTCAGGCGGGAGGCAATCTCATAGGAGTGGCCCGCGCCGCCCAGGGTCCCGTCCAGATAGATCCTGTCGGGCCGGACAGCCAGCGCCTCCACGGTGGGCAGCAGCAGCACCGAGCGATGCACAAATTCCATCAGAAGTCCAGCTCCTCCATCACGGCGGCCATGTACTCAGGCGAGAGGGTCTCGGCCTCCAGCGCGTCATAGGTCGCGGCGTCCCAGATCTCGGCGTGGCCCGCCTGCCCCAGGAAGATGACCTCGTCCTTGAGCCCTGCATAGTCCCGGAGCTCCGTGGGAATGAGAAAGCGCCCCTGCTTGTCCGGCTCGCATTTGGCGGCGTTGGCAAACAAAAACCGCATCTTCCGGGCCTGCGACATGGGCAGCGCGTTGTATTTATCGACAATGGCCTGCCAGCCTGCCTCGGTGTACACGCTCAGGCAGTGCTCCAGACCCAGGGTGACATAGAAGCTGTCGCCCAGCTCTTCGCGGAGCTTGGCGGGCACAAACAGGCGGCCCTTGGGATCGACTGTGTGTCTGTACTTTCCGACCATCGGGCCTCACCTCGCTCCACTTTCATCATTTTTACACCATTTCGCTCCACTTGGCTATACTATACTAGATTTCCCGGAAAATTGCAATCCCTTATAGGCAATTTCTTGCACCGGAAAGCCCGGTTTTTACTGTCGAAACCTGTCGAAATATCAATTTTAGAACATATGTTCTAAAAACATTCCCAGCAGCGGCGCTCCCCGCGCCGGTCCCGGGGCGGCGGCCAATCCCTTATCTTTACACCAGTCGGGGAGTATGGTATAATCAGCCTGTTGAAAAGGCCGTTTCGCCGCGGATTCTGCCCGTCACCTTCCGCCGGTCCGATCCTCCAATTCAAATTTCAAGGGGAGTTGAAGCCCTATGCAGAGAAATGTACTGGAATACCTGGATGCCTCGGCCCGGCGTGTTCCAGACAAAATCGCCTTTGCTGACGACCAAACGTCGGTCACCTTTGGAGCGCTTTCCCGTCAGGCACAGGGGCTGGGCACCTGGCTGGCCCGCCACACCGGCGCAGTGAACGTTCCGGTGGCTGTTTTCATTGACCGCACCGCCCAGAGCATCACTGCCATGCAGGGAGTACTCTATGCCGGCTGCTGCTATGTGCCCATCGACAATAAAATGCCGGAGCTGCGGATTCGGAGCATTCTCAAGCAGGTCCGGCCCAAGGCCCTGGTCTACGCCGCCGCCGACGAAGCGCTGGCCCAGACGCTGGCCGACTGCTGCCCCCTCTGCCCCCTGGAGGAGGCGTGCGCCGCCGAGCCGGACGAGGCGCTGCTGGAGCGCTGCCGCCGCCGGGTGCTGGACGTGGACCCGGTGTATATTCTCTTCACCTCCGGCTCCACCGGCACGCCCAAGGGCATTGTGATCTCCCACCGCAGCGTCATTGACTTTACCGAATGGATGACGGCCTTCTGCGGCTATACCGGCGACGAGGTCTTCGGCAACCAGGCGCCCTTTTACTTTGATCTGTCGGTGAAGGACGTCTACCAGACGCTGAAGCTGGGCGCCACATGCCACATCTATCCCCGGAAGTTCTTCACCTTCCCGCTGCTGCTGCTGCGGGCTATGGAGGCCGACGGCGTCACTGCCATCAACTGGGCCACCTCCGCCTTCCATCTGGCGGCGGCCTCCGGCGCCCTGGCCAAATGCCCGCCCACGACGCTGCGCACCGCCGCCCTGGGCGGCGAGGCGCTTCAGGCCAAGCACGTCAACGCCTGGCGGCAGGCGGCTCCCCAGCTCCATGTTATCAACCTCTACGGCCCCACGGAGGTCACCGTGGACTGCACCGGCTACCATCTGGACCGGGACTTCGCCGACGACGAGCCCATCCCCCTGGGCACGGCCTGCGAAAACAAGGAGATCCTGCTGCTGGACGAGCAGCTGCGTCCGGTGACGCCCGGAGAGCCCGGCGAGATCTGCGTCCGAGGCTGCGGCCTGGCCAAGGGCTACTTCGGCGACTGGGACAAGACCCGGGCCGCCTTTGTCCAGAATCCCCTGCGGCCGGACTACCCGGACCTGCTCTACCGCACCGGCGACCTGGCTGTGGAGCGGGACGGCCTGCTCTACTTCCTCTCCCGGCAGGACGGGCAGATCAAGCATATGGGCTACCGCATCGAGCTGGGCGAAATCGAGGTGGCGCTCCACGCCGTGGAGGGCATCGACGCCGCCGTCTGCCTCTACGACGGCAGCCGGGACCGGATCCTCTGCATCTACGCCGGGGCTCTGGACAGCGACAGCCTGGTGAAGGCCATGCGTCGGGCGGTGCCCAAGTATATGCTTCCCAACGTGTATCACCGGCTGGAACGGCTGCCCTATAACGCCAACGGCAAGGTGGACCGGGTAAAGCTGAAGGAGCAGTATCTCGATGGAGCGAATTGAGGACTTTGCGGCCCTGTCGCCGCTGCTGACGGCCCAGCTGAAGCCCGGCGTCTACACCAACCATCTGATGGCCCCCGGCGACTACGACCGGGAGATCGCGGCGGGGCTGACCGTGTTCCCCTTCCCCGGCGGGCTGTGGCTGCGCCGGAGCCGAGCTGGACACGGACTCTACACCTTCTACTGGCAGCGGGGCGCGGAGCTGTGTCCGCCGCCGGCTGCCGAGGCCGCCGTCACGGAAATTGTCTGGCGGCCCGGTAAGGAAGCCCGGGCCCTGGAGGCCGTGGCCCGGCTGGAGGAAGCCGGATGGCGGGTGCTCTTCCGCCGGAGCCGCTGGGAGCGGCCCGCCTGTCCCGCCGAAGGGGCGGGGGCATACGGCTGCCCTGACCCGACGCAGGCAGACGCCGTGCTGGCCTTCCTCCGGGAACAGTTCGATCCGCTGACCGGCTGCCTGCCCAATCGGGCCGACCTGGAGGTCCAGCTGGCGGCCGGGGAGGCCGTGGCCGCCTGGGATCAAGCGGGTCTCTGCGGCCTGCTGCACTTTCAGACCGGCCGTACCAGCTCCGAGATCCGCCATCTGGCCGTGCGGGCCGATCAGCGGCGGAACGGCCTGGCCTCGGGGCTGCTGAACGCCTACCTCATCAAAACCGGCGGCGCCAAAAGCCTGGTCTGGGCCAGACAGGGCAACGGCCCCGCCGAGGGATTTTATCAATCACGCGGTTACCGGCCGGACGGATGGCAGTCCGCCGTCCTGGCCGGTGGAAAGGATGAAACAACATGAGAGAACAAGTGATTTCCATTCTGTCGGAACTGTGCCCCGGCGTGGACTTCGAGCATGAGACGGCTTTGATCGACGACGGCCTGGTGGATTCCCTGGACATTGTCTCCATCGTCTCGGAGCTCATGGACACCTTTGAAGTGGAGATCTCCGTGGAGGACCTCCAGCCGGAGAATTTCAACTCCGTCGATGCCATCGTCAAGCTGATCCAGGCGGCCCAGGGATAAGATGGCATTTACCTCTTTGACCTTTGTGCTGCTGGTGCTGGCGACGGTGACGCTGTACTATCTGCTGCCCCGTCGGTTCCAGTGGCTGCTGCTGCTGGCAGCCAGCATGGTCTTCTATCTATCCGGCGGAGGCAGGACCGTGATATGGCTGCTGGCCGTGGCCGCCGTGACCTGGGGCTGCGGCCTGGCGCTGCAGCGCCTCAATGACCAGCGCAAGGGCGCTGACAAGGCCCGGCAAAACCAGCTCAAAGCCGCCAAGAAGCGCGTGGCCGCCCTGGGCGCTGTGCTGTGCTTCGGCCTGCTCTACGCCATGAAATACTGGAACTTCACCCTGGAGCTCCTCCCCACCCCCGTGGCCGCACGGCTGCCCCGGTGGGATTTTCTCATGCCTCTGGGGCTCTCGTTCTTCACCTTTCAGGCCGTGGGCTATGTGGTGGACGTGTACCGGGGCAAGGCGGCTCAGAATAATCCGGTCAAGTATCTGCTGTTTGTCTCCTTCTTCCCGCAGATGATTCAGGGACCAATCGGCCGGTACGACGCGCTGGCGCCCCAGCTACTGGCCCCCAAGGAATTATCCTGGCAGAATCTCCAGTACGGCATCCAGCTGGCCATGTGGGGCTACTTCAAAAAGCTGGTCATCGCCGACCGGGCGGCCGTGCTGGTGGATACGGTGATCCGCGACAACTGCCCCTACGGCGGCGCGGTCATCGCCGTCGGCATTTTCTTCTACTGCGTCCAGCTCTATTGCGACTTCTCCGGCGGCATCGATATCGCCCGCGGCGTGGCGCAGATGCTGGGGATCACCATGGCCGAGAACTTCCGCCGTCCCCTCTTCGCCACCTCCCTGGCCGACTACTGGCGGCGGTGGCACATTTCCCTGGGCCAATGGATGCGGGACTACCTCTTCTATCCCCTGTCCCTCTCCAAGCCCTTCGGCCGCCTGGGCAAGTGGGCCCGGCGGCACATCGGCGGTCTGGGCGGGAAAATCTTTGCCACGTCCCTGGCCACGTTTATCATCTACCTGGTCATCGGCGTATGGCATGGGTCCAGCCTCAAGTATATCGTCTACGGCCTTTGGAACGGCACTATCATTACGTCCTCGCTGCTCCTGGAGCGGCGGTTCCAAAGCTGGAAGGACGCTCTGCACATCGACGGCGGTTCCCTGGGCTGGCGGATCGTCATGACCGTCCGGACCTGCTTTCTGGTGTTCCTGGGCCGGTATCTGACCCGGGCCCCCCGGCTGCTGACCGCCGGGAGCCTGTTGGTCGCCACCTTTACCCGCCCGGTCTTTTCCCAGCTGACCGACGGGACGCTGCTCTCCCTGGGCCTCACCGGCGGCGATTTCCTGCTGCTGGGCCTGGCCGCGGCGGTGCTGGTGACGGTGGAGTTCTACCAGGAGCGCGGCGGCCATGTCCGCGAGACCTTGGCCCGGCAGCGTCCCCTGGTCCAGTGGCTGGCCATTGTCGTGCCGCTTCTGGTGATCGTAGCCTTCGGCGTGTTCCGCACCGGCTACATCTCCTCCGCCTTTATCTACGGCCAGTTCTGATGCCCCAAGGAGGTTACAATGCAGGCTAAAAAATGGGTGATTCTCTTTGCCGCCACGGCGCTGGCCCTGGTGCTGGCGCTGGCAGCCTTCAACTATGTCACCGACCCCTTCGGCGCGTTCGGCGACCCGGTGTTCCAGTGGTTCTCCTACGACGAGACCAACAACCCCAGGGTGGCCAAAACCTCCTGGCTGGAGCAGCATCACCAGGACTACGACTCCTATATCATCGGCTGCTCCTCCACCAGCTCCTTCCCCACGGAGGCCTTGAACGAACTCTATGACGCCAGCTTCTACAATCTCATCATGTATGACGCCGATATGCTCGACTGCGAAAAGCTCACGGCCTATCTGCTGGAACATTATGAGGTCAAAAACATCATTCTCAACGTCTATCTGGACAACGGCATGACCTACGACGAGGAGTCCAACCGGCTGACCAAAAACCTCCACTACCTGGTGGACCCGGATATCTCGGCGCTGTCTCACTACAGCCGCTACCTGCTGGCCGATTTCCGCTATGGTCTGGCCAAGCTCCAGGCCCTGGGGGAGGACACCCTGCTGCCCCAGGATTTTGACGTCTTCGACGAGGTCACCGGGACTTACGACAAGCGGGTCCGGGACGCCGAGCCCATCGGCAGCGTGGAGGAGTATCTGACCGCCTACCCCGTTTTCGCCGACTATCCGCAGAGCGGCCCCCTGTCTCTGGGCCAGACGGAAAACTGCATGAAGAGCGTAGCCGCCATCCGTGACATGTGCGCCGCCGCCGGAGTCAATCTGACCGTGGTGGCCGGACCGGTATACCGGGATTATTTCGATAACTTCGATCTCGACGCGGTCATCGCCTTCTACGACGCGCTGGCTCAGGTGACGCCCTTCTGGGACTTCTCCTGCTCCAGCGTCAGCCGGGAGATGCGCTACTTCTATGACGCCACCCACTTCCGCAACAACGTGGGCGAAATGATGGCGGCCCGGATGGCCGGGCGGACCGACCTGTGGATTCCCGAAGACTTCGGCGCCTATGTCACCGCCGAAACCGCCGCCCAGCACGTGGCCCAGGGGCTGGAGGCCCAGGCGCTGCCCCAGGCCGAAATAGAAGCCCAGGCGCCCATTCTTATGTACCACAATCTGGCCGAGGAGGCCGCGGCTGAGACCGATTTGACGGCCGCACAGTTTGAGGCGCAAATCCAGGCCCTTTCGGAAGCAGGCTATACGTCCATCTCCTTTGACGAGCTCATGGCCTACGTCTACGAGGGCGCTGATCTGCCGGAGAAGCCGGTGATGATTACCTTTGACGACGGCTACTCCAGCAATTACACCTTGGCCTACCCCATTCTCGCAAAATACCAGATGAAGGCAACGATCTTCGCCATCGGCGTCTCTCTGGGCAAGGACACCTACAAGGACACCGGGCACGAAATGAACCCGCATTTTTCCGGCGAGGAAGCGGCCGAGATGGTGGCCTCTGGTCTGATCTCCGTCCAGAGCCACACCTACGACATGCACCAGTGGCCGCCCTTTGAAACGGGCGACGGCCCCTTCCGGGAAACCATTCTGCCCCTGCCCGGTGAATCTGAAGAAGACTACGTCGCGGCGCTGACCGCCGACATTCAGAAGAGCCGCCAGGTGCTGGAAGATGCCACCGGCGAAACCGTGGATGTTTTGGCCTACCCCTCCGGCGCCTACTCCACCCTCTCCCAGTGGGTGCTGGAGGAAAACGGAATTCGCGTGACGCTCTCCACAGAGCCCGGCGTCAACACCGTGGTTCGGGGGCTGCCGCAGACCCTGTACTGCATGAAGCGCTTCCACGTGGACGGTTCCGTCTCCCCCGCCGACCTCCTGGGGCTGCTGACCCAGCCGACGGAATAAATATAATAGGCTCCCTCCAGGATCGACCGTGTTTGGTCGCCCATGGAGGGAGCCTATTCATCATGTACAGCCCGCCTTTTCGCGTCGGGCAGCACCGCGGCTAGGCTTCTCCCTTATCCCGCAATTCCCGGCGAATTCGGGACAGGGATACCGGTGTCATACCCAGGAAGGAGGCCACGTCTCTGTGGGGCACGCGGTCAATTAGCCCGGGATAGCTCTTCAGAAACCACTGGTACCGCTCCGCCGCAGAATACTGGCCCAAGGCGATTTTGTTCTCCCAGTGCTCCTTCAGAGACTCCTGCAGCAGCATGTTGTAGATCGACATGAGTTCCATACTGGCCGTCAAATGGGGCAGCAGGGCCCGAATCGGAATGGCGACAAATTCACTGTCCTCCAATACCTCGATGCAGATGGGACTGGGTTTCTCAAAGCCGGAGCACGGCAGCGCGGGCATCCCCGGCAGAACACCAAAACAGTCCGTTACATCCCGGCCCCTTGCGTCCAGAAAATAGCCGCGGAATATCCCTGAAGCCAAAAACAGAATCTCTGTGCAAATCTCGCCAAAATCCAGCACCTTCTGGCCCTTATCCACCTGAACCACATGGCTGTTTTCTTCCAGCATCGTCAGGAGCTGCGGGTCCCGCACGCCCAGCGCGTCGCGATAAAATGCTCGTATCTCCATTTCTTGCACCACCTTCTGGTATATTATATTAAAATTGTGCGCCGGCGCATTAACATATGTTAATACGTTGGCGCACAATTTTCCAGAATTTGCAGAAACAGAACATATCCCGCCGGCTTGCCTCAGCAAACGGCGGATAGTTCTACAAAGTCAGGACCATTTCTCTGTTAAAATTTTTTTACCAATTTTCCCAGCAGCAGCGCAAACAGGGGCAAAGGCCGGATGCCCCACCCGTGTGCGCCGCTCATGGCTCGAAATACTGCCGGAAGAGCTCCGTCAGAATGGTCTCGGCCTCTTCGCAGAAGGCGCTGTAGCGGCGGATCAGCGCACGGCCCTCCGGGGTCACCGTGGATGCGCCGCCGTCCTTGCCGCCCCGGGTGCGCTCCAGCATCGGGCAGCCCATCTGCCGCTCCAGATTGGCGATGATCTTCCGCCCCTTGCTGTAGGAGATGCCCATGTGACGGCAGGCGTCCAGCAGCGCGCCGGTCTCCTCGGTGAGCTGCAGCAATTGGTGCGCGCCGGGGCCGTAGAACGGCTGGTCCCGCATCAGCTGGAACCGGAACGCCGGCCGCAGCCGGGGCTCCCGCTGGGCGGAGAGCAGCGCCTCGCAGCCGTCCCGGTCCTGGATATGGGTCAGGATGCCCGGGTCCTCCACCGGCACCTCCGTCCGCGCCAGACCGGCCGCCCGCAGCGCGCCCGCCAGACCGCCGGAGCCGCCATAGGCCAGGATCTCCGGAATATATCCGGCTGCCAAGCGGATGGGGTGGCCGCCCCGGCCGCCGCAGACCGGGACACACAGCCCGCCGCCGGCCTCCAGCAGCGCTCGGACCGTCTCCACCTGGAAGAGCGGCACGTCGGTATGGGCAATCAGCACGTCGCCGCACTTGCCCTGGAGGAACGACAAGCCCAGTTTTACGCTGTCCAGCATTTCCCCCGCGTCGGAGCTGAACAGGAAGGTCACATTCATATGGGCCACCAGCTTTTCGGTCCTGCCGTCCTCCCGGTCGCCGCAGACCACCACCACCCGCGCCACGCCGGCCGCCTGGAAGGTCAGCACACAGCGCTTTACGGCGCTCAGCGCGCCCACCTCCCGGTCCGGCTCGATCTGCCGCCGGTCTCTGCCCTGTCCCGCCGCGATAATCAATGCCGCCGTCATGCGATCACCCCACTGTTTTCTGATGCTATGGGATGATTATACCATCTTTTCGCAGAAAACAACAGAGCCAGCCTGTCGAAAAAGTCTTTTCGGCAGGCTGGAAAACTCGGTACAAGGGCGTAGGGGCGGGGCGCCTACACCCCGCCGGGGCTTGGGAAGCCCAGTACCCGGCTGGCGGCATGTGGGCATGCCGCCCTACGGCGTTCGGCGGGGGCGCGACGGGAACCGGAGGCCTGGTCGGGCGGCTGATAGCCGCCCCTACGGCGTACGTTCGGCCCGGCCCGTAGGGCGGGGTGCCCACACCCCGCCAAAGCAGGCTGCCGGAACCAAAGAGTCCGCAAGCATCGCGGCACGGGTATGGCGGCATGTGGGCATGCCGCCCTACGCCCAAAGCGGCGATCGGACTGCCTTGCACACGGAGCCATGCGGGCCGATGTGGGCATCGGCCCCTACGAATCGGGAACCATCGAACCCCGGTTCTGTACGACTGTATGGCTGCCCGGGGCAGCGGGATTAGATTGTACCGTTATAGAGCTGCGTCAGCTGCTCGTCGGTGAGCTCCACGTGGTAGAAGAGCTGGAAGAACTCCTTGACCGCCTCGTCCACGTCGAAGTCCAGGTATTCGGGGTAGATCAGGCCGGAGAGCCAACGGATTCCCACAATGCGGTTGGGCCCCGGGGGCCGGTCGATCCAGCTGAAGGGCGCGTTGGGCGTACCGTAGACCGCGCCGTTCTGCACGGCCTTCAGCGTGGCGTAGGTGGGATCATTCAGAATCGCCTCGGCCGCCGCCGCGCCGGTCAGATCGGCCTTGGGCTCGCCGTTGACGATGATGACGTCAGGGTCCCAGGCCAGCAGCTGCTCCGCCGAAATCTGCACCCGGGAGCCGTCGCCCAGCTCCAGATCGGCCACATTGACGGCGTTGACCAGGTCGATGATCTGTCCGTGAGAGGACCCGGCCGGGGCGGTCTCCAGGGAGTCCTCGCCGTTGCCGTAGTAAATGCGGACCTTTTCCTCCTCCGGGATATCCAGGCCGGCGATATCGTCAAAGGTCTTCTGGGCGTAGGACGCCAGGGCCTCGGCCTCCTCCTCCATGCCGAAGAGCTCGCCCAGGAAGCGGTAGACCTCCGGCGCGTCCAGCAGGTCGGCGCTGACCATGACCACCGGGATACCCAGCTGCTGGGCCATGGTATCGGAATCGTCGATGCTGCCGTCATGGATCGCGGCCACGTTCAGTGCGATGGAGGGACCGGCCGCGATGACTGCCTCGTAGCTGATGGCGTCGCCCTGGCCGAAGTTGGGCAGATCGTGGTACTGCTCCAGAATGACGCGCTTCTCCACGTCGTTGAGCGCATAGTTCCAGCCCAGCAGCAGGTCCGGGGCCAACGTATAGAGATAGATGGCCGCGGTGGCGCCGGTGGAAAAGACCGATTGGATCTCCGCCGGAATGGTCATGGTCCGGCCCGCCATGTCGGTGATTTCCCGCGTGGCGGACGCCTCTTCCCCGGCGTCGTCCGGCTGCGCCGCATCCTCGGCCTCCTGGGTCGAATCCGGGGCGTCGGACGTCTCCTGGGTGGCGGTCTCCGCGCCGGCGGGCGGCGAAGCCTCGCTCTGCCGGGCGCAGCCGGCGAACAGACTCAGGACCAGCAGCGCCGCCAGAAGCAGCGCCAGCCGCTTGTTGGGGTTCTTCATTGGCTGTTGACACCTCTTTTTCTTCCGAATTCTGCCGCATTCCGTCTCCGTCCCCGGACGAAAACCCGAAATTGACATTCCGCACCGAATGTGCGATACTAACGATAGAGCTTTTTGAGCGATTCGCTTTTGAAAACACATCGGTGTTGCTGTGAACATAGCACATTTTTCTCCTCCTGTCAAGGGAGGAAATGGGAGGAACCGCCATGGAACTGCTGCCGCAAGAGGCCGCCCGGCAGCGGCGGCGCTACTACCGGCTGATCCTGCTGGGTCTGGGGCTGGTGCTGCTGGCCGCAATTCTGCTGTCCTTCTGGATCGGCTATTTTCCCCTGACGCCGGTGGAGGTGGTCCGGGCCTTTCTGAGCCGCTTTACCGACCAGACGGGTCTGCGGGACCAGGCCGTCACCATCTTCTGGAACATCCGCCTGCCCCGGATTCTCTCCGCCGTACTGATCGGCGCGTCGCTGTCGGTGGCCGGAGCCACCTATCAGGGCATGTTCCGCAATCCCCTGGTCTCGCCGGACATTCTGGGCGTGTCCTCGGGCGCCAGCCTGGGCGCCTCCCTGGCCATCCTCTGGGGCGCGTCCAACTGGCTGATTCAGCTGGCGGCCTTTGTGGGCGGCGTGTCGGCGGTGACCTTCTCCTATCTGGTCAGCCGCAAGTCGGCCCACTCCCAGATTCTCAGCCTGGTTCTCACCGGCTCCATGGTCATGGCCCTGTGCAACGCCGGCGTCACCATGATTAAATACGTCTCCGACCCCACGGACACCCTGCAAAAAATCACCTTCTGGCTGATGGGCAGCCTGAAAAAGGCCGACACCGAGGCCTTTCTCTGGAGCGCGCTGCCCATGGTGGTGGGGCTTATCCTGATTTTCCTGCTGCGGTGGCGAATCAACCTGCTGACTCTGGAGGAGGAGGAGGCCCGGACCCTGGGCATCCATGTGCGGCGATACCGAATGATTCTGATTTTCGCCTCCACGCTGCTCAGCGCCGCGGCCGTTTGTCTGGGCGGTCTGATCGGCTGGGTGGGGCTGATGATCCCCCACATGGCCCGGGCCCTGGTGGGGCCGGACTACCACCGGCTGATTCCCGCCAGCGCGCTGCTGGGCGGGGCCTATCTGGTGCTGATGGACGACCTGGCCCGGTCGGTGCTCACCATGGAGCTGCCGCTGGGCGTGGTCACCAGCATCATGGGCGCGCCCTTCTTTATCTACCTTATCATTAAGCGGAAGGAGCGGGATTGACATGGGCCTGGAAGTGGAGCAGGTGTGGGGCGGCTACGGCGGCGGCGACGTGGTGCGCGGCGTCAGCTGCCGGGCCGACGCCGGGGACGTGCTGTGTCTGGTGGGCCCCAACGGCTGCGGCAAGACTACGCTCTTCCGGCTGCTGCTGGGCATTCTGCCGCTCACCGGCGGGTCCATCCGCCTGGATGGCGACGAGCTGCGCACCCTCTCCCCCCGGGAGCTGGCCACGCGCATCGCCTACATCCCCCAATACCACACGCCGGTCTACGCCTATACGGTGCTGGACGTGGTGACCATGGGCCGGGCCTCTCAGCTGTCGGCCTTCGAGACGCCCAAGGCCGCCGACCGGGACGCCGCCTTCGCCGCCCTGGAGAAGCTGGGCGCGGCCCATCTAGCCAACAAAAAATACACCGCCCTCAGCGGCGGGCAGCGGCAGCTGATTCTCATTGCCCGGGCCATCTGTCAGGCGGCGAAAATTCTGGTGCTGGACGAGCCCTCGGCCAATCTGGACTATGCCAACCATCAGCTTCTGATGGAGGTGGTGGCGGATCTGGCCCGGCGGGGCTACTGCGTCGTCATGTCCACCCACAGCCCCGAGTATCCGGCCTCGGTGGGCACCAAGGTGCTGCTGATGCGGGAGGGGCAGGTGGCCGCCTTCGGCCCGCCGGAGCAGGTGATCACGCCGGAAAACCTCCAGGCGGTATACGGCATTGAAATCGACGTGGTCACGGTGCGGGACCGCTACGGCGCGCCGCGCACCATCTGTCTGCCGGTCAAACGGCCCTGCACACCGGGACGGGAGGGCACTCCATGACGAAGCATCTGTTTCTGACCGGCGTCAAGGGCGTCGGGAAAAGCACCCTGGTCCAGACACTGCTGGGGCAGTATCACGGGACGCTGGGCGGCTTCTACACCAAGCGGGTCACCGGCGTGATCCCGGGCGTCTATTCCGTCCACCTGCTCCCGGCGGACCGGCCGGAGCCGCCCTCGGCGGACAATCTGCTCTTCTGCTGCGGCAGCGCCGGACGGCAGGCCGCGGCGGCGAATTTCGACCGTCTCGGCTGTGCCGCCCTCGCCCGCTCCGCCGGGGCGGGGCTGCTGGTCATGGACGAGCTGGGCCCCCACGAGGCGGAGGCCCGGGCCTTCCGCGCCATGGTTCTGGCCGCCGTCGAGGGCAAGACGCCCATTCTCGGTGTGCTCCAGCAGGCGGATTCGCCGTTTCTGGCCCAAATCGCCGCCCATCCCCAGGTGGAGCTGGTGGAGATCACAGCCGAAACCCGCTCGGCTCTGGCCCGTCAGCTCCGCTTGCCCGGCAGCCGGTAAGCCGCCCGGACCGGCTCCCGATTCCCACCGGGGTTCGAGGCTTCCTCCCCTCGCAAGGGCGGATTATATATCCGCCCGCAGGCAGCGCAAAATGGGGCCGTCTCTGAATGAGAGACAGCCCCTTATTGGGCTCCGGCCTTGGCCGGGGCGGCGATTTAGAATTTGATCCCCTCGTTGGACTGCTGGAAGAACTTGCTCAGCTGCTCGGTGAATTCCACGGCGGCGTTATAGCCCATCCGCTTCTGCCGGTTGTTCATGGCGGCCACCTCAAAGATGACGGCCAGATTCCGGCCCGGGGTGACGGGGACGGTGATGGACGGAATCTTGACGCCCAGGATATCGGCGTACTGGGACTCCAGGCCCAGCCGGTCATAGATCTCGCCGTCCTGCCAGGGTACGATATTGATAATCAGGTCGATGTTGGAGCTGTCCTTGACAGCGCCCATGCCGAAGAGCTTGGCCACGTTGATGACGCCGATGCCGCGCAGCTCGATATAGTGCCGCAGCACGTCCGGCGCGCCGCCCACCAGCTGCGTGGGAGAGATTCGCTTGATCTCCACAGCGTCGTCGGCCACCAGGCGGTGTCCGCGCTTGACCAGCTCCACGGCGGCCTCGCTCTTGCCGATGCCGCTGTCGCCAAAGATCAGAATGCCCTCGCCGTAGATCTCCACCAGCACGCCGTGGCGGGTGATCCGGGGGGCCAGATAGGCCTTGAGGGACGAGATCAGGCTGGAGACGATGGAGGACGTGGCGTCCTGACTCCGGAGGACGGTGATATCGTGCTTCCGGGCCATCTCCAGGCATTCGGGCAGGGGCTCCAGGTTCCGGGAAATCACCAGGGCCGGGATCTTATAGGAGAAGAGATGGTCAAATATAATGGCCCGCTGCTCGCTGCTGAGCTTCTGGAGATAGCTGGTCTCCACGTTGCCGAGAACCTGCAGGCGCATGGGCTCGAAATGGTCAAAAAAACCGGCCAACTGCAAGCCGGGACGGCTGACGTCGTCCACAGTGATGTGAATCCGGTCAAAATCCTCGGCCTTGTGCAGGGCGATCAATTGAAAGTCCTCCACCAGCTTCGTCAGGGGGACGGTGTAAATATGCTCCAAGGGGCCTCACCTCTCCGCCATTATACCCTGTTTCGGGTATCTTCGCAACGGGTCAAAATTTTTTCGTCCATTCGCAAACTTTTCCTTGCATTTTTTGTGGATATCTGCTATGATACTTAAGCGCTTTCAGGCGCATTCCAAAAATCTATGAGTGGCAAGGAGGTGCAGCCAGTGGCAAAGTGCGATATCTGCGGCAAGGGCGTGACCTTTGGTATCAAAGTCTCTCACTCTCACAGACGTTCCAACAGAGCTTGGAAGCCCAACGTCAAGCGCGTAAAAGCTATTGTTGACGGTACTCCTCGCCATGTTTACGTCTGTACAAGATGCCTTCGCTCCAACAAGGTGCAGCGCGCGGTGTAAGACCGGTTTGCAGTACCTAAAAACCTCGAACGCTTTGGTGTTCGGGGTTTGTTTTTTACTCCCGCCGGCTGTTTTCCCCTATCTCTTGCAAAAGCCGCCGGGTTATGATACAGTATCTTTTATACGAATTCAACCTAAACTCGATTGCCGGAGGTGCGATATGGTCATTTATCTGGACAACGCCGCCACGTCCTATCCCAAGCCGCCCCAGGTAGCGCGGGCCATGGCAGAATATATGCTGCAGGTGGGCGCGCCCATCAACCGTTCGGCCTACGGCCCCGCCCAGGAGGCCGCGCAGGTGACGCTGCGGCTGCGGGAGCGGCTGGCCCGGTTTCTGGGCTTCCCCTATAAGCCCAGCCACGTGATCCTCACCCCCGGCTGCACGGCGGCCATCAACCAAATTCTCTTCGGCTATCTGCGTCCCGGCGACCATTGCCTGGTCAGCGCCATGGAGCACAACGCCGTCATGCGGCCCCTGACCTATCTGGCCCAGACCCGGGGCGTCACCTTCGACCGGATTCCCTGCGACGAGACCGGTCTGCTGGACCCCTTCGCCATCGGCAAGCTGGTGAAGCCCAACACCCGGCTGGCCGTCATTGCCCACGGGTCCAACGTCTCCGGCGTCATCCAGGACGCCGAGGCCATCGGCGCGATTTTAGCCGACTACGGCGTGCCCTTCGCCCTGGACGCCGCCCAGACCGCCGGCGAGACGCCAGTGGACTTCGACCGCTTCCAGCTCAGCGCTTTGGCCGTGCCGGGCCACAAGTCCCTGATGGGCCCCGCGGGCACCGGCGCGCTGCTGGTCTCGCCGGATTTTGCCCGGGAGCTCCAGCCCATCGTCCTCGGCGGCACCGGCTCTGAGGCTCACTCGGAGATCCAGCCAGCCTTCCTCCCCGACCGGTTTGAACCCGGTACCCCCAACCTGCCCGGATTCTACGGCCTGGATTCCGCCCTCTCCTACCTGGAGGCCATCGGCATCGAGGCCATTCGTGCCCACGATCAGCTGCTCTGCCGCCACTTCGTCCACGAGGTCTCCTTCCTGCGGGGCGTGCGCCTGGTGGGTCCCACCAATCTGAATCAGCGGCTGGGCGTCTTCTCCCTGGACTTTATCGGCCGGGACAACGATGAGATGGGCCAGCGGCTGGAGCGGCAGTTCGGCATTCTCACCCGCTGCGGCCTCCACTGCGCCCCCAACGCGCACAAAACCCTGGGGACGTATCCCCAGGGCACGGTTCGCATGAGCACGTCGTATTTTACCACCATCGAGGAGCTGGACGCGGCCTTGGAGGCCATCGACATTCTCAGCACCCTAAAGTAAGGTCAGCGCTGGGTTCCCAGGAAGAACAGCGCCAGCGTACCGGGGCCGGAGTGGGAGCCGATGACCGGACCTACGTAGTTGATCTCCACTCGGGGCACGTGGTAGCGCTCCCGCAGGAGGCCCGCCAGATACGCGGCGTCCTCCAGGCAGTCGCCATGGCTGATGAACATGACCTGCTTTTCCGGCTCGATGGCCGTCTCCCCCACCTTGGCCGCCAGGGCCTGGATGGAGGCTCTGCGGCCCCGGGCCTTGGATACCGGCACCAGATGGCCGTCATTGTCCACGTGCATCACCGGCTTGATTTGCAGCAGGCTCCCCATGACCGCGGTGGCGCCGGAGATCCGCCCGCCCCGCTTGAGGAACATCAGATCGTCCACGGTGAACCAGTGGCACAGATGGAGCTTGTTGGCCTCGGCATAATCCCGGGCCTCCTCCAGCGTGGCGCCCTCCAGCCGCTTCTGGGCCACATGGTAGCACAGCAGGCCCTGTCCCATAGAGGCGCAGAGCGTATCCACCACATAGATCTTCCGCTCTGGATACTCCTCCAGCAGCTCCTGCGAGGCGATAAACGCCGCGTTGAAGGTGGTGCTCAGGCCGGAGGAAAAGGCCAGAATCAGCACGTCCTGTCCCTGCCGGAACACCGCTTCCGCCGCTGCCTTCCAGGTCGCCGGGTTCACCGCCGAGGTAGAGGTCATCTCGCCGGACCGCAGGCCGTGGTAAAAGGCCGCCGTATCCAGGGCTCGGCCATCCAGATAATTGGGGTATTCCTTCCCCTGGTAGTTGACAGTCAGGGGCACGGCAACCAGCTCCAGGGCATCGGCCATCTGCTGGGTCATGTCACAGCTGGAGTCGGTGAGAATTTGATAGGTACGCATATGCCTCTCCTTTGTTTCATAGGATATGGAACCATTGTACCATGTTCCGCCGCTCCGGTCAATGAAACACGTGATTTTCTGCTGCCGCCGGAATCTCTCCCGGCGGCATACTCCTGCAAGGAAAGGAAGCGAATGCGCTCTATGATCGCTCGGATCATCCAGCTCCTGCTCCGGTCCCACCGGGACCCCGAGGACCCGGTCACCCGGACCTACTGCGGCAAGGTCTCCGGCGCCATCGGCATCGGGCTGAACCTGCTGCTGTTTCTCGGAAAGCTGCTGGCCGGCCTGATTTCCGGCAGCGTCTCAGTTATGGCCGACGCCGTCAACAACCTCTCCGACGCCTCCAGCTCGGTAGTGACCCTGGTGGGCTTCAAGCTCTCGGAGAAGCCCGCCGACGACGGCCACCCCTACGGCCATGCCCGCATCGAGTATATCGCCGGGCTGATCGTCGCCGCCATGATTCTGGTCATCGGCGTGGAGCTGGTCAAGAGCTCGGTGAAGAAGATTCTCAACCCCGAGCCCGTGGACTTCTCGGTCCTGACCATCGCCATTCTGGCCGCCTCGATCCTCATCAAGCTGTGGATGGCCGCCTTCAACAAAAAGCTGGGCCGGACCATCCACTCCCCCACCCTGGAGGCCACCGCCGCTGACAGCCGCAACGACGTCATCACCACCGCCGCCGTGCTGCTGGCCGGTATTGTGGCCCGGTTCACCAACCTGCACATCGACGGCTATGCCGGCGTGGCTGTGGCGGCCTTTATCCTCTGGAGCGGCGTGGGCATCGCCAAGGACACCATCGACCCGCTTCTCGGCGCAGCCCCGGACCCGGAGCTGGTCCACCGCATCCGCGACAAGGTGCTGGCCTACGACAAGGTCCTGGGCATCCACGACCTGATCGTCCACGACTACGGCCCCGGGCGACAGTTCGCCAGCGTCCATGTGGAAATGGACAGCAAGGAGGACCCCCTGGTCTGCCACAATATCATTGACGATATGGAACGGGAAGTGGGCCGGGAACTCCATGTCCAGCTGGTGGTCCACTATGACCCCCTGGTCACCGACGACGCCGAGCTCAACGAGATGCGCGAGGTGGTCACCGCCGCCGTCCGCGCCCTGGACCCCCAGCTGACGCTCCACGACTTCCGCATGGTCCGGGGACCCAAGCACACCAACCTGATCTTCGACCTGGTGCTGCCCTTCGGGAGCGAAAGCCGTCAAGCGGAAATTCAGGCCGCCGTGGATCGGGCCATCGGCGGACGGGATCACAAATACTACGCCGTCATCACCTTCGACGACAACGCCTTTAATCAATAGGAGGTGCCTATGCTGGTTCTGATTCGCGGCGCGGGAGACCTGGCCAGCGGCGTGGCTCTGCGGCTCTATCACGCGGGCTTCGACGTGGTCATGACCGATCTGGCCCGGCCCACGGCCATTCGCCGGACCGTGGCCTTTTCCCAGGCCATCGCCCTGGGCGAGACGACCGTGGAGGGCGTCACCGCCCGGCTGGCCACGGCGGAGACCGTTCCCGCGGTGCTGGCCGCCCGGGAGATCCCGGTGCTCATCGACCCCGAGGCGGCCTGCCGGGCCGTCCTCAACCCCCGCGTGCTGGTGGACGCCATTCTCGCCAAGCGCAACCTGGGCACGTCCATCACCGACGCGCCGGTGGTCATCGTCCTGGGCCCGGGCTTCACCGCCGGGCGCGACTGCCACGCCGTCGTCGAAACCATGCGGGGCCACACCCTGGGCCGGGTCATCTGGGACGGCCCGGCGCTGCCCAACACCAATGTTCCCGGCCTCATCGGCGGCTTTGCCGGAGAACGGGTCCTCCGGGCTCCGGCCGACGGAATCTTCCGACCGGTCCTGGACATCGGCGCCCTGGTGGAGGCCGGCGATGTGGCCGGCTATGTGGGCGATGCGCCCATGGTCTGTACCATCGGCGGCGTCCTGCGGGGTATCCTGCCGCCGGATACACCGGTGCGGAAGGGCATGAAGTCCGGCGACGTGGACCCCCGGGCCCAGGTGTCCCACTGCTATACCGTCTCCGACAAGGCCCTGGCCATCGGCGGCGGCGTCCTGGAAGCCATATTGCAAAAAACGAACCTGCTGCGGAATTAACGCAGCAGGTTTTTTACGGGAAGAAGCGGAATGCGGCGCGGGCGGCTGATAGCCGCCCCTACGGACCAAGTCGATGATGCGTCGTAGGGGCGGCCTGTATGGCCGCCCGGAAAGGCCCGCGTTTCCCGCCGCGCCATCGCCGAACCTTGTAGGGTGGCATGCCCACATGCCGCCATGGCCGGGCCGCGATGACCGAATGCCTTGTAATTCCAGCGGTGCGGCGCGGGCGGCCATTTAGGCCGCCCCTACGGTTGCACTTGATCGTTTTTTGCTTGTATATCCGCCCGGAACCGGGTCCGTCGTTGTCGTAGCCCCGGTGGTTGCGGAGGCTGGGCACGGCGGGGTGTGGGCACCCCGCCCTACGGACCGGAATCCGGGCCTGCCGGGCTCAGCTCTGCTTGTTCCAGGAGGCGTCCTCGAACTCGTGCTTTTTGCCACGCTGCATCAGCGACACCACGGCGGCGCAGGCGGCCTTGCCGCGGTAGAGGACCTCGTAGGCCTCCCGGCAGATGGGCATTTCCACGCCCACCCGGCGGCTGAGCTCGTAGGCGGACCGGGCGGCGTAGTAGCCCTCCACCACCGCGCCGACCTCCTCCATGGCCTCGTCCACGGCCTTGCCCTGGCCGATGAGGATTCCGGCCCGGCGGTTGCGGGAGTGCATGGAGGTGCAGGTGACAATCATATCGCCCACGCCGGCCAGGCCCGAGAAGGTCTCCATCCGGCCGCCCATGGCGATGCCCAGCCGGGCCAGCTCCGTCAGGCCCCGGGTCACCAGCAGGGCCTTGGAGTTGTCCCCCAGACCCAGGCCGTCGCTGATTCCGGCGCAGAGGGCGATGACATTCTTCATGGCGGCGCTGAGCTCCACGCCCACGGCGTCGCAGCTGGCATAGACCCGGAAGTCGTCGTTCATAAACACATCCTGGACCGTCTCGGCCAGCTCCACCTGCTCGCAGGCGGCCACGCAGCCCGTGGGCAGGTATCGGGAGACCTCCTCGGCATGGGAGGGGCCCGACAGGGCCACGGCGATTCGGCCGGTCTCCCGGCGGAGGATTTCGGTCATGCGGCAGCCGGTTTCCGCCTCGATGCCCTTGGTCACCGAGACCAGAATGGCGTCGGGCCGCAGCAGGTCCCGGACCTTCCGAGCCGTCTCGGCAATGGCGAAGGAGGGCGTGGCGAAGACCACCATCTCACTCTCGCGGACCGGGTCCAGGGACCCGGAGATCTCCAGCGCGGGATGGAGGGTCACGCCCTGCAGGCGGGGATTTTTCCGGGTTTCGCGCATGGCGGCGGCCTTCTCCTCGGTACGGCTCCAGAGGGTCACCCGATGGCCGTTGTCGCACAGCAAATTGGCCAGGGCCGTGCCCCACGCGCCGCTGCCCAGCATTGTAATCGTCATGGCTTACTCCTTTGTACGATGGAAGGTGAGCTTGGACTCCTGATGGTGCAGCAGCCGGACAATGTTGGTCCGGTGGCGCACGATGACGAAGACGCCGGCAAAGACGCCCAGGGCGCAGACCACCCAGTTGCCCCAGTAGAAGGCGCAGATGGACACGGCAAAGCCGGCGCCGCCCAGCACGGAGCCCAGGGAGACGTAGCGGGTGCAGATCACAGCCACCAGGAAGAAAGCGAAGATGATGCAGAAGACCCGCCAGTCCACGGCGGCCGCCATGGCCGCGCCGCTGAGAATGCCCTTGCCGCCCTTAAAATGCGACGCGGCGGGGTAGCTGTGGCCCAGGATCGCGGCCACGCCGGCGGCCATCTTGGCCTCCAATCCATAGCCCGTGGAGCCCAGCAGCCACTGGGCAATCAGGCAGGCAGCCACGGTCTTACCCACGTCGATCAGCAGCACCAGCAGCGTGGCCGGGCCGCCGTAAGTACGGAAGAAGTTGGTCAGTCCGGCGTTGCCGCTGCCATGGGTGCGGACATCGTCGTGCATCAGCAGCTTGGAGATAATCAGCGCGCCGTTGAGATTGCCCAGCGCATAGCCCAGGACGATGACCAGAATCCAGAGGAAGATTTCCATTGAACACACTCCCTAGAGTCGAAATAGATTCGCCGCCCGGCGGTCGGCGGACTGCCCCGCAGTCCTACAGATCGTTTTTATCGCCCTTCTGGCGGATGGTGAGCTTGATGGGGGTACCCATCAGGCCGAAGACGGCCCGGAGCTGGTTCTCCAGGTACCGCTGGTAGGAGAAGTGGAAGAGCCGGGCGTCGTTGCAGAAGGCCACAAAGTGGGGCGGCTTCACGCCCACCTGGGTCATATAGTAGATCTTCAGCCGGCGGCCCTTGTCGCTGGGGGGCTGGACCCGGGCAGTGGCGTCCTCCAGGACGTTGTTGAGCATACCGGTGGAGATCCGCATGGCCGACTGGGCCACCACCTCGTTAATCAGCTGATAGAGCTTATTGACCCGCTGGCCGGTCAGGGCCGAGAGAAACAGTACCGGGGCGTAGGTCATATAGCTCAGATCCCGGCGGACCTCGTCGGTCATCTTGTCCATGGTGTTGGTCTCTTTGTCGATCAGGTCCCACTTGTTGACCACAATAATCGACGCCTTGCCCGCCTCGTGGGCCAGGCCCGCGATCTTGGTGTCCTGCTCGGTGACGCCCTCCACGGCGTCGATGAGGATCAGGCACACGTCGGCCCGCTCGATGGCGGAAACGGTGCGGAGGTTGGAATACTTCTCAATGGCGTCGTCCACCTTGGACTTGCGGCGCATACCGGCGGTGTCGATAAAGCAATATTTGCCGAACTCGTTTTCAAAGTCGGAGTCGATGGCGTCCCGGGTGGTACCGGCCACATCGGAGACGATGACCCGCTCCTGGCCCAGAATCTGGTTCAGCAGGCTGGACTTGCCTACGTTGGGCTTGCCGATGATGGCGACCTTGATCCGGTCGTCCTCGGCCTCGTCCTCGTCCTCCTCCGGGAACTCGGCCACGCAGGCGTCCAGCAGGTCGCCGGTGCCGTGGCCGTGGATGGCCGAGACCTCGATGGGGTCCCCCAGGCCCAGGGCATAGAAGGAGTAAAACTCCGGGTCCGGCGCGCCGACGCGGTCGCACTTGTTGACGGCCACCACCACCGGCTTTTTCGACCGCTTGAGCATGGTGGCCGCCTCGGAATCGGCAGCCGTGAGGCCCACGGTCACGTCGGTGACCATGATGATGACGTCCGCCGTCTCGATGGCGATTTCCGCCTGACGGCGCATGAATTTCAGCATGTCGCTGTCAGTGCCGGGCTCGATGCCGCCGGTGTCCACCAGGCGGAAGGTCCGGCCGTTCCAGTCGCACTCGCCGTAGATTCGGTCCCGGGTGACGCCGGGGGTGTCCTCCACGATGGCCATCCGGCGACCGGTCAGCTTATTGAAGAGCATGGATTTGCCCACATTGGGGCGGCCTACAATGGCGACAATGGGCTTTGCCATAGCGCGCCTCCTTTCAGATGTTACTCACAATTGTACATACGCTCCCGCGTACGAGCCTTTCGTAGGGGCCGATGCCCACATCGGCCCGCCAGCCTCCGTGTGCAGGGCAGTTCGCCGAACGCCGGGATCCACCGGCCCTGCCGTAGGGGCGGATTATATATCCGCCCAAAACCCGGTGCGTATTGTTCCAAGCCCCGGTGGTTGCGGCGGCTGGTCCGGGCGCATATACAATGCGCCCCTACAGGGAGCGGCTTACGGGGCCCGGGCAAAAGAAAAGAAGAGGACAAAAAGGCCCTCTTCTCACTCTTTTGCGCAAATTACTTCGCTTCGACCGCAACGACTTCACGGCCATTGTAGGTGCCGCAAGCCTTGCAGGCTCTGTGGGGCAGACGAGGCTCGCCGCACTTGGGGCAAGCAACGACGCCGGGGATCGCCAGCTTCCAATGGGAGTTGCGTCTCTTGTCTCTTCTCGCCTTGGATACTTTACACTTGGGTACTGCCATTTGGGTACACCTCCTTAGGTTGCAATGCCGCAGCGGCATATTGTCTATTTATTCAGAAGCTTCTCCAGCACCTGGAGCCTGGGATCTCGCTCCGGCTGACAGCTGCAGGGGCCTTCGTTGAGGTCCTTGCCGCACCGGGCGCACAGGCCCTTGCAGTCCGGCTTGCAGAGAAGCTGGCTGTCCAGATTCAGGACAACGGCGGTGGTGAGGATGTCGTCCAGGTCCGCCTCGTCCCCCACCAGTTCAAAGGTCCAGGGATCGTCCAGCGTATCGGACTCCAGCTTCGTCACCAGCACGGCCTCCAGCGGGAGCGTGAAGTCCCGGCGGAAGGATTTACAGCAGCGGTCACACACCCCGTCCAGTACGGCGCGGATCTCGGCCGTCAGAAGCAGGACACCGGCTGTATTCCGGACCTGACCCCGGGCTTCAATGGGCGACGGGAACGGGCGGCTGCCGCCGACCACCATATCGCTCAGATCCAGGGTCGTTTCAAAGGGCACCACGCCGCCGGGGCAGTCAATAATTTGAGACAATCCTAACAGCATAACGCTCTCCTATCCATATTTCGTGCATTGGCTATTATATAAGAACAGGGCGGCAAAGTCAAATACTTTTTTGCGTTTTCGGAAAAAAATCTCCCGATTTCGCCCCGTTGTCAATTCCCGCAAATCTTGCGTTGTAAACCGCGGCGATATTCGATATAATAACCCTAATGTCAAGGCAAATCCCCGGCGCTGCGTTCCCGGCCCGGGGCGGCTAACGTGATTATTCTACCCCATTTCTCAAAAAAAGGAAAGGGATTCTTTTATGAAAGAGCTCACCGTAGGCAAAAACGACGCGGGCCAGCGGCTGGACCGGTTTGTGGCCAAGGCCGTGCCGCTGCTGCCGGCGTCGCTGCTGCAAAAATATATCCGCCTCAAGCGCATCAAGATCGACGGCAAGGGCGCCAAGCGGGACACCCGGCTCCTGGAGGGCAACGTGCTCCAGCTCTATATCAACGACGAATTCTTCGACAAGCCCCGGGCGGAAAACGCCTATCTCACCGTGGCCGCGCCGAATATCCACATCGTCTACGAGGACGAGCACATCCTCCTGGCCGACAAGAAGCCCGGTCAGGCCGTCCACCCCCACGACGGGGCCGAGTACGGCAAGACCCTCATCGACCACATCCAGGCCTATCTCTACGCCAAGGGCGAATGGCGGCCCCGGGAGGAGCACAGCTTCACCCCGGCCCTCTGCAACCGCATCGACCGGAACACCGGCGGCATCGTCATCGCGGCCAAGACCGCCGAGGCATTGCGCATCCTCAACCAGAAGATCCGGGACCGGGAGCTGGACAAGCGGTACCTCTGCATCGTCGAGGGCAAGCTCAAGCCGGAGGCCGGGACGCTGAAGGGCTATCTCTTCAAAGACGCCGTGAAAAACCGGGTCTATGTCACCCGCGAAAGCCAGCCCGGGTCCAAGACCTGCGTCACCAACTACCGCACTCTGGCCGCCGCCCAGGGCCTGAGCCTGGTGGAATGCGAGCTGGTCACCGGCCGGACCCACCAGATCCGCGCCCAGATGGCGGCCGCCGGTCACCCCCTGCTGGGCGACGGCAAATACGGCAAGCTGGGCAGGGACGCCGTGCGCAAGTACCAGGCCCTCTACTCCTACAAGCTGACCTTTGCCTTCGAGACCGACGCCGGATGCCTTTCCTACCTCAACGGCAAGACCTTCCAGGTGGAGGACGTGGACTTCGTCCGGGAATGGTTCCCGGAATATCGATTGCAGCCCTGACACGGGCCCGCGCCGCACTCCGTCGCCGCCGTAGGGGCGCATTGTATATGCGCCCGAGGGCAGCTGCGGTTTGTATCAGGCCCCAGCAAACCGGCACCGTATCCGGGCGGATATACAATCCGCCCCTACAACGGGGTCGAGGCGGGTACGTTCGACGGAGGCGCTCTGGCAGCACAGCGTAAGCGGACGCGCGATGCGCGCCCCTACGGTGGAGACGCGCCCCGGTTCGCTGCACGCAGACTGTGTTTTAGAGAAATAAACGGGAGAAAAGAGGGATTTACATGGGAAAAGAGCTGATTCGTCTGACGAATCTGACCATGGAATTTGACGGGGAGACGGTGCTGGACGGCATCAATCTCTACATCAACGACCATGAATTTCTGACGCTGCTGGGGCCCTCGGGCTGCGGCAAGACCACGACCCTGCGGATCATCGGCGGATTTCTGACGCCTACGGCGGGCGAGGTGCTGTTTGACGGTCAGAAGATCAACGATCTGCCGCCCTACCGCCGGAAGATCAACACCGTCTTCCAGCGCTACGCCCTCTTCCCCCATCTGGACGTCTACGACAACATCGCCTTCGGCCTGCGCATCGCCAAGCTGGACCCCATGGAGATCGACCGGCGGGTCCAGGAGATGCTGGACATCGTCAGCCTCCGGGGCTTTGAAAACCGCAAGGTCACCCAGCTCTCCGGCGGCCAGCAGCAGCGGGTGGCCATCGCCCGGGCCCTGGTCAACCAGCCCAAGGTCCTGCTGCTGGACGAGCCTCTGGGCGCCCTGGATCTGCGGCTGCGGAAGGATATGCAGAACGAACTCAAGCGCATCCAGCAGGCCATGGGCATTACCTTTATCTATGTCACCCACGACCAGGAGGAGGCCCTCTCCATGTCCGACACCATCGTGGTCATGGACAAGGGCCGCATCCAGCAGATCGGCCGCCCGGAGGACATCTACAACGAGCCGAAAAACGCCTTCGTGGCCGACTTTATCGGCGAGAGCAATATCCTCGACGGCGTCATGCTGGAGGACTATGTGGTGGAATTCTTCGGCCGGAAGTTCCGCTGCCTGGACAAGGGCTTCAGCCCCCGGGAGCCGGTGGACGTGGTCATCCGCCCGGAGGACATCGACTTTGTGCCCCCGGCCGAGGCCGACCTGACCGGCACCGTCACCGGCATTACCTTCAAGGGCATGCAGTACGACATCATCGTGGACTTCAAGGGCTTCAAATGGCTGATCCAGACCACCGACTACCAGAGCGTGGGCCAGCGGGTCGGCATCCGGCTGAACCCCGAGGATATCCACGTGATGAAAAAGAGCGAGTACTCCGGCCTCTTCGGCGACTACAGCTCCTACAGCGCCGAATACGACGAGATCGACGAGGTCGGGGAGGACGACAGCGATGAAGCGTAACGGCCTGCTGTGGCCCTATGTGGCCTGGATGACGCTGTTCACCCTGATCCCCCTGGGCGTTGTGGTCTACTACGCCTTCACCGACTCCCTCACCGGGGCCTTTACTCTGGCCAACCTCTCCCATCTGGGGACGTATCTGCCCATCTTCCTCCGGTCCATCTTCCTCTCTCTGGCCTCCTCGGCCATCTGCCTGGTGGTGGGCTATCCCGTGGCCTACACCATCGCCCAGGCCCGGCCCAGCCGCCAGCGGCTCCTCTCTATGCTTTTGATGCTGCCCATGTGCATGAGCTTCCTCCTGCGGACCCTGGCCTGGGTGGCCATGCTGGAGGACACCGGCATCCTCAACCAGCTGCTGGGCTCCCTGGGCATCGGCCCCCTGCCCCTGATCCGCACCAACGGCGCGGTGATCCTGGGCATGGTCTACAACTATCTGCCCTATATGATCCTGCCCCTCTACACCGTCATCATGAAAATCGACCCCCGGCTCATCGAGGCCGCCCAGGATCTGGGCTGCAACGGCCGCCAGGTCTTCGCCCAGGTGACGCTGCCCCTGTCGGTGCCGGGCATCATCTCGGGCCTGACCATGGTCTTCGTCCCGGCGGTGTCCACCTTCTATATCTCCCAGAAGCTGGGCAGCACCGGCACCACCATGATCGGCGACGTCATTGAGAGTCAGTTCAAAACCGCCTACAATCCCAATCTGGGCGCAGCCCTGAGCCTGGTCATGATGATCTTGATTTTCCTGTGCATCGGCTTTATGAACCGCTTTACCGACCAGGAGGAAGGAGTGATGACCCTGTGAAAACCTTTAACCGCGTCTTCACCGTGCTGGTCTTCGTCTTCCTCTATATCCCCATGGTGGTGCTGGCCGTGGCGTCCTTCAACACCGGCAGCGATATCGCCGTCTTCAAGGGCTTCACCCTCTCGCAGTACACGGCCCTGTTCCGGGACGCCGACCTGCTGCGGCTGCTCCTGAACTCCTTGATCATCGCGGTCCTCTCCAGCGTTCTGGCCACCATTCTCGGCACCATGGCCGCCGTGGGTCTCCACGGGGCCCGGGGACGGCTCCGCAGCGCCGTGATGACCCTGACCAACATCCCCATGACCAACCCCGATATCGTCACCGGCGTCTCCCTGGCCCTGCTCTTCGCCTTCGCCGGAACGCTGCTGAAAATCAACTCCATTCTGGGCTTCTGGACGCTGCTCTTCGCCCACATCACCTTCAATCTGCCCTATGTGATTCTCTCGGTGCTGCCCAAGCTCAGCCAGATGGACCCGGATCTCCAGGAGGCCGCGCTGGATCTGGGCTGCACCCCGGTCCAGGCCTTCTTCCGGGTGATTCTCCACGAGATCCTCCCCGGCGTCATCTCCGGCCTGATGATGGCCTTCACCATGAGCCTGGACGACTTCGTCATCAGCTACTTCGTCACCGGCTCCAGCTTTATCACCCTGCCGGTGGAAATCTACAACTATACCAAAAAACCCATTCAGCCCAAGATCTACGCCCTCTTTACCCTGATGTTCCTGGTGATTCTGGTGGTCATGGTGGCCATGAACCTGCTCCAGGCCCAGGACGCCCGGCGGAAAACCAGAAAGCGGGGTGTGCGGATTTGAAGCGACTCTGTACGATTTTGCTGGCCTTGGCGCTGCTGCTGCCGGTGATTCCGGCCCGGGCGGCCTCTAATGAGATCACAGTCTACAACTGGGGCCAGTATATCTCCGACGGGTCCGACGGCTATCTGGACGTCATCGCCGCCTTTGAGGAGGCCACCGGCATCCATGTCAACTATCTGACCTACGACAGCAACGAGAGCCTCTACACCAAGCTCAAGACCGGCGGCTCCACCTACGATGTGATTATCCCCTCGGACTATATGATCGGGCGGCTCATCGAGGAGGACATGCTGCTGGAGCTGAACTTTGACAACATTCCCAACTACCAGTATGTGGACGAGGCCTTCCGCAACACGGCCTATGACCCGGAGAATCGCTACTCGGTCCCCTACACCTGGGGCACCGTGGGCATCATTTACAACACCAAGTACGTAGACGAGGCCGACGTGGGCAGCTGGGACCTGTTGTGGAACAGTAAGTACGCCGGAAAAATCCTGATGTTCGACAACAACCGGGACGCCTTCGCCATTGCCGAGGCCCTGCTGGGCTACAGCCTCAACACCACCGACGAAGCCACGCTCCGCCAGTGCGCCCAAAAATTAGTGGAGCAGAAGCCCATCCTCCAGGGCCACGTCATGGACCAGATCTACGCAAGAATGGAGCGGGAGGAGGCCTGGATCGCCCCCTACTACGCCGGAGATTACCTCTATATGGTGGAGGAGAACCCGGCCCTGGCCTTCAATTTCCCCGAGGAGGGCTTCAACATCTTTATCGACGCCATGTGTATTCCCAAGGGCGCGGCCAACAAAGAAGGGGCGGAGGCCTTTATCAACTTCCTCTGCTCGCCGGAGATCTGCGGCCAGAACCTGGAATATCTGGGCTACTCCTCTCCCCTGTCGGCAGCCAAGGACTATATGGACCCGGAGCTGGCCCAGGACCCCATCGCCTACCCCAGCGACGAAACCCTGGCCCGGGGTGAGAGCTTCAGCGCGCTTCCCACCGAGACCAGCCAGCTGATGGACAGCCTCTGGCTCCAGGTGAAGACCGCCGGCAGCGACGTCACCGCCTATCTGATCGCCGCCGCCGTGCTGGTGGCCGCCGCCGCGGCCCTGACCCTGGGCCTGAAGCTCCGCCGTCGCCGGCGCCTGGCCCAGCGGGGCATCTCCCGCCGGATGAACCAGGCCTGAACAACAGCAAAACGCACAACTCCGTCTCGGGAGTTGTGCGTTTTTTGCCGCCTGCGGGCGGGCCGATGTGGGCATCGGCCCCTATGAAGAGGACCGTAGGGGCGGCCTGTATGGCCGCCCGAGCATGGCTGCGATTTCCGCAGGCCCTCAGGTTCCGGCGGTGCGGTCAGGGCGCATATACAATGCGCCCCTACAGGTGACCCGGTTACGGGCGGAACCATCGTACCCCGGCGGGAAGCGGGACCCGGTTGCGGGCGGCCATACAGGCCGCCCCTACCAAGTTTTGTGCATCGTTCCGGGCTGCCTCTATGTTGAGACAGCCTTTTACACGATCAGAGAACTCTGGCCTTGAGGATGCGGACCACCACGGGGCTCAGGACCACGTTAATCAGCAGCTCCAGAAGGAAGTTGAGGCCCACCATACCCACAAAGATGTACGTCACCAGGGTGACGCCGGTTCTGCCGGTCTGCTCGCCCCAGGCGGCGGCCCAGGAGAGCAGCAGGGGCTTGAACACAGCCACGGCGCCCAGAAGGAAAATTCCCGTATTGACCAGGGGGCAGACCACGGCAGCCACAATGGTGGCGAGGATCTGGCTTCTGTGATGCAGGACCTGGTAAACCAGACCGGCCAGCGCGCCGCAGGCCACACCCTTGCCCAGGCAGATCAGCGCGGTCACCACGGGGTTGACGCCCCACATCAGGTAGCCGCCCTGGTCTGCGCCGGTGATGCAGGCGATGAGCACCACGACGCCGAAGACAAAGCCCAGCCAAGCGCCGGCCTTAATGCCGTAGACCGCCGTTCCGATGACGATGGGAATCAGCACCAGCGACGGGGAGAAGGTGCCGATCTTGATGACGCCGGCCATCAGCTGCAGCACCACCACAATGGCGGTGAAGATGGCCATGCCCACCAGGGTTTTGGTCTTTCTCAGGGAATTGGTTTCGTTTTCTCGCATTGGAATAACCTCCTGCTGCTGCTCCGGCCTTCCGGATGCAGCGCATGTTTTATTTGCAAAGGCCGAGGCCTTTACAGACGATGGAAATACGGTTGGAACATCCGGCGGTCAGAGCCATCGAACCGCGGCCACGTAAAACCCGAAGGCGTGTCTGTAGGGGCGGATTTCATATCCGCCCGTGTCGCACCGCCGTGTCGGACGCACCCACGCCGAACGCTATCAGCCCCGGCGCTTGAGAGGGCAGGCTCCCTTGTGCAAAGGGAGCTGGCTCGCGAAGCGAGACTGAGGGATTGTAAGCCTCCGTTCAGTGGCAGCTCTGATCCCCTCCGTCACGGCTTCGCCGTGCCACCTCCCCTTGGGCACCAAGGGGAGGCTTTGAGCCGATGTGGGCATCGGTCCCTACAAAGCGAGGCCGTAGACGGTATCCTCCGGGGGATCTTACTCCTCCCAGGGCAGGTCTTCGGGGACGGGCTCCTCTTCCGCCGGAGGTTCCGGGGCGAGGCCCTGCATCTGCTGCCACTGTTCCTTGGTAATCAGCAGCTGCCGGGGCTTGGAGCCCTCGAAGGGGCCGACGATGCCCTTCTCCTCCATTTCATCCACAATCCGGGCGGCCCGGGCGTAGCCCAGCTTCAAGCGCCGCTGGAGCATGGAGACCGAGGCCTGGCCCGTCTCCAAAATCACGTCCACGGCGGCGGGCAGGAGCTCGTCGCCCTCGCTGTCGCCCTCGTCCAGGCTGGCCGCCGAAGCGCCGCCGGAGCCGGACTTGCTGCCGCTCTCCTTGGCCTTCTGGTCGATCTCCTGCATGACGGCGTCATCGTAGTCTGCCGCGGCGTTGCCCTTGATGAATTCCACCACGGATTGTACCTCATCGTCGGTGATAAAGCAACCCTGAACCCGCCGGGGCTTGCCCTGGCCCAGGGGGGCATAGAGCATGTCGCCCTTGCCCACCAGCTTCTCCGCACCGGCGGTGTCGAGAATAATCCGCGACTCCATGGCGCTGGCCACGGCGAAAGCGATCCGCGAGGGAATATTGGCCTTCATCAGGCCGGTGATCACGTCCGCCGAGGGACGCTGGGTGGCAATGACCAGGTGGATGCCCGAGGCGCGGCCCATCTGGGCCACGCGGCAGATGGCCTCTTCCACTTCCTTGGCCGCCACCAGCATCAGGTCGGCCAGCTCGTCGATGACCACCACGATCTGCGGCAGGGTCTGCCGGTCCTCCACCGTAGCACAGGTCTTATTATAGGAATCCAGATCCCGGACGCCGGCGTCGGCCATCATCCGGTACCGCTTCATCATCTCCGTCACGGCCCACTGCAATGCGCCCGCGGCCTTCTTCGGGTCGGTGACCACGGGAATCAGCAGGTGGGGAATGCCGTTATAGATGCCCAGCTCCACCATCTTGGGGTCCACCATAATCAGGCGGACCTCCTCGGGCTTGGCCTTGAACAGCAGAGAGATAATCAGACTGTTCATGCACACCGACTTACCGGAGCCGGTGGTACCGGCAATCAGCAGGTGGGGCAGCTTGGCGATGTCGCCGATGATACAGTTGCCGCCGATGTCCTTGCCAACGGCGAAGGAGATCCGGGACTTGCTCTTGTGGAACTCCACCGAGTCGATGACGTCCCGGATATGAACGGTACTGACCAGCTTGTTGGGGACCTCGATGCCCACGATGGAGATTTTATCGGGAATGGCCGAGATCCGGACGCCGGTGGCGCCCAGGGCCAGGGCAATATCGTCGGCCAGATTGGTGAGCTTGGAGAGCTTCACGCCCCGGTCCAGCTCCAGCTCGTAGCGGGTGACCGAGGGGCCCCGGATGACGTTGATGATATGGGCGTCGATGCCGAAGCTCACCAGGGTATCGCTGAGCCGCTGGGCGTTGAGCTGCATCTCCTCGGTGCCGTCCACGGCCGCGCCGCTGGCCTCCTGAAGCAGCCGCACCGGCGGGAAGGCATAGACCGCGGGCTGTTCCTCGGCCTGGGCAATCTCGCTGGCAATCTTGGCGGCCTCCAACCGGGTCTCGTCCTTCTTGGCCTTGCGGGTGGGATCATCGGGGAGCATCAGGTCCGGCAGGGCGGCGGCCGCAGCGTCGAACTTGGCCTTCTGGGGCGAAACCGGGGGCGGCTCCGGCGCGGGAACAGGTTCCGGCTCCGGCGTCTTGGCTTTGGGTACCACCAGGGGCGTCTCCACCACTGGGGCCGTGTCGGGAATCTGGGTCTGGACCGGCTGGTCCAGCTCCTCCAGGCGCTCCAGGCTCTCGAGGAACTTATCCGCCTTCTTCTTTTTCTTGGCGGTCTCCTTGGGCGGAGGCGGCAGAACCGGCTCGTCCACGGGAATATCAAAGTCTGCGATGGCGCTCCGACGCCGCTCGGTCTTCTGGATCTGCCGTGACGCCACGTGGTCTACCAGCACCTTGGCCGGGTCCGCGTGCTCCCGCTGGGGCGGCTCATACTCCGGCCGGGGCCGCTCCCGGTAGGCCCGGAACAGGCCGGGGATCGTCAGCCGGAAGGTGAAGAGCAGCGCCACCACCATCAGAATCACCGTGAGGACCGTAGCCCCCGCCAGACTGATGCAGTCCCGGAGCAGCATGGCCAAAAAGCCCGCGATTACGCCGCCGGAGGTGTGCTCCACCCCGGTTTTCCACAGTTCCACCACCATGGGGAAGCCCCATTCTATCTCCGCCGTGGCGGCGAAGAGGTGTCCCAGGATGCCCACGCCCAGGGACACGCCCAGGGCGCAGCTCACCCGGAGCCGCACCGGCCGCCCGTCGTGGAACAGCAGGATCAGAAAGGCCGCCAGCAGGGAAAAGGGCAGCACAAAGATCCCGCTGCCGATCAGTCCCCGGACCAGATCCACCAGCGGCGAGATCAGAAAGGCCTGGATGCCGAAGAGGCCCAGCAGCAGCAGCGCCGCCAGAAACAGGCACACAAAGGCCCAGACCTCCCGGCGGATGGGCCGGACGGCGGATTTGGCCCCGGCGCGGCCCCGGGCGGTGGATTTTCCGGTGGAGCGGCCCCCGCCGGTGGTTTTCTTACGTTCAGCCATGGAAAAGAAGCTCCTTTTTTACTTCACGAGGGAGAGAATCAAGGTCACGAGGCCGATGCCCCAGCAATAATAGGCGAAGCCGCCGAAGCTTCCCTTCTGGGAGATGTACTTGAGCAGCCGGATGGCCAGATAGCCGGAAACGGCGGCCACGGCCACGCCCACCAGATAGACGGGCATCAGGGTCCAGTCGATGCCCTCCTGCACGGCGTCGATCAGAGAGAGAATGTTGGCGCCCAGCACTGCGGGAATGGACAGGAGGAAGGATAACTTCACGGCGAACTCCCGGCTGAAGCCCCGGGCCAGGCCCACGGAGATGGTGGTGCCGGAGCGGGAAATACCAGGGACCGTGGCCAGGGCCTGGCCGCAGCCCACCAGGAGCACATCGACCAGGGAGGCATTCTTAATCGTCTTGCTGCCCCGGCTCAGGCGGTCGGAGAGGAAGAGGATCAGGCCGGTGCCCAGGAAGGCGCAGCCGATAAAAATGGGATTCTGATAGAGGCCCTCCACATAATCCTTCACAGGCAGGATCAGGAACAGGGGCAGCGTGCCGAGAATGATAAAGAGGATCATCCGGCGGCTCAGGCGGTCGGGCTTCTGGCCCTTGGGCAGCTTGCGCACGCCGATCATGGTGAAGAACTCCAGCACCAGGGCCTTGATCTCGGCCCAGTAGGCCACAAACACAGCGGCCAGCGTACCCAGGTGGAGCAGCACGTCAAAGAAAATGCTCTCGTCGCCGGTGTCGAAAATGGCCACGACCTCCTGGAAGAAGGCCAGGTGGCCGGAGCTGGAAATCGGCAGGAACTCGGCGATGCCCTGGATCAGGCCCAGGAATATAGCGGAAAAATAGGTCATATGGCAGCCTCCCGGTATCGGTGATATGGTCATACCAGATTATAATAGCATACAGGCCGGAAAATTTCCAGTGAAACCGGCGAAAAAATCCGCCCGCGACGCCGTCCATGTCCGGCGCGGGTGTATCCGACGCGGCAGTGCGGCACGGGCGGGCATAAAGCCCGCCCCTACGACAGGGCCGGGGGGCGGGTCCGTAGGGGCGGATTTTATATCCGCCCGAACCGGGTACGTTGTGGTCCAGGCCCGGTGGTTGCGCGGGCCGGGCAAGGGCGCATATGCAATGCGCCCCTACGGTGGATGCGTTCGGCCATGGTGCATCCGACACGGCGGCACGGGGTACATTCCGGCACAGGGCAAAGCCCTCCCGCAGCGCAGCAGGGGAGCTGCACCGGCGGGAGGGCTGGTTCGTACAGCGGATGGGGTTATGCCTGGGACTGGAGCTGCCGCATCAGCATGGTGGCCAGCTGGGCGCGGGACGCGCCGGTTTTGGGGCTGAGAGAGCCGTTGATGCCGTTAATCAGGCCGGTGGACACGGCCCAGACCAGGGCGGTCTCGGCCCAGTCGGAGACGGAACCGGCATCGGGATAGGCGCTCAGATCCCCGGTGACCTCCGGGCTGCCGGCAAAGCGGTAGAGCATGGTGGCCAGCTGCTCCCGGGTGACAAAGCCCGTGGGGTCCGTGCCGTCGGAAACGCCGGCGGTCATGGCCCAGGTGCGGGAGGCCTCCATCCAGTCGGCTCCGGAGATGGTCTGTCCGGCAATCCGGGCCAGCACGGTCCAGACCATGGCCCGGGTGACAGAGCCGTTGGGATCAAAGGCATTGTTGCCCACGCCGGACATCAGGCCCTGGGCGGCGCAGAAGGTCACGGCCTCATAATACCAATCGGTGGGCCGGACGTCGGTGAAGGTCTGCGCCGTGGTCTCCTCGTCCCCGGTCTGGTCCGGCTCGCCCAGCAGGGCGGCGATGGTCTCGGCAATCAGGTCATGGCCGGTCTGGCTGGGGTGATAGTCCAGTTCGAAGTCGGCAGCGCTGGTGAAATAGGCGTTGCAGGGGTTCTCCTGGGCATTCCGGAAGGGCGTGTAGACGTCAACCACTGTGACGCCCGCCGACCGGGCCACCGCCGCCAGCACCGTGTTCAGCCCGTTGACACCGGCGTCAAAGGCCCCGACCAGGGCGGACACCATGGCGTTATCCAGGTGGCTGTAGGGGTTATACTGGTTCAGCAGAAGGACCTTCGCGTCGGGATTCTCCGCCTGGATGTGGGTCAGGATGGTCAGCACATTGGCGCCCGCATCGGCGACGGCGTCGGTGCAGGCCTCCGAACCGGCAAAGCCGGCCAGCGCCTGGGCCAGCGTCTCGAACACGGACGCATCCAGGCTGCCGCCGTTCAGCAGGGCATCGCCCGCGCCTGCGTCGGTCAGCGCGGCCTCCACTGCCCCGTAGAGCACCTCGATCAGGTCGTTGCCGCCGATAGAAATAGTCACCAGGCCGGCTCCGGAGATGTCAATTTCCTGGGCCTCCAGCTTTTGCAGCAGAGACGCGGTGGTTTCGCCGTCTTCCGCCCGGTTCACCAGGGTATAGCCGTACTGCGCGGCCACCTGTTCGGCAAAGGGATTGGCGACCTTGGCGCCGCCGGGCGCATAGCCGGTGGTGATGCTGTCGCCCAGGGCCAGATACGTCTTGGCCTCCTCGGCGGCCAGAACCGTGGCAGGCAGCAGCGCCGCCGCCAGGCAGAGGGTCAGCAGCAGGGCAAGAATTCGCTTCTTCATATGGGGGATTCCTCCTTTTCTTCGGTTGTCCGATTTTGCTCCGCCCCGGCCCGCCGGAGCAGGCCGGAACGGGAGCTGCAATATGATTATACTCGCTTCTCTGCGCTGCTTCAACAAAAACTCTTGGCCGGAGAGGAAATCTCTGTAAAAAAACCGCAGTTGCATCGGCGGCGCTTTTGTTGTATGATGGATGAAAGTCATTTGGGAGGGATCCACCATGGATATCAAGATCACCAAAACCACCAGCCCCAAGGAAAAGCCCGATCAGAAGGCTCTGGGGTTTGGCAAATATATGTCCGACCACATGTTCCTCATGGACTACACCGAGGGCATCGGCTGGCATGACGCCCGCATTGTCCCCTACGGCCCCATCCCCATGGACCCCGGCGCGGTGGCCCTGCACTACGCCCAGGAGACCTTCGAGGGCCTCAAGGCCTACCGCACCGCCGAGGGCAAGATCCAGCTCTTCCGGCCCGAGATGAACGCCCGCCGGATGATTAACTCCAACCACCGGCTCTGCATGCCCCCCTTCCCCGAGGACATGTTCATCGAGGCCGTGAAGGCCATCGTCACCGTGGACGCCGACTGGGTCCCCTCCGAGCCCGGCGCTTCGCTGTACATCCGACCCTTTATGTTCACCACCGAGTGCCAGCTGTCCCTGCACAACTCCCGGGAGTTCCTCTTCGCCATTATCTGCTCTCCCTCCGGCGCTTACTACGCCGAGGGCATCAACCCGGTGAAGATCCTGGTGGAGGACGAGTACGTCCGCGCCGTCAAGGGCGGCACCGGCTTCGCCAAGTGCGGCGGCAACTACGCCGGCGCCATGATCGGCCAGGAGAAGGCCGAGGCCATGGGCTACAGTCAGGTCCTCTGGCTGGACGGTCAGGAGCGCAAGTACGTCGAAGAAGTGGGCGGCATGAACATCATGTTCAAGATCAACGGCGAGATCTGGACCGCGCCCTGCGAGGGCACCGTGCTCCCCGGCGTCACCCGGGACTCCATGCTCACCATCCTGAAGGAGTGGGGCTACACCGTCCGGGAGGAGAAGCTCTCCATCGACGACCTGATGGCCTACTGCGAAAAGGGACAGGTGGAGGAGGTCTTCGGCACCGGCACCGCCGCCGTCATCTCCCCCGTGGGCGTGCTCAACTACCGCGGCAACGTCCAGACCATCAACAACAACGAAATCGGCGAACTGAGCCTGAAGCTCTACACCTACCTCACCGACCTCCAGTGGGGCCGTATCCCCGACACCCACGGCTGGATCGTCCCCGTCTGCTGACGCACCCAGCAAGCGCCCGGCCCTGTCGGTCGGGCGCTGTTTTTTGTGCCGCTGCAATATGCCGCCCCAGCCCTTCGTAGGGGCCGATGCCCACATCGGCCCGCCCGGTACAGAGTAGGTTCATCGCAAGCCCGGCAAACAACGCGACCCTACAGTGTGCGTTCGGCGGGGGCCTGCGGCGAATCGCCGGTGCGGCGCGGGCGGCTGATAGCCGCCCCTACGGATCGTTTCGTTGGGGCTGATGCCCTGTTTGGATCGAAATGGAGGTTTCTATGCTGCCGAAAGCATTTCTTGCCAGAATGGAGAAGCTGCTGGGGCCGGAGTTTCCGGCTTTTCTCGCGTCCTATGACCGGCCCCGGAATGTGGGGCTGCGGGTCAATCCGCTGAAAACCGACGCCGTGCCGGACCTGGGGGCCTTCGGTCTGGAGCCGGTGCCCTGGGAGCCCCGGGGGTACTATTATAATCCGGCCACCCGGCCGGGCCTGTCGCCCTACCACGAGGCGGGGCTCTACTACCTCCAGGAGCCCAGCGCCATGGCCCCGGCGGGGCTGCTGGACGTCCGCCCCGGAATGCGGGTACTGGATCTCTGCGCCGCCCCCGGCGGCAAGTCCACCCAGCTGGCGGCGGCGCTCCAAGGGCAGGGGCTGCTGATTGCCAACGAGATTCACCCCCAGCGGGCCAGGATTCTGGCCCGGAACTTCGAGCGCTTGGCCGTGGCCAACGGTCTGGTGCTCAACGAGCATCCCCAGCGGCTGGCGGAGCGGTTTCCCCGATATTTCGACCGGATCCTGGTGGACGCGCCCTGCTCCGGCGAGGGCATGTTCCGCAAGGAGGAGGCCGCCCTCACCGACTGGAGCGAGGAGACCGTGGCCATGTGTGCCGGGCGGCAGTATGAGATTCTCTGCTCCGCCGCCGCCATGCTGGCCCCCGGCGGCAGGCTGGTCTACTCCACCTGCACCTTTGCCCCGGCGGAGAACGAGGGCGTGGTCAGCCGTTTTTTGCATTCCCACCCGGATTTCGCCGTGGTTCCGGCGGCTGCCCCCTGGTTCGCCCCCGGGCGGCCCGACTGGGTGGAGGACCCGGCTCCGGGCCTGGCGTACACCTGCCGCCTCTGGCCCCATCTGCTGCGGGGCGAGGGCCACTATGCCGCCGTGCTGGAACGGCGGCCCGGCGGCACGGCCGAACCCGGTCCCGCCGAGGCCCTCTCTCCCCTGCCGAAGCCGGCGGCGGACTTCGCCCGGGAGTTGGGACTGGCGCTGCCCGAAGGCGGCTGCCTCTCCTTCGGCGATACGGTCTGTCTCGTCCCCGCGGGGTGCCCGGCCTTGCGGGGCCTGAAGGTACTCCGGGCCGGGCTGGAGCTGGGTCAGCTGAAGAAAAACAGGTTTGAACCGGCCCATGCCTGGGCTCTGTGGCTGAAATCCGCCGCGTCTGTCGTGGACTTGGCCCCCGACAGCCGGGAAGCCGCCGCCTATCTCCGGGGCGAGACCGTCCCCGGCAGCGCCAAGGGCTGGACCCTGGTCACCACCGGCGGCCTGAGCCTAGGCTGGGCCAAGGGCGACGGAGCCACGCTGAAAAATCACTTCCCCAAGGCCCTGCGCCATCTTTCCTAAGGGGCGGAAATATGGTAGAATAGACAGGAACGATAGACAGCATGCTGCGAAAGGAGCCGCCATGGGCAAAACCGTTTTGATCGTCGAGGACGAAAAGGCCATTGTGGAAATTCTGAAATTCAACCTCCAGCGGGAGGGCTATACGGTGCTGGAGGCCCTGGACGGCGAGACCGGTCTGGGCCTGGCCAAGGACCAGGACCCGGACCTCATTCTGCTGGATGTGATGCTGCCGAAGATGAACGGCTTCGACGTCTGCCGCGCTCTGCGGGAGGCGGGCTTCGCCATGCCCATTCTGATGCTGACCGCCCGCGAGGAGGAGAATGACAAGGTCTTCGGCCTGGAGTCCGGCGCGGACGACTATATCACCAAGCCCTTCTCCATGCGGGAGCTGCTGGCCCGGGTCAAGGCCAACATCCGCCGCCGCAGCCTCGACACCGCGCCCCCGGCTGCGTCCGCCAGCCCGGTTCTGCGCATCCAGGACGTCACCGTGGACCCGGCCACCATGGCCGTCACCAAGGCCGGAAAGGCCGTGGATGTGACGCAGAAGGAATACGACCTGCTGCTGCGGCTCTTCACCGAGCCCGGCAAGGTCTGCACCCGGGAGGAGCTGCTCGAAAAGGTCTGGAACTACGCCTACTTCGGCGACACCCGCACCGTGGATGTGGCGGTCCGCCGTCTCCGGGAGAAAATCGAGGACGATCCCGGTACGCCGAAGATCATCCTTACCCGCCGCGGCGTAGGTTATTACTGCGCGGAATAACCCGACCGGGCCGCAAGGCCCCCGGAACCGCCGGGGCCCGGACAACAACACACCGGGTTGCGGGCGGGGATAAACCCCGCCCCTACAACAAATTTGCCGGCGGGTCCGTAGGGCAGGGCTTTATGCCCTCCCGTGCCCGGCCTGCACAACCACCGGGGCCCGGAGCTAACCCCACCCGGTACCGGCGGCCTCCCTACGGCGTATGGTGGGCCGGATGACTGAGGAAAGGCTCCCCTTGAGGGGAGCTGTCAGCCGTAGGCTGACTGAGAGGTGTTACCGCACCGAAGGTTTGCCGCAGGGCATCGACGGGTGCTGAAGGGCGCTGACGCGCCGCCGCCCTTTGGGCGGCACACCTCTCCGTCACGGCTTCGCCGTGCCACCTCCCCTCAAGGGGAGGCTTTGGGGCCCGCTGTTCCGAGGCGCCGCAACCACTGGGGGGGAACGCAATGCACCCGGTACCGGTGGCATGTGGGCATGCCGCCCTACGGCTTGAAGCACTTCTTCACTCTTCACCATTCACGCTTCATTGCCCTTTGTGGGCATCGGCCCCTACGAAGGGCTTCCGGGCCGTCCCTACACACAATCAGAAAGGAGGTCTGTCCATGCGGTCGCTGCGGACCAAGATGATGATGATAATGGTCCTGCTGATTCTGGCGCTGATGACCGTGGTGGGGTCCTTCCTCATCAACGGCGTGGGCAACTACTATATCGAGGAATTCTACGTCCAGATGGAGCAGACCTTCTCCCAGGACTTTATCGCCCAGCTCCAGGAGCTGGCGGCCTTGCCTGCCGACGGTCCGGCCGAGATGAAGCAGCTTTTGATGTCCCAGTCCGACCTGGGCATCGACCTGACCCGGCGGAACGTCTATATCCTCGACGCCCGGGGGCAGGTGCTGGACAGCTCCAATCAGGCCGACTCGGTCTCGGTCACCACCAACATCCTCGAAGCCATGAACGGCCAGGTGGGCCAGCGGGGCTCCATCGCCTCCAGCATCATGGATCTGGCCGTGCCCATCGACGGCGGCAGCAGCCGCTATATCGTCTATGTGCTGGACAACAAGGACACGGTCAACGCCCTGACCAGCCAGCTCTTCTCCATCATCCTCCAGTCGCTGGTGCTGGGTCTGGTGATCTGCGTGGTGCTGGCCTTCCTGCTCTCGCAGATTCTGATTACGCCCATCCGGGCTCTGACCGCCGGAACGCGGCAGGTGGCCGCCGGTGAATTCGCCCAGGCGCTGGCCGTCACCAGTCGGGATGAAATCGGTATGCTGACCCGGAACTTCAACCACATGTCCCAGGTGCTCCAGAATACCATCTCCCAGGTGGAAAACGAGCGCAACAAGCTCTCCACCCTCTTCCTCCACATGACCGACGGCGTGGTGGCCTTCGGACCCACGGGGCAGGTGATCCACCACAACCCCGCCGCCAGCCGGATGCTCTCCCGCAACCTCACCGCCGAGGACAGCTTCGACGAGATCTTCGGCCAGGAGGCCTCCTTCTCCAAGCTGCTGGATCTGAAGCGGTCGGAGTACCTGGAGGGCCAGAAGCGGGTGGGAGACCGGGAGCTGGAGCTGTTTATGGCCCCCTTCTCCGCCGACAAGACCGGCGGCGGCGTCATGGTGGTCATCCACGACGTCACCGAGCAGCGCAAGAGCGAGCAGACCCGCCGGGAGTTCGTGGCCAACGTCTCCCATGAGCTGCGGACGCCCCTGACCAACGTCAAGTCCTACGCCGAGACGCTGCTGGACGCCGGGGACGACCTGCCGCCGGAGCTCAAAAAGAACTTCCTGGGCGTCATCGTCAGCGAGGCCGACCGGATGACCCGCATCGTCAAGGACCTGCTGACTCTGACCAAGTTCGACTACGGCAAGATGGAGATGAACCTGACCCGGTTCCCCTTCTCAAAGGCCGTGGAGAACGTCTACCAGGCCGTGGCCCTGGACGCCAAGAACCACCGCCACACTCTGACCCTCACCTGTCCCGACGGCCTGCCCGACATCCACGGCGACCGGGAGCGGATCGAGCAGGTCATTATGAACATCGTCTCCAACGCCATCAAGTACACCGCCGACGGCGGCCAAATCGACATCACCGCCGGGACCAAGGGCGACAAGGTCTTCGTCAATGTCTCCGACAACGGCATCGGCATTCCGGAAAAGGATCTGCCCCGGCTCTTCGAGCGGTTCTACCGGGTCGATAAGGCCCGGAGCCGGGAGTCCGGCGGCACCGGCCTGGGGCTCTCCATCGCCAAGGAGATTCTCAACCAGCACCAGGGCGATATCCAAATCGAATCCGTCTACGGCGAGGGCACCTCGGTGACCATCACCCTGCCCGCCGTCCGCGACGAGACTTAGGAGGCAGCTATGAAATTCTGGAAATACCACGGTTTGGGCAACGACTTCGTCCTCAGCGAGGATCTGGACGGAACCCTGGAGGCCACGCCCCAGCGGGCGGCCCGGCTCCTCAACCGCCACACCGGCATCGGCGGCGACGGCTGGCTGCTGGTCCGGCGGTCCGAAGTCTGCGACATCGCCATGTTCCTCTACAACACCGACGGCTCCGTGGCCGAGATGTGCGGCAATGGCCTCCGGTGCTTCGCCAAGCACGTCTATGACCACAAGCTCGTTCAAAAAAAGGTCTTCACCGTGGAGACCTTGGCCGGCGTTATGGAGGTGACCATCGCCGCCGAGGACGGCGTCACCAAGACCGTCACCGCCAATCTGGGCGCGGCCAGCTTTGACCGCCCCTCCATCCCCATGACCGGCGAGGGAGAATGCGACCGGATCACCATGCACGCCCTGGACCGGGACTTCACGGTCTCGGCCTGCCTGATGGGCGTGCCCCACGCGGTGGTCTTCGGGACGGACTTCACCGACGAGGACGTTTTGAAATACGGCCCGGTGCTGGAGACCGACCCGATCTTCCCCCGGAAGGCCAATATCAATTTCGCCAACATTCTGGACGATCACACCGTGGAGGTGCGGACCTGGGAGCGGGGCTGCGGTCGGACTCTGGCCTGCGGCACCGGCTCCAGCGCCACGGCGGTACTCTGCCACCGGGCGGGCTACACCGGCTCTGATGTGGAGATCCGCCTCCAGGAGGGCAGCCTCCGGATTCAGGTCACTGACCAGGGCGTGGTCATGACAGGCCCGGCGGCCCTGGCCTTCACCGGCGAGACAGCGCTATAAGAAATCCAATTCCCGGCTGCCGGCAAGCAACCGGGAATTTTGTAGTTTTTTTCAAAAATACTTGACTGTAAAGTGAGTTTATACCTTATACTGAACACAACAAGAGGAAAGGCGGTGGGCGTATGACCATCAGCGAGATGGAGGTCGCCACGGGGCTGGACCGGGCCACGATCCGGTTTTATGAAAAGCAGGGATTGCTGTGCCCCCGGCGGCTGGAGAACGGGTACCGCGACTACAGCGACGAAGACCGGCAGACGCTGCTCCGCATCAAGCTCCTGCGGGAGCTGGGGGTGGGGCTGGAGGAGATTCGTGCGCTGCAGCAGGGCACGGCGGCCCTGCCCGAGACCTTGGCGGCGCGGCTGGAGGCCCTGGAGCTGGAATTCGCCGCCACGGTTCAGGCCCGGGACACCTGCCGTGCAATCCGCGACACGGGCGTCTCCTACCAGGCCCTGGATGCCGAGCAGTACCTTGGCAGGCCCAGCTGGACCATGCCGCCGGTCCACGACGCGCCGCCCATCCCCTACTGCCCTTGGCGGCGGTATTTGGCCCGGACGTTCGACTGGACGCTCTACGAGCTGCTGCTTATCGCGGTGCTGACGCTGGGATTCCACGTCAATTTAACCAGGAGCTCGCCGTGGCTGAGCGTTGGCATCTCCTTCCTCGCCCTGGGCGTGATGCTGCTGGCGGAGCCTCTGTTCCTTGTCCGCTTCGGTACAACGCCGGGCAAGGCCATCTTTGGCCTGCGGGTGGAACGGCAGGACGGCGGCAGGCTGACGTATGCGGATGCCATGAGCCGCACCTGGGATGTGATCGCCCTGGGTCTGGGCTACAACATACCGTTCTACAACCTCTACCGCCTCTTCCGCAGCTACAAGGCCCACACGGAGGGCGAGGAACAGCCCTGGGACCTGGAGAACGATTTCTGCCTGCAGGTCAAGCCCGGGGCCTGGTGGCGCAACGCGGTCTTCGTGGCCGCTGCCGCGGCGCAGCTGGCGCTGGGGGTGCTGTGCAATCTGGCGGCGGCGTTTCCGCCCCACTTCGGCCCGCTGACAACGGCGGAATTCGCCGAAAACTATAATTTTGTGGCCTCGTTCTATCGTAACAGCCCGGATATGCTGGACGGCTCCGGCCAATGGGTGCGGGAGGATGGCGCCATCTACCTTGACAACGGCAGCGGCCTTCCCGCTGTGACCCTGGAGACCGGCGCTGACGGCGCGGTGGAGGCCGTGACATTGGACTGGCAATACGATGAGACGGACTGGCTGATCAGCTGGCCTGCCGACAAGATGCAGTATGCGGCCTTGGCCCTGGCCGCCTCGGACGGCGGCTGGTGGGACTACTGGGGGAAGCGCTCGGTGGCTGACATCCCGGCAGCCGCTCCGCCCTTCGAGAGCGGCAGCCGCTCCGGCCACGGGCTGGACTTCACCTGGGAGGTAGACCAGGCGGGATTTGAAGACGCCGGCAGTGGCTACCTCTGTTATTTGGAGGACGGTTCCGCCTCCTGCACCGTGCGCTTCACGGTGCGGCTCGGCACATAGCGGCCGCAACCGCACACTCCCGTTCGCTTCCGGCAGCAGCATATACCCCCTTGGAGGTCGGGGCCGGCAGCGTTCGGCGTGGGCGCGGTCCGGGCGGATATACAACCCGCCCCTACGTCCCCGCCTCTCGGTTTTCCCGTCGGAGCTTTTCCCCGCCCGCCATAGACCGGGCCCAACTTTTGCTGCGTACACAAACATGCACCTGACTGCGGTTTTGCAGCCAGGTGCATGTTCGTTGTAGCGGAATACCGTCGGCTATGCCGTTGGCCTTGACTCTGCCTCGAAAAATTTTTGAAAAATTTTCTAAAATCTTGCGACCTATGGTGTTAAAATCGTACTTATGAGACGAAATGCCTTCGAGAAACATAAAGGAAGGTGAACGCATGGATGACTTGACAATTATTGATCTATTTTTTGCTCGTGATGAGAAAGCGATCAAAGAAACCGATATTAAATACGGGCGATTATGCTTTCGTATTGCGATCAATGTTTTAGGTAATGCCGAAGATTCGGAGGAATGTGTGAACGATACATATTTGAGCGTGTGGAATACAATTCCGCCTACCAGACCCAATCATTTAGCAGCTTTTATCTGCAAGATAACCAGAAATTTATCGCTGAAAAGACTGGAGTACAACAAAGCACAGAAACGTACTCCGACAGCTATTGTGTCATTCCATGAATTCGAAGATGTTTTGCCAGATAACACCATTATGCCGGATGTGGGTAATCAAGAAATCGGCAAAAAAATTGGCGATTTTCTTCGCTGCAAAAGCCCGGTTGTTCGCACTGTGTTCATTCGCAAATACTGGTTCTTTGATACTGTAAGTGACATCGCAGCAAAATACTCATTTACAGAAAGTAAAGTCAAATCCATGCTGTATCATACCCGTAACGAATTGAGAGAGTATTTGAGGAAAGAAGGTATCGAGATATGAGAATCCCGAGAGTAGTTGAAGCTATGCAGTATCTTGACGATGATCTGATTTCCGAGGCGATTGCATTTCGCAGAGTTCCATTGCATACACGGTTGTTTCGTAAAACCTATATAAAAGCCTGTGCGTGCTTTTTAGTGGCTGCACTTGTGATTGGAATCTTTTTCTTCCATGACAGCGATGATGGCGGAAGCACTTCTCCCTTTATATTGACTGCCTACGCTATTTCCAATAAAGATACGCAGGCCGCAGCAAATATTTTGGCTAAGGGAAAGAAAGTGCCCATCAGCACCTTTGAAACCGAAAACGGGCTGTCTGGATTTGTTATTTCATGCAATAAAGTGAACGACACTTCGCCGCCATCCGTCATCATAATTGCGGATGAAAATCATAGTCAAGACCACATTGCAGAAATAGCGGGGATTGAAAAAGACCCTACCCAAAATTATTACTTCTATATCCCCGGTGACAACGCTGCTGAGCCGTACACACTTCCGCTTTTTTTGACGGACAGAGAAGCGAACCTGATTTGTCAGTATACGGTAACGATCACCCAAATGGATGGCAACTATTATGCCGAGCTGACAGAAGAAAACATGATGGAGCGTGTCACCACCCCGACGCCCTCTCAGTCATGGAATATGATACAGAAAGGGGGGATGCCGGTGGGCTGCTAATCCCATCCGCTTATCCGTCTTATTCACAGGGAGATCTGAATGAAAGCACTTTATCAAATCCCGACTACCATGGGTATGATAAAGATTGCGCTAATTTTGTTTCACAGGTATTACACGCAGGCGATATTCCGCCGGTTAACGGCGAAAAAAGTACATCTTCGTGGTATGATGACCGGAGACCTTTTGCCAGACCCAGTTATACTTGGTCTGAGGCCCATACTGTGTATGCGCACCGACGGGATTACAGTTGATCGCGAAGATATTGCCGCATCCGTTTTATTCAAGGACAGCGGATACCTCGCCTGCGCTTGGTCGATTGAATTAATGGAGAAGCCAATGAACAGTAAACGAAATAAGAAAATTATATTCTTTGCGGGTGCGGGTGTATTATGGGCTGTACTAATCATGAGTATTTGCGTTATTTCCAGTAAGTTACCCGCACAGCTTAGTTTGCTTGATTTTGCGGAAGGAATTATGGAAGTTGATTTGAAAAAACAGCCATTTGCAGAAGTTGCGCCCAACATTTATTTTCATAAAGATGGTAATATGGACGAAATTATAAATTACCTATCCAATGACGGAATGATATTGGATGAACAATTCGGTTCTTCATACATCTTCACAAATGGTAAGGAAACAATTCATGCGTCAACGATGGCAATTACGCGATGGCATAAGATTTTATTTCTAAACAACAACTGATTTCTTGCCAAAACGCAAAGGGCAGCGGAACATCACTCCGCTGCCCTTTATTGTAGACGAAGACCACCGCGTGGGGCATGCCCATCAGGCAGGCCGTTGCCGCACATCACAGCCACGGAGCCGTCGGCGTTGTGGAAGAACATGGCGATGTTGCAGACGGCGGGCCGGGTGATCGTCACTAGAGAAGCCAGCCTGGGCCATGCGCGTTCCATCAACACGCCCGCCCCGGATGTCAGTCGGCGAAGTTGCCGGTATAGAGCTGGTAGTATTTGCCCTTCTTTTCGATCAGCTCGTCGTGGGTGCCGCGCTCGATGATGCGGCCCTGCTCCAGGACCATGATGCAGTTGGCATTGCGGACTGTGGACAGACGGTGGGCGATGACGAAGGTGGTACGGCCGGTCATCAGGGCGTCCATGCCGTCCTGGACCAGCTTCTCGGTGCGGGTATCGATGGAGGAGGTGGCCTCGTCCAGGATCAGCACCGGGGGATCGGCCACGGCGGCCCGGGCAATGGCCAGCAGCTGCCGCTGGCCCTGGGAGAGGTTTGCGCCGTCGCCGGTCAGCATGGTGTTGTAGCCGTCGGGCAGGCGGCGGATAAAGCCGTCGGCATTGGCCAGCTTGGCGGCCGCCTTGCACTCGTCGTCGGTGGCATCCAGCTTGCCATAGCGGATATTCTCCATGACGGTACCGGTAAACAGGTGGGTGTCCTGGAGGACGATGCCCAGGGACCGGCGCAGATCGGGCTTCTTGATCTTGTTGATATTGATGCCGTCATAACGGATTTTGCCGTCGGCAATGTCGTAGAACCGGTTAATCAGGTTGGTAATCGTGGTCTTGCCCGCGCCGGTGGCGCCGACGAAGGCGATCTTCTGGCCCGGCTTGGCGTAGAGGCTGATATTATGGAGGACAATCTTGTTCTCGTCGTAGCCGAAGTCCACGTCGTCGAAGACTACGCCGCCCTCCAGCTTCTGGTAGGTGACGGTGCCGTCGGCCTGGTGGGGATGACGCCACGCCCAGAGATTGGTGCGCGCCTCGGTCTCGACGAGGTCGTCGCCCTGATACTGGGCGTTGACCAGCTCCACATAGCCGTTGTCGGTCTCGGGCTCCTGGTCCATCAGGTCGAAGACACGCTGGGCGCCGGCGGCGGCGGTGACGACGAAGTTCACCTGCTGGCTCACCTGGGTGATGGGCTGGGTGAAGCTCTTGTTCAGGCCCACGAAGGTAATCACCGTGCCCAGGGTCACGCCGGCCAGGCCGTTGATGCCCAGCACCGCGCCGACGATGGCCACCAGCACGTAGCTGAGCCAGCCGATATTGCCGTTAATGGGCATCAGCAGGTTGGCGTAGCGGTTGGCCATGTTCGCACTCTCGCGCAATGCCTCGTTGACCTTGCAGAAGTCGGCAATGGCGGCATCCTCGTGGCAGAAGACCTTGACGACCTTCTGACCGTCGAGCATCTCCTCGATAAAGCCGTCCACAGCGCCCAGGTCCCGCTGCTGCCGGATATAGTATTTGCCCGAGAGCTTGGAGAAGTTGGAGGTCACCAGCAGCATCACCAGTGCCGTCAGCAGGGAGATGATGGTCAGATAGGGGTTGAGAATCAGCATGGTAATCAGCGTAGCGACCATGGTGACGCCGGAGTTGATAATCTGGGGAATGCTCTGGCCCAGGAGCTGCCGGAGGGTATCCACGTCGTTGGTGTAGACGGACATGATGTCGCCGTGGGCGTGGGTGTCAAAGTATTTGATGGGCAGCGCCTCCATGCGGCTGAAGAGGTCGCAGCGGAGACTGCGCATGGTGCCCTGGCTGATATTGACCATGATGCGGTTGAAGCAGTAGGACGCCACCACGCCCACGGCCATCAGGCAGGCCAGCTGGAACACATCCCGGGCCAGGGCGCTGAAGTCCCGGCTGCCCGAGGCCAGCATGGGGGTAATATAGCTGTCCACCAGCTTCTGGGGGAATGTGGCCGCCACCACGGTCACCGTGGCGTTGAGGAGAATACACAGCACCACCAGGGCGAATTGCCGTTTATACCGCTGGAGCATATACCGCAGGACGCGGTTCAGCACCTTGGTGGGAGCCGGTCGTTTCTGTTTCTGATCCATGTTAAGCCGTCCTCCTTTCACGCGGGCTGATCGAAGTCTCCGCCGCCCTGGATCTGAGATTCGTAGATCTCCCGGTAGATGGCGTTGGTCTTCAAGAGATTTTCATGGGTGTCGAAGCCGTCGATTTTGCCGTCGTCCAAGACCAAGATCCGGTCGGCATGCTCGACGCTGGAGATCCGCTGGGCAATGATGAGCTTGGTGGTGCCGGGAATCCGCTGGGCGAAAGCGGCGCGGATCTTGGCGTCGGTGGCGGTGTCCACAGCGGAAGTGGAGTCATCCAAAATCAGCACCTTGGGCTTTTCAGCAGCGCCCGGGCAATGCAGAGCCGCTGCTTCTGGCCGCCGGAGACATTGGCGCCGCCCCGCTCGATCCTGGTGTGGTAGCCGTCGGGCATCCGGTCGATGAATTCGTCGGCACAGGCGGCCTTACAGGCGTCGATACATTCCTCTTCCGTGGCGTCGGGGTTGCCCCAGCGGAGATTGTCGAGGATGGTGCCGGAGAACAGGGTGTTCTTCTGGAGCACCACGGCCACCTGGTTCCGGAGCGCCTCCATATCGTAGCGCCGGACATCCACGCCGCCGACGCTGACCGAGCCCTCGGTCACATCGTAGAGGCGGCAGATCAAATTCACCAGGCTGGACTTGCCGGAGCCGGTGCCGCCGATGATGCCGATGGTCTCGCCGGACTCAATATGCAGGTCGATGTCGGTCAGCGCGTTTTTGCCGCTGCCGGCCTTATAGGAGAAGTTCACATGGTAGAAGTCGATGCGGCCGTCGGCCACTTCGGTGACGGGCTGCTCCGGCTCGTGGAGGTCCGGCGTCTCGGCCAGGACTTGGCCGATCCGGCGGACGCTGGCCAGCGACATGGAAATCATGACCACCACCATGGACAGCATCATCAGGCTCATCAGCAGGGACATGATATAGCTGAAGAGGCTGGTCAGGTCGCCGCTGGAGAGGGTGCCGCCGACGATTAACTGAGCGCCGAACCAGGACACGGAGATGATGCAGAAGTACACGGCGACCATCATGGCCGGGCTGTTGAAGGCCAGCAGGCCCTCGGCCTTGGTGAAGAGCCGGTAGAGGTTCTGGGCCGCCTTGGCGAATTTGCTGTTCTCATAGTCCTCCCGGACGAAGGCCTTGACCACCCGGATGGCGGAGATGTTCTCCTGAACCGAGGCGTTGAGATCATCGTACTTGTGGAAGACCTGGTTGAAGATCTTCAGCGTCGCCACCATGATGCCGCCGATGGCCACGATCAGGAAGGCCACGGCAATCAGGAACATGGAGCTGAGCTGGGGGCTGATGTACAGGCACATGGCAAAGCTGAAAATCAGCATCAGGGGCGAACGGACCGCAATGCGGATAATCATCATAAAGGCGTTCTGGACGTTGGTGATATCGGTGGTCATCCGGGTCACCAGGCCGGGGACGCTGAATTTATCGATGTTGGAGAAGGAAAAGGTCTGGATATTCCGGTAGATGGCTTCCCGGAGGTTGGCCGAAAAGCCCGACGCGGCGCTGGCTGCAAATTTGCCGCCCAGCGCGCCGAAGATCAGACTCAGGAAAGCCAGCGCCACCATCACGATGCCGTAGCGGTACACCGTCGGCAGACTGCCGGCCTCCAGGCCCCGGTCGATCAGCAGCGATGTGACGAAGGGCAGCAGAATCTCCATCACCACCTCCAGGCCGGTCAGCGTGATACACAGAAAGGTATCGCGCTTGTACTGTTTGAGCTGTTTCAATACTTGTCTCACAATGTTGATGCCTCCTTAATCGACGGCTCCGGCATGGGCCGGTTGGACAGATTGCTGAGCATTTTCTGCTGCAGCCGGAAAAGCTGCGCCAGCTCCTCCTCGGAAAAGCCCTGGTACACCGCGCGGCTGGAGCTGTCCAGGGTGCGGGCCAGCACCGGCTCCAGAGCCTCGGCCTTGGCCGTGGAGGAGAGCAGCTTCCGCCGTCCGTCCTCCTGACAGGGCGCCACCTGGATAAAGCCGTTTTTTTGCAGCCGTTTGAGCATGCCGCACAGCGACGGCTTGGCAAAGCCGAACTCCCGGTGCATCTGCGTCAGCGACGTGCCGGAATCGGAGTGGTGCAGAATATAGAGGAGTAAATAGGCCTGGGCCGCCGAGAGGCCCAGCGCTTCTGTATACCGGTCGGTGAACTGCTCCAGCTGGATGGACATGCGGCGGCTGTCCACCGCCAGACGTCCCAGATCAACCGCCATGGCCCCGCCTCCTTTCAAATAGTTCGAGGGAAAATCATTTCGGACCGTACTATTTATACCACACCCCTCCTTGCATGTGAAATTCAAATGTGTTATCATCTATAAAGAAATTTTATTTATGGCAGCACCGCACAATTTGGCAAGAGCATTCGGCCAAAGATTTTGCCTCATACGAAAGTTATAAAAGGGCGGGAATACTGTATGTATTTCCCCCTTTTATAACTGCACGGATGGGGCAAAAGATTG
>DVFN01000093.1 GCA_018713205.1 Candidatus Avoscillospira stercorigallinarum | reverse complement strand
TTTTGCCCCATCCGTGCAGTTATAAAAGGGGGAAATACATACAGTATTCCCGCCCTTTTATAACTTTCGTATGAGGCAAAATCTTTGGCCGAATGCTCTTGCCAAATTGTGCGGTGCTGCCCTAGGTTTCCTCCCGCTGCCGCCGGAGCGGTTTTCGCTCTTGTATCCCGTCGGCTTTTGCGATATAATAATAAAAGAAATTTTATGCGCACGACAAGGAGGCCAATTATGGTACAGGCAATCATCGGCGCCAACTGGGGCGACGAGGGCAAGGGCAAGATCACCGATATGATGGCGGAGCACTCCGACATCGTCGTCCGGTTCCAGGGCGGCGCCAACGCGGGTCACACCATCATCAACGACTACGGCCGTTTCGCTCTGCATCTGCTGCCCTCGGGCGTCTGCTATCCCCATATCACCAACATCATCGGCAACGGCGTGGCATTCCACGTGCCCTCCTTCCTCAAGGAGCTCCAGTCTCTGAAGGACGGCGGCGTGCCCACGCCTAAGATTCTGGTCTCGGAGCGGGTGCAGCTGCTGATGCCCTACCATGTGCTCCAGGACACCTATGAGGAGGAGCGGCTGGCGGGCCGGGCCTTCGGCTCCACCCGGTCGGGCATTGCCCCCTTCTATTCCGATAAGTACGCCAAGATCGGCATTCAGCTCAACGAGCTCTTCGACGAGGCCGTCCTCCGGGAGCGGCTGGAGAAGATCGTCACCCTGAAAAATGTGCTCTTTACCCACCTCTACCACAAGCCGGAGCTGTCGGTGGATGCGCTCTTCGCCCAGCTGATGGAGTGGCGGGAGCAGATCGCGCCCTATATGGCCGACACCCAGAGCTTTGTGACCAACGCCCTCAAGGAGGGCAAGACCATCCTGCTGGAGGGCCAGCTGGGCTCCATGCGCGACCCCGACTTCGGCATCTACCCCTTCACCACCTCCTCCCACACTCTGGCGGGCTTCGGCTGCGTGGGCGTGGGTGTACCGCCGACGGCCGTGGAGAAGATCACCGCCGTGACCAAGGCCTACTCCAGCGCCGTGGGCGCGGGCGCTTTTGTGGTCCGGCTGGACGGCCCCGAGGCTGACGAGCTCCGCCGCCGGGGCGGCGACAAGGGCGAATTCGGCGCTACCACCGGCCGTCCCCGGGATGTGGGCTGGTTCGACGCCGTGGCCACCCGCTATGGCTGCCGCGTCCAGGGCGCTACGGAAGTGGCGCTGACCTGCCTGGACGTGCTGGGCTATCTGGATGAGATCAAGGTCTGCACCGGCTACGAGATCGACGGCCAGGTGACCGCCGACTTCCCCGTGACCCCGCTGCTGAACCGCGCCAAGCCGGTCTACACCGTGCTCCCCGGCTGGAAGAGCGACGTCCGCGGCGTCACCGACTGGAACCAGCTGCCCAAGGAGGCCCAGGACTACGTCCTCTTCCTGGAGGAGCAGATCGGTGTGCCCATCCGCACCGTCTCCACCGGCCCCAGCCGCCATGAAAATATTTTCCGGTAATATCCGGAATACACCCCGCCGCCCAAGAATCCCGTAGGGGCGCATTGTATATGCGCCCTTGCCCAGCCCGCGCAACCACCGGGGCCGCGATAGCAACGTGCCGGGTTCCGGCGGCATGTGGGCATGCCGCCCTACAGACCGCCAGCGGTCGGCGCACCGTCTCGGACCCCGGGGCTGGCGGGCCGATGTGGGCATCGGCCCCTACGGCGCGCAGCGCACTTCTTCCCTATTCTCTATTCCCTGTCTCTCTCTGCCCTGCCGTTTGGTGGGGCAGAATTTTATCGTAGGAGGTTATTGCTATGAAGCTCGTTTCCCATGCAGACAACGCAGTGACCATTACATACACTGCCGGCCGGCCCTATCTCTCGGTGACGCCGGATTGGACCGGCAGGCTGGAAATCGGTCTGGACCGGTCCCAGCCCTTGGATTCCATCGCCTGGATGGAGGTCTTCGCCAAGACGGCCAAGGCCGCCGCCGACCTCTCTCTGCCCGGCTGCCGCCTGGAGCTGGACGGCCCGGCGGCCCAGCTGGGGGATCGGCTGCCCTATCTGCTGCTGATGGGCCTCTCCGGCGCGGGCTATCGCTTCCGCAAGTACCAGACCAAGGCCCAGGACGCTGCGAAAATCCCGATGGTGCTGTCGCTGACCGGCCGGGACGAAGCCTTTGACCGGACGCTGGACCGGGCCGGGAACCTGGTCCGGGCCGTGCTGCTGGCCCGGGACCTGGTCAACGAGCCGGGCAACCATCTGACCCCGGACACGCTGGCCCGGCGGCTCGCCGATGCCTTTGCCGGGCTGCCGGTGGAGGTCACGGTGCTGGACCCCGCCGCCCTGGAGAAATTGGGCGCGGGCGCCTTGCTGGCTGTAGGAACCAGCAGCGTCAACGGTCCCCGGCTCATCGCCCTCACCTACACCGGCGCGCCGGAGGACAGCCGCCGCCTGGGCCTGGTAGGCAAGGGCGTCACCGTGGACACCGGCGGCTACTGCCTCAAGACCCCCGCGGGCCTGCTGGGCACCAAGGGCGACATGGCCGGTGCCGCCGCCGTGTCCTGTGCCCTGCTGGCCCTGGCTCAAAACGGCGTCCGCGCCAATGTCACCGCCGTGATCCCCGCCTGTGAAAACCGTCTCTCCGACGGCAGTATGATCCCGGGCGACGTCATCACCAGCCTCTCGGGCAAGACCATCGAGGTGGGCAACACCGACGCCGAGGGCCGCCTGATTCTGGCCGACGCCCTGACCTATGCCATCCGGGAGGCCAAGGCCACCCATCTGGTGGACATCGCCACGCTGACCGGAGCCGTGTGCGCCATGTTCGGCAGCAGCCGCGCCGGCGCCATGACCAGCGACGAGGGCTTCTTCGCCCAGCTGCTGGCCGCCGCCGAGCCCATGGGGGAACGGTACTGGCTGCTGCCCGGCGACGCGGAGTACGACAAGCTGGTGGACAGCACCGTGGCCGACGTGAAGAACCGCCCCGGCAGCTGCGGCACCATCGCGGCAGGCCTGTTCCTCCGGCGCTTCACCGAGGACAAGCCCTGGATTCACCTGGACGTGGCCGGAACCGCCTGGACCTCGCCGCCCATCTGGGCCTACCAAACCGAGGGCGCGACCGGAGCCGGAACCGCCACCCTCTACCGTCTGGCCGAGACCTTCTTCCAGAAATAGCCCATCGCCGCTCGCTTGCGGTCTTCTCGTAGGGGCGGCCTGCATGGCCGCCCGAACCGGGTTCCGATTCGCGTTCGGCGATGGTCTATCCAACGCGGGGGGCTGGGCACGGGCGGCCATAAAGGCCGCCCCTACAAGGAAACCGGAGGCATGGCCTAGGGGCGGATTTTTATACTTTCAAAAAGGCCCCTGGACAGACAAATGGGCCCGTCGCAGAATAGGAAAATTCTGCGACGGGTTTTCTTCTGCCTGGGACGGCTAAAATAACGGAAATTACAGAAAAAATCTGCGCATATATGTCTAAAATGGACGCACCAAACCAGACCCAGGCGG
>DVFN01000092.1 GCA_018713205.1 Candidatus Avoscillospira stercorigallinarum | reverse complement strand
GAGCAGCGGGGGAAGTGTGAAGGGGGCAAAAAGCCCCCTTCGCGTTCAATCGACACGTATTTTTAAACTTTTTAGAAAGTTTAAAAATACGCACAGCGTGGCGAAAAGACTTTTTCGACACGCTGGGGCGGGGTGCCCACACCCCGCCAAACCGGGCCGGCAGACAACGGGGCTATGCCATGGCGGCATGAGGGCATGCCGCCCTACGCCCCCAGCGTTCGGCGGACTGCCCGGCACGCGGAGCCTTTGCGGGCGGCTGCTAGCCGCCCCTACGGGAGGTGCGGGCGCGGGTCTGTAGGGGCGGATTTCATATCCGCCCGCAGACTGTCAAAAAACCTCGCTGAAAGCTGATGTGACAGAGCAGCGGGGAATGTGTGCAAGGGGTTAAGACCCCTTGCGCGTTCAATCAACACGTATTTTCAAACTTTTTCAAAAGTTTGAAAATACGCCCAGCGTGGCGAAAAGACTTTTTCGACACGCTGGGGGCGGATTTCATATCCGCCCGGACGCACTGCCGCGTCGAAAGCACCCCCGCCGAACGCACAAATCGTTGGGGCGCGCATGGCGCACCCGGAACCGGGTGTAATGATGGCGGGCCGGGGCGCTGACCTTTTTTTGCGGCGCTGCATAGGATGGGGAAACCATGATAGGAGGGATTCCCTTGGAAGAAATCTCCTTGGCGGCGCTGCCCCTGGGGGTCTGGGCCGAGATGCGCCGGGAAACCCTGGAGCCCGGCGCCGGGCGGCGGCTCCGGGAGCTGGGGCTGGTGCGCGGCACGGCGGTCAGCCATCTCTATACGGCTCCGGCGGGGTCGCCGATGGCCTTTTCCATCCGAGGCGCGGTCATCGCCCTGCGCACCCAGGACTGCCGCCGGATCACCGTGGCTGTGGAGACCGCCCCATGAGCGGCTCAGATACCGAAGAGATCGTCGTGGCGTTGGTGGGAAACCCCAATGTGGGGAAGAGCACCCTGTTCAATGCCCTGACGGGGCTCCGCCAGCATACCGGCAATTGGCCGGGAAAAACTGTGGCTGTGGCCCAGGGCCGCTACCGCTATAAGGGGCGGACCTACCGGCTGGTGGATCTGCCCGGCACATATTCCCTCTGCGCCCGGTCGGAGGAGGAGCGGATCACCGCCGAATATCTCCGGGGTCAGGAGGCCCACTGCGTCCTGGTGCTGGGGGACGCCACCTGCCTGGAGCGCAATCTGCTCCTGATGCTCCAGGTGCTGGAGCTGACGGACCGGTGTATCTTCTGCGTGAATTTGCTTGACGAGGCCAAGCGCCGCCATCTGGAGGTGGACCTTCCGGCCCTGGAGCGGGAGCTGGGGGTGCCGGTGACCGGAATTACCGCCAGCTCCGGTCAGGGGCTGGACCGACTGCAGGAGCGGGTCCGGCAGATGGCCGACGGCTTTGTGCCCGTCCATCCCCGGCGGGTGGTGGAGGACCTGGAGGCGGTGCTGCATCCGCGGAACCGGCGGACTGCCGAGCGAATTGCCGCCCGCTTTGCCGCCAGAGCCGAGGAGATCGCGGCGCAGGTCCTCTCCGGGGAGCGGAAGCCCGCCATGACCTGGCTGGACCGGCTGACGCTGGGACGCTGGACCGGCCGGATCACCATGGTGCTGCTGCTCCTGGGGGTGTTCTGGCTGACGATCTCGGGTGCGAATGTGCCGTCGCTCTGGCTGGAGCGGCTGTTTGCCTGGGGCGGCCGGTGGCTGCGCCTGGGCGCGGAGGCCATGGCCCTGCCGCCGTGGCTCACGGGCCTGCTGCTGGACGGGGCCTACGACACCGCCGCCCGGGTGGTGGCGGTGATGCTGCCGCCCATGGCGATTTTTTTCCCGCTCTTTACGCTGCTGGAGGATTTCGGCTATCTGCCCCGGGCGGCCTTCCTGCTGGATCACCGGTTCGAGGCCTGCGGCGGCTGCGGCAAGCAGGCCCTGACCATGGCCATGGGCTTTGGGTGCAATGCCGCCGGCGTCATCGGCTGCCGGATTATCACCTCGCCCCGGGAGCGGCTGCTGGCCATTCTCACCAACGCCCTGGTGCCCTGCAACGGGCGATTTCCGGCCATGATCGTGCTGATCGCCCTGTTTTTCTCGGCGGATTCTCTGGCCGGAGCCGTGATTCTCACGGGCTTTGTGGTGCTCAGCGTGGGCATGACCTTTCTGGCTGCGGCGGTGCTCAGCCGGTCGGTGCTGCCGGGGAAGCCCAGCCCCATGGTGCTGGAGATTCCGCCCTTCCGGCGGCCCCGGGTGGGGCAGATTTTGATGCGCTCCCTGCTGGACCGGACCGCCGCCGTGACGGGCCGGGCGGTGACCGTGGCCGCGCCGGCAGGCATGGTCCTCTGGCTCCTGGGCCACGTGACCCTGGGCGGACAGTCGCTCTTGCAGCATCTGGCGGCAGTTCTCGATCCCCTGGGCCTGGTCCTGGGCATGAGCGGCGCCATTCTGGCGGCGTTTCTGCTGTCCTTCCCGGCCAACGAGCTGCTGCTGCCCCTGCTGGCGACGATTCTCAGCGGTAGCGCAGTCCTCACCGAGACCGAGGGCGCGGCCCTGGGAACGCTGCTGACAGCCCATGGCTGGACCCGGCAGACGGCGCTGTGTACCATTCTGTTTCTGCTGTTTCACTGGCCCTGCGCCACCACCTGTCTCACCATCCGCCGGGAGACCGGCAGCTGGCGGTGGACCCTGCTGGCCATGACGGTACCTACGGCCCTGGGCGGCATCCTGTGCTTTGCCGTGGGTCTGCTGCTGTGAAGCCGATTGTATTTTGACGAAGAAACCGCTATAATAGCCGAAGGCGGCGCGAATCCATACTGTGCGCCGCCGGAGGAGAAGTACACATATGAAACAAGCAAAGAGCTTCTGGGCGGAATTCAAGCAATTCATTTCCCGGGGCAATGTCATCGATCTGGCCGTTGGCGTCATCATCGGCGGCGCGTTCACGGCCATTGTCAACTCTCTGGTCAACGACGTCGTCATGCCGGTCATCGGCATCCTCTTTGGCGGCATCGACTTCACCGGCCTCAAGTACGTCATCACCCCGGCCTCCGGCGATACGCCCGAGGCGGCCATTTACTACGGAAATTTCATTCAGAACGTGGTGAATTTCCTGCTGGTGGCCTTTGTGGTGTTCGTCATGGTGAAGCTGATTAACGGCTTCCGCCGCAAGAAGGCGGCGGCCCCCACGCCGCCGCCCCAGCCCTCCGAAGAGGTCCTGCTGCTGCGGGAAATCCGCGACGCCCTGAAGGAGGGGAACGGGAATAGGGAAGCGTAAAGAGGCGCTTCCCACCGTAGGGGCGACTATCAGTCGCCCTCCAGGTTCCGTGTGCAAGGCATCCCGCCGACCGTACCGACCCCGGTTTTGCCGTAGGGCGGCATGCCCACATGCCGCCGGAGCCGGGTATGTTATGGTCGAGGCCCGGTGGTAGCGGAGGCCGGATGGTGGGTTGGCCGATGGTGCAGTTCACACGGCGGTTTGCGGGCCGATGTGGGCATCGGCCCCCTACGGACCCGCCTGCAAGTTGTGCCGTAGGGGCGACTATCAGTCGCCCGCCAGGTTCCGTGTGCAAGGCACCCCGCCGACCGCACCGACCCCGGTTTTGCCGTAGGGCGGCATGCCCACATGCCGCCGGAACCGGGCGCGTTATGGTCGAGGCTCCGGTGGTAACGGTGGCCGGATGGTGGGTTCGCCGATGGTGCAGTGTACACGGCGGTTTGCGGGCCGATGTGGGCATCGGCCCCTACGGACCCGCCCGCAAGTTTGCCGTAGGGGCGGATTATATATCCGCCCGGAACCGGTACGGCGTATTCCAGACCCTCGGTGGTAGCGGTGGCTGGGCCAGGGTGTGAGGGAATAGGGAATAGTGAATAGGGAATAGGGAATAGGGAAGAAGTTTCTTGGGAAGAAACAGCCGCCGGGCCTGGTTGGGGCCGGCGGCTGCTGCCTTTATTCTTTCTTCTGGCCGGCGGCCTGGTCGATGACCTTGCGGTAGGGGGCGATCATGGCCTCGGACATTTTGCCCTTGGCCTTTTTCTGCACCGCCGGAATGGCCAGCAGCGCGCCTACCAGGCGCATCTGCCAAATTCGGCCCACCTGCTTCTGGGGGAAGTCGTAGATGCCGTGGGTTTTGTAGAATTTGTGGTCGGCCTTCATGAGCCCCTGCATCACATAGATGAGGTCCCGGAAGATCTTCATGCCGCCGACGCCGTAGAAATTGGCCGGGCGGGAGAGGGTTCGCTCCATGGCAAAGGCCAGATTGTCGGCCAAGCTCCGGAGCCCGGCGGCCGTATCCGCCTCGTCGGTGGCCACGCCGCAGAGGTAGTTGCCGCCCACCTCGGCCCGGCCCTCCACGATCATCCGCAGATTAGACTCATACCGGTAGTCGCCGCTGATGATGTAGGCGATGGGCGTGCCGTGGGTGACGGTCCGGTGGCCGTTGCAGAACTGCCGGTCGTCGAAGCACTTGAAGCTGGAATGGGTGTAGTGGTCCGAGATGGTAAAGGCGTAGACAAAGCCGTCGGCGGTCTGGATCTTTTTGCGCAGGAAGGTGTCGAAGCCGTCCTTATAGACGCATTTCCCGGTGACGGCGCAGCCGAAGCAGCCCAGACAGCCGCCGTCAAAGGGGAACTCCCGCAGATTGACCACCCGGCTGGCATAGGGCAGGGCGGCGCGGAAGTCCGCGATCATATGCTGCAAATTCTCGTCCTCGGGGGCGTAGTTGGTGACGATGACCACGTCCTTGCCGTCCTTCTTGGCTGCCTCTGCCAGGGTGGGCTGATAGACGGTCTTCTCCCGGACCGGCGGCTGGAGGGTGGGCGTGACGAAGGGGCCGTGGGCACAGGAGAACAGCAGCTGGTCAAAGAAATCCCGGGCCTCCCGCCGGCCCTGTTCCCGGAGCAGATCCTCCATGTCGGCAGACAGACCCCGAATGGTGTGCAGCCCCAGATCCAGGCAGTTTTCCTCCACGTACCGCTGGGCGGTGACGTCATAGAAGTGCTTGGAGGTGGAAATCTGCGAGGCGAATTTGCCCTGGAGGCTGATGCCGTCGGCCTTCATCAGCTCAAAGAACCGGTGTAGCTGGTAGGGCGCGATAAAGGTGTAGACCGGATAGCAGAACAGCAGCAGATCCGCCGCCGCCAACGCCTTGCGGGCCGGGGAGAAGTCCTGCTCCAGCCTCTTGATCTGCTGCCCGGCATGGAGCGTGGCAAAGGTGTGCTCCGGGTGCAGGGCCTGGAGATACAGCGCCGTCTGATAGGTAGTGCTGTTTTTTCCCTTGGGGCTGCTGTTGATAATCAAAATCTGCATACTGTGCTCGCTCCTTCGATGGTTCTCCCCAGAATCATACCACGTTTCGCCCCGCTTCGTCAATCATTTGCCGCGCCCGTCTCCCCAAGAGGCCGGCAGGATCAGCCGTTCGGCTTCGGCCATCAAACTCCGGCCCTTCATGGCATTGAAAAAGTATAAAACCCAAAAAACAAACCATTCTGCGGGATTTTCGCGCACGGAACAAGTCAACCGCAGGCGGCGCAGCCTGCGGTTGACGATATGGGGGCTCTGTATGTTATTCCTGCCGCAGCCGCTCCACCACGGAGTGACGCTGGGCAGCGCGGCAGCTGAGCACCGGGATGAGAACGCCCAGGGCTCCGAACAGGGGCAGCACCACGGCGATGGGCCAGACGGTAAAGCGATAGGTGAAAAACCAAATGAACCCATTGAGGCCGGGTCCCACGAAGGGGGCCGTGACCAAGACCAGCGCCAGGGCCAGGAGCGCCGCGCCCACGGTATAGCATAGACCCTCCAGGGCCAGCATGGTCCGCAGCTGCCGGGCGGTCATACCGATGGACTGGAGCACCGCCAGTTCCCGGCGGCGGGCGGTGATGCCGGTGAGGATGGCGTTGAAGAAGTTGAGCACGCCCACCAGTCCCACAATAAAACTCAGGGCCCCGCCCAGCAGGAGGAACATGCTTCGGGTGCTCTCAAACTCCCCGGCATAGGTGGCCTTGCTCTCGTAGTCAAATTGGGGATTTACGTTCTCGGTGTAGTCCTTGAGGAAGGCTTCCATGGGGGCGTTGGCCTCCTTCGCAGTGTCGAAGGCGTAGTACATGACGGAGTCGGTTCCGGTATCCCGGATAAACGCTTCCGCCCCCAGGACGAATTCATCGGCGCCGTAGTAGCGGTAGCTCAGGGCGGAGGGCACCGTCACCAGGGCGGCCACGGTGTAATCCACATCCCGGTACTGTACCGCCCGCTCGGCAAAGGCAGCGCCCTCGGGCACATGGTCCCGGGAGCCGTAGACCTCGCCAGTGGTTGGATCGTAGTATTCATACTCCTCCACATAGCGGATGGTCACCGTGTCCCCCAGCCGGGCCCAGTGGCTGTCCATCTCCGGGTTTCCGTAGTCATCTTCACTGTACACAGCGGCGATATAGTTCCCGTCCGGGTCGTTCAGCTTGGAGAGGTCCCCTTCCAGCACCGTCAGGTGCTCCAATGCAAAGGGCTCCATGCCGTAGAGCTGCACCCGGTCCGCCAGCAGCCCGTCCTCGGTGCGGTCCAGGAAGGCGACCATACTGTCCAACTGCTCCTGCGTGTTCCAGCGGCCCCACATGGAGCGGTAGTACTCCTCGGTGACAAATTCCAGGGCGGGAGCGGTCTTGCCATAGACTCTTCCGCTGCCGGTGATTCCGCCCTGGGCATCCACGGCGGCGATGACCTCCTCCGGCACGCCCATCTCGTGGCTGAAGCCGTCTCCGCCGGTCTGGAACTGCCCGGCGTCGGCCAGGATGAAGTCGCTGGCGGTAAAGCTGGACACATATTTGTCCATGTCAAAGCCGCCGGTGAAGGTGACGGTCAGGGTCAGCAATACCACGGCCAGGGTCAGGGACAGCACCGTAAGGAAGGTCTTGCCCCGGCTGCGGCCCAGGTTGGCCCAGGCCATGGAGAAAAGGGAGACTCCTTTGCCCTGTCGCCTGGACTTCTGTCTCAGCGCCTTGCCCTCGGTATAGCGCACCGCCTCCACCGGGGACACCTTGCCCGCCAGACGGCCGGGACGGCGGCAGGAGATCAGCACCGTCACCAGAGCAAAGAGGGCCACGCCCACAAAGAGCAGAGGACTTACCGACACCACACGGCTTACCCCATCCAGTCGTGCGACAATGATCGGGGTGAGCACGCCTCCCAGCAGCCAGCCCAGCAGCAGGCCCACGGGGATGCCGACGAGGGAGAGGAGCAGCGCCTGGGTGCGGATGATCCGCCGCAGCTGCCGGGGGGTGGTGCCGATGGTTTTCAGCAGGCCGTAGAAGCGGATATCCCCCGCCACGGAGATTTGAAACACGTTGTAGATGATGAGATACCCGGTGAGGAGAATGAGGAGCAGCACCCCCACGATAATGACCACCACGGCGGGGTCCAGCTTGTCCGAGAGCTGCGCCCCGGTGTAGCCCCAGTTGACGCCGGTGGAGATGTAGTCCTCTCCCGCGGTCTCACTCTGATAGCCGTGGTTTGCTAAAATCTTCTCCAGGTCGGAGGCGATGGAGCGGGCGCCGTTTTTCAGCATCACATCCAGGTTCCAGCTGCCGGTCATGCCGTCGCTGCCCGGCGGGGTGACACCCACCTCGGCCAAAATGGCGTCCGCCCGGCTCTCGGGGATCAGGATGTGGTTGGCCACGATGGCCTCGTCGTACTCCCACCAGCCGCTTAAGGTAAAGGTCTGGGTGGTCTCATGACCGTCCACCTCAAAGGTAACGGTGAATTTGGCGCCAATCTGCGGCTCCACTCCCAGCAGCGCCAGCACATGGGTGTCGGTGGCCGCCTCGTCGGTGCCCTCCTGGGGAAGACGCCCCTCGATGGGGTCGCAGTAGCCCCAGTGGGCCTCATTGGCGTCAGAATAGCCGATCTCAACATGGGATTTGTTGAAGGGGACCGATCTGGGCATGCCCACAAAGCGGCGCAGGCCCCAGGATTCAATGAGAGGATCGTCCTTCAATTCCTCAAACTGTTCCTCGGTCAGATATTTGAAAGAGCCGTGGGACCAACCCCCGGCCTGGCGGAAGTTGTTCTGCTGGATGCCCTCGTTGATGGAGAGGGCGATGGTAAAGAGGGAGGTAAAGAGCACCGCCGTCAGGGCGATGGCCAGTACCGCCACCAGATTGCGGGTGCGGCTGGCCAGCAGGGCGCGGAGGCTCAGGCGGCGGATGCAGCCCCGGTTGGAGACTTTCATGGCGATCCCTCCTTACCGCGTCACGATCCGTCCGTCCTCGATGCGGACGATGCGGTCGGCCATCTGGGCGATTTCCTCATTGTGGGTAATCATCACCATGGTCTGGGCGAACTTCTGACCCGTCACCTTCATGAGCCCCAGCACATCCTGGCTGGTTTTGCTGTCCAGGTTGCCGGTGGGCTCGTCAGCCAGAAGAATGGCGGGCTTGGTGGCCAGGGCCCGGGCGATGGCCACCCGTTGCTGCTGGCCGCCGGAGAGCTGGTTGGGGAGATTGGGGAGCTTCTTCTCCAGCCCCAGGGTGGCGATGACCTCCTGCACATAGGCTTCATCTACCTTGGCTCCGTCCAGCTGAATGGGCAGGACGATGTTCTCCCACACGCTGAGCACCGGCACCAGATTATAGGACTGGAATACGAAACCGATCTTCCGGCGGCGGAAGATGGTCAGGGCCTCGTCCTTCAGGGCGAAGATGTCCCTGCCGTCCACGGTGACGGTGCCGGAGGTGGGCCGGTCCAGCCCGCCCAGCATGTGGAGCAGGGTGGACTTTCCGGAGCCGGAGGTGCCCACAATGGCCACAAATTCTCCCTGCTCCACGCGCAGATCCACGCCGTCCAGGGCCTTTACCTGGGTGTCTCCGGCGCCGTAATATTTTTTCAGAGCATGGGTCTCAAGAATCGTCATACGATGTTCCTCCAAAGAAAAAGTCTGTACCGTCTTTTGACAATACAGACTTTAGCATGGGAATCTGTCCTGGTACTTTCGAGAATGTGACAGTTTGGAAAGAAGTCCGGTCCGACGCCGTCAATGCGCCGCTCTGGCACGCACCAGCAGCATCATGGGCCGGCGCAGCTCATCCCGCATGCCGGAAATGTCCAGCATTTCCGCAGAGGGCTTCGCCTCTTCCACGGCCTCCAGGACAAATCCGCTGCGCAGCAGTCCCATCAAAATTTGGGTGAGCGTATGGTGCTGTTTGCGGACCTCACAGCCCAGGAAATGCGTAAGGCGCTCCCCAGGCATGAAATACTGATCGATGGGCCAATACAGCGGCGTTCCATCCGCCCCATAGGCCCAATCCTGTCCCACGCCGGCGGTAAAGACCGGATGCTCGATATTGAATAAAAAGATCCCATCCTTTTTCAGCGTCCGATAAACTTTTTCAAAGATGGAATCCAGGTCCTCAATATAGTGCAGCGCCAGATTGGAGACCACGCAGTCCCATGCGGCCTCTGGAAACGCATAATCCTCGATGCCGCACACCTGATAGAGAATCCCTTCCCCGGAGTTGCGCCGGTTGGCTTCCTCGATCATTTTTGAGCTCAAATCAATGCCCAGCACCTGCCGGGCGCCCTGCTCCGCAGCAAACTTACAGTGCCACCCATAGCCGCAGCTCATATCCAGTACGGACTTTCCCTCCAAGGGCGGAAAAAGGGGTTTCAGCTGATGCCACTCTCCCGCCGCGGAAAGCCCTTCCCGGCTGCGGGACATCTGTGCGTATTGCTGAAAAAAAGCTTCGTTTTCATATTCATTTCTCACAGCGTATTCCTCCTGTGTGCTGCTTTCCTATGCCTCGCGGGGGATATAGAGGGAAAATGTGCTTCCCTTCCCAGGGGCGCTCTCCACCTTTACATAACCGCCCTGCTTCTCCGCGATCTGCCGGGTGAGGTAGAGGCCAATGCCTACGCCCTCCATCCGATAGGCATGGGGGGCACGGTAGAAACGGGCAAAAATTTTGGCCAGCTCTCCCTCGGAAATACCTGGGCCGGTATCGGTCACGCGGATGGAGGAAAACAACGCATAGCTTTTAACCTCCACCGATACCGTCCCGCCGGACGGGGTGTATTTGACGGCGTTGTCCAGCAGGTTGCACACCGCCTCCTCCGTCCACTTTGCGTCAAAGACGGCGGCGGCCTCTATCTGCCCAAGGGTCAGCGTGATGCCTGTTTCCACAGCCCTGGGCGCATACTGAGCGACAGCCCGCTCCACCACCGGGGCGATTTCGCCGCGCTGGGGATGGAGGGCCAGAATCCCCGTCTCCAGACGGGAAGTTTTGACCAGGGCCTCGATGAGGGTCTGGAGCTTATCTGCCTGGGTGGAGATGGCGGCGGCACAGTCCTTCCCCTGGGGCGTGAGGGGCTGCTCCAGGAGCAGCTGGGTATAGAGCTGGAGATTGGCCACCGGGGTCTTGGTCTGGTGGGAGATGTCGGAGATCAGGGCGCTGATCTGATCCTTCTGCTCTCGTATGTTCCGCTCGGACAGGGCGCTGGCCGACAAATATCGGGCCAGCCGGCTCTCCAGAGCGGAGAGGCGGCTCTCGTCAAAGGTTTTTTCGGAAAAGCTGCCGTTCATGGCGGAGGTGAGCATATCGTCCAGCCGCCGGATGGTGCGGGCGGTCCGCCAGCGGCCAAAGACGGCCACGGTCAGGGCCAGCAGCACCGCCGCACCTGCGATCCCATATCCCGTCATGGCTTCACCGCCCAGGTGTAGCCGATGCCGTACACCGTTTTTAGATAGTCCGGCTTGCCGGGATCGGCCTCCAGCTTGCTCCGCAGCCGCTTGACCGTGACGGAAAGGGCGTTTTCCTCCACGAATTCCGCGCCGTCCGTCCATACCCGGTCCACCAGAGTGGCCCGGGGGACCGCGTGTCCTCGATTTTCCACCAGCACCCGCAGCAGCCTCTGCTCCGTTTTGCTCAGCTCCAGTGCCGCCCCGTCCCGGCGGAAGTCCATCCGGTCAAAATCGAAGGTGAAGGGGCCCAGGGACAGCGTTCGAGAAACCGCGGGAAGGCCCCGTCGGAGCTGGGCATTCACCCTGGCCCGGAGCACGGCCAGGGAGAAGGGCTTGGTAATGTAGTCGTCCGCCCCGGCCTCCAGCCCGGTGACCTCGTCCAGCTCCAGGTCGTTGGCGGTGAGCAGAATGGCCGGCGTGCAGTCGCCTCCTGCCCGCAGCTGCCGGAGCAAATCCAGGCCGCTGCCGTCGGGGAGGTTGATGTCCAGGATCAGCAGGTCAAAGCGCGCTTCCGCCAGCGCCTCCCGGGCCCGGACCAAGGCAGAGCAGCAAATGACGGATGCCTCCGGGCCTGTCAGAGCCATGGCGATCCCTCGCCCCAGGGTTTCGTCATCCTCTAAAAGAAGAATGTGTTTCATATTTGGTCCTCATCGTTTGTGCTTCCATTTGGTTTATGGTATCATGTGTCAGCATTTTCGGCTGCCCCGACCGGGGCGAGAAAAAGAACCTAAAAGGCACAATGGTTGTTTCGGTTATTATACCACAAGTTCCGGCTTTGGAACATGGAAATCGGTTGCCCACGATGAGAAGCTGTGGTATGATATCAATCACGTTCCACAGCGAACAGAACCGGCATTGACGAGCAGAATGGAGAACGGTATGAGAGTGGGACTGTCCCCGGAGAGCGAGAAGGGCAAGGAGATCGCCGCCCTCCATCGCCGGTGGCTGACCCTGACCGGGGACCGGTACGACCCGGCCAGACACCGGGGGATCGTGGAGCTCTATGTCATGGACCAGCGGTTTACCGCCTACTACGATCAGCCCCTGCCCGGCTGCGCCTGCTTCCTGCGGGATACTGTGGTCCATCGAGAAAAATAAGACGCAGCAGAGGCCCTCGGTTTTTCGCCGGGGGCCTCTTATGCATCATGCCTTTTTCCGCGTCAGGAACACGCCCGTCAGTGCTGCAATCAGGGCAAAGGGCGCCAGACGGACGAAGGCCCATTCAAAGGCATGGATGGCCACGCCCATGACGGCGGTCTCCGGGGCGCTGTAATCCCAGCCCAGGTAAGGGCTGTTCACCACGGCCAGGACCGCGGCGACGGCCAGGATACCCACGCACACCGCGAGGAACAGCCAGTGGAGGGCCGAGCGCCGCATGGCCTTTTTCCGGGCCAGCTGCAAATTGATGATTTCCAGCTTTTCCGAGAGGGCTTTGACCTGGTCCGCCTCCGACTCCGTCACGGTCTCGCCCAACAGGGTGCTGACAGGGGTCTCTAACGCCTCCGACAGGGCGATCAGCAGGTCGGAGTCCGGGACAGACAACCCCTGTTCCCATTTTGAGATGGTCTGCCGTACCACATTCACCTTCACCGCCAGCTCCTGCTGGGAAAGACCCTTGGATTTCCGAAGGGCTTTGATGTTTTCATTGAGCATCGGAACTCACTCCTTTCGCCCCCATTGTAGGGAGAATCGCCCGTTGCCGCAAGCAACGCCAAGTAACAAGCCTTATTTTTGCAGTTCTTTCCGCAAATCGTCCAGATACAGCCGCTGCTGCCGCTTCAGATAGCCGGGGACAAAGGGGCGCATCCACCAACGCTTGGCGCTGACGGTTTCGGTGCAGTGAAGCCGGGTTCCGCCCTCCGCCGCCTGGAAGATGCCCTCCCAGGAACCGGACATGTTGCCGTTCTCCATGGTGAAGGCCCAGCGGCGGAGCGGCTCACAGGCTGTGACGGAAAAATGGGTGGCATAGCCGGTTTTGGTGTGTTCCACGAAGTGGGATTCGTCCAGGACTTCCACCCGGGCCAAGTCGCTGCGCCAGGCGGTATTCGTGAGATTGGTCACGGTTTGCCACACCCGCTCCACGGGACAGGGAAAGTGGACGGTCACTTTGGATACTGCCATAGTTTCACGCCTCTTCTCGTTGCTTGATGGGCTGCCGGATGACGGTTTTCAATGCTTCCGGCTTGCACCGGCGCACATCGCTCAAATAGATCTCGTGGTGGAATCGGCCTTCTCCGAAGTCCGCCTCATAGCACTGCGCTTTGGCGTATTCCTCCATGGCGGCCACGGTGGCGGGCTCGTCGTCATAGGGGCCGACGTGCATACACTGGACGCACAGCCCCTCCTCCCAGGAGAAGAACTCCACCGGGGAGAAGTCCCGCTGCTTCTTTTCCGATGCCTCCCGGACGGCCCAATCAAAGACTTCTTTCGTTACAAACTCCGGCAGGCGGATCAGGGAGATCCACCGGAAATCCGCCTTGCGGGAATAGTCCACGCCATGGATGCCTTCCTGCCACCAAAGGCCCTCCAGCGGCGGCACCACATAGTCGAAGTAGCCCTCCAGCCGGTGCTTGCCCAGCTTGCTCATTTTGATGGTGAAGGCCACGGCGTAGAGCAGCTCCAGGGCCTGCTTGTACACGCCGCCCTCCTGGTTGGGGTCACCCTGGCCCCGCACCGCCAGAAAGTGCATGGCGGGCACGGTGACGATGCCCGGCGTCCTGGGCGGCAGATAGAATTCCTTGTACTCTTTTTTGTAGTCAAAGGCCATGGTTATTTCCTCCGTTTTTTCGGCCGGGCCTGGAGCGCCAGACAGGTGAGGCGGGTGAGGGCGGTCATGGTATCCCGGTCGTCCACATCCTCCACCCAGATGTAGTCGTTGGCCCCCTCGTAGGGCGGGGCCTTGGGCAAATGGGGGAACGCCGACTCGCCCTCTGGGGTGATTTTAATAAAAAGCTGGTCGTCGCAGATGACGGCGAAGAACACCTCGTCGCAGTAGAGGCCGTATTCGCCGAACATCTTCCGGCTGCGGATGGCGCCGGCTTCCCGCAGCTGCTCGGCCACATACTCCACAAAGTCCCTGTGAGACGCCATGTCCATTCCTCCTTATAATTAGGCCAGCGGTTCAGCAGCTCCGCCGTTTCCGGTTCTGTCTGCATTATAGCACAGGAATACGACAACTGTCTGTCATGTTTCTCGGAGAATTGCAGAGGATCATATCGTATGGTATCATAGTCCCATCTAGACTACCGGACAGAGGATGGGCTCCCATGGAAATCAGAAAAGTGGAGACGGATCAAAAGAAATACCTGGATTTGCTGCTGCTGGCCGACGAGCAGGAGAACATGGTGGACCGCTATCTGGAGCGGGGGACCATGTATGTGCTGGAGGACGATGGCGTCAAGGCCGAATGTGTGGTGACCGGCGAGGGAAATGGCATTCTGGAGCTGAAGAACATCGTCGTGGAGCCTGCCTTTCAGGGGAAGGGCTATGGAAAAGCCATGGTGGACTTCCTGATCCGAACTTACAAGGAGCAGTATACGGTGCTGCAGGTGGGCACCGGCGACAGTCCCTCCACCATCCCGTTTTATGAAGCCTGCGGCTTTCGCAGGCACCATCTGGTCAAGAACTTTTTTACCGACCACTACGACCACCCCATCTGGTAGTGTCAAGAGTTTTGCGCAAATTGATTTGCAGGCCCTGGCATGCGTGAAGTCAGCCAGCGATGGAGGCCTCCTCAAAGGCTGCCTCAAAAAGAGGCGGCCTCTGTGTATATTATGGGCGCGAACGGCGGGGCGGGAGGGGGAAGGAACCGGCGGCAGCGCCGAGGAGGGCGCCGAGGGTATTGTGGATGACGTCGTCGGTTTCGGCGAAGCCCAGGGCAAAGCGGAATTGCAGGACTTCGATGCCGGCGCTGAGGAGGGCGGCAGCCAACGCGATGCCGAGGATCGGGAGCAGACGCTGCCGTGGGAGCAGAGCCCCGGCGAAGAGCCCGGCAGGGAAGAAGAGCAGAACGTTCATCAGATTGCTTCGCAGAAGCTCCTCATTTTCCCCGGCAAAGAAAGCGCTATAGGACTGAAAGGGGATCAGCTCCGGCGCTTGCGCCACAGCCGAAGCGGTCCGGTCCGTCAACGTAGCCGCCGCAATGACAGCCAGCCATACCACCAGCAAGCCCCCCATCGCCGCCTCCCAACCGCCCGCATGCCGAAATCTCCACCGCGCCAAGGAAAATCCCCCCAGCGCAATTCCCACCAAAAGCACCCCCTCCCAGAGAGAGAGGCAGTAGAACCAAGTTAAAAGCGTTTGCAGCATAGAAAGCACCTTTATTGTTTGTTCCGGCGTTTTGCGTACAATGATTTCAGTAATCTCAATAGAGCCTGTCCAGTAGTTCGATCCGTTAAATACATAACACCGTAAAAAACAATTAGTGTAGCGCACGTAAATGGAATGCAATACAGAATAATTTTAAAATACGAATCAAGTGACCATGAAATATAACGTTCTACATACAATAGGGAAATAAATACGAGCAGGTTAACGAGCCAGCGTTTATATGTTTTCCATGCGCTTCGGTGTAAGATAACCCGGTTGGAATAAACAATAATATCGTTTGAACGATATAAAAGGGCAGCAATTGTGCCCATTAAAACACCATATATTCCCCAATAATTTACAGCGACTAAGGAAACGATTAGATTAATTGCGGATTCTAGAATGGCTTTTCTCTGTGTTAGTTTAAAATGACCGGCAAAATTAATAACCTGATTAGCGGCACTTCTGCCACAGGACAAAAGATAAGTTGATATAAACAGAAGTGGTAAAGCATTGGCAATATAAGAAATATCTGTTATTCCAGCTGTATATAGTCGCATAAAGGGTAAAATAAAGAAATTGGCTACCGAATATAGGGCGAAGACCAAAGTCATATATGTAAATTCATAGCATTCATATCTCTCTATGAATCGATCTCGATCCGCATGGAATAATTGCCCTAAAGAGAAAATAATACTGCTTGAAACGGTACT
>DVFN01000091.1 GCA_018713205.1 Candidatus Avoscillospira stercorigallinarum | reverse complement strand
GCCCCCGGGTTGCCACTAAGCCTTCCCGGGCAGCTTCGCAGCCCGCCAAGGCAAGTGGCTGCCCAACCGCTGCGGTCGCTTCTTCCGCCGCTGGCGGCGCTCCCTTGCGGGCCTCCCCTCAAGGGGAGGCTCAGGGGGTGCGCGAAATATATGATAAAGGAGGGCCTCTCTATGGAAAATCTCGACCGGCTGACCGATGCCATTGCGCGGCGGCTGTTTGTGGAGCTGGAGGCTTCGGGCCGTCATGTGCACGTCACCGAGGCCCAGGCACAGCAATTATTCGGCCACGGGCTGACGCCCAAGCGGCCCCTATCCCAGCCGGGGCAGTATCTGGCCGAGGAGCGCGTCACCGTCACCGGGCCCAAGGGGTCGCTGGAACGGGTGGCCGTGCTGGGTCCCGTCCGAAAGGAGGCCCAGGTGGAGGTATCCCGGACCGACGCCGTGGCCTTGGGTGTCCAGCCGCCGGTGCGGCTCTCCGGGGACGTCGGCGGCACGCCGCCGGTGACGCTTACCGGGCCCAACGGAGAGCTCCGGCTGGAGCGCGGCCTGATGGTGGCCCGGCGGCACATCCATATGACGCCGGAAGACGCGGCGCTCCAGCATGTCCAAGACGGCGACACGGTCCGACTGAAAACCATGACCAGCCGCCCGGTGATCTTTGAGGACGTGGCCGTCCGTGTCAGCCCCGACTTTCGGACCTACGCCCACCTGGATTACGACGAGGCCAATGGCTGCGGCTATGAGCCCGGAGACCTGGGGATGATCCTCCGGTGACCCTGGACCAGCTGACGGACCGGGTCTGGCAGCGGCTGCTGCCCCGGGCCCTGCTGGTGGGAGCTGCGCCGGACTGGCCGCTGCCGGTCCGCTATGTGGACGCCGCGCCCTATGAGGCCGTGGTCCTGGGGCTTTTGCCGCCGGGGCTGCTGCTGGCCATGCCCACGGACCAGGTCTGCCGGGCGCTGCTGGAGGGGCTGCCGGTGCTGCTGTGGGACGGCCAGCCCTATCGCCGCGCCGCCCGGGGCATCCTGCTCAAGCGGGAACTGGAGGCGGCCCAGGCCCGGCTTCTCCGGCTGGGGGCCATCGCCTTTGGCCCCGGGGTCCGGCATACACAGCAAGAGGCCCGGCGGCTCCGGGCGCTGACAGGGGAGGACGAGCCATGCTTCTGGGCAAAGTGACCGGCGCGGTCTGGGCCACGCGAAAGTGCGAGGCGCTGCGGGGACAGACCTTTTTGGAAATCACCTACAGCGGCGGCGTAGTTGTTGCGGCGGATCTGGTGGGCGCGGGCCTGGGGGACCCGGTGCTGGTGACTCTGGGCAGCGGGGCCCGGGCCGGAAACACCCAGCTGCCGGTGGACGCTGCCGTGGTGGCGATTCTGGATGATTCGAGTACGAAAAGGGGAGAGGCGCATGTCCATCCATGAAATCATACTCTATCTGATGACGGTCTTCCTGGTCCTAGCGGCCGTGGACCGGATCTTCGGCAGCCGCCTGGGCCTGGGCAAGGAGTTTGAGGCCGGTATCCTGAGCTTCGGCTCTCTGGCATTGTCCATGCTGGGAATTCTGGTGCTGGCCCCGGTACTGGCCCAGGTGCTGCGGCCGGTGGTGGTGCCGGTATTCCGGCTGCTGGGGGCCGATCCGGGCATGTTCCCGGGGTCCATTCTGGCCAACGACATGGGCGGCGCACCGCTGGCCCTGGAGCTGGCCGAGGACCGGAACGCGGGCCTCTTCGGCGGCGTCATCGTCGGCTCCATGCTGGGCGCTACCATCGTCTTCACGGTGCCGGTGGCCCTGGGCATTCTGGAGCCGGAGGACCGGCAGTATCTGGCCCAGGGCGTGCTGGCGGGCATTGTCACGATTCCTGTGGGGGCCTTGGTGGGCGGTCTGCTGGCGGGGTTCGGCTTGGGCATGGTTCTGCGGAACCTGCTGCCCATCGTCCTCTTTGCGGCGCTGATCGCTTTGGGCCTCTGGAAGGCCGAGAAATGGATGATTCGGGGCTTCACGGTCTTCGGAAAGCTGATTCTCGCGGTCATCACCGTGGGACTGACCGCCGCCATTGTGGAGGAGCTGACGGGCTTCGTGGTGATTCCGGGCCTGGCGCCCCTCTCCGAGGGCTACGCCGTCATCGGCAGCATCGCCATTGTCCTGGCCGGGGCCTTCCCCCTGGTCTACGCCCTGACCAAGCTTCTGCGCAAGCCCCTTTTGAAGCTGGGACGGCTCTTGGGCATGAACGAGGTGGCCGCCGCCGGGATGGTGGCGTCGCTGGCCAACTCCATTCCCATGTTCGGCATGGTAAAGGACATGGACCCCCGGGGCAAGGTACTCAACGTGGCCTTTGCCGTCTCGGCGGCCTTTGTGCTGGGGGATCACCTGGGCTTCACCGCGGGCTTTGCCCCGGAATTATTGCTGCCGATGATTGCGGCCAAGCTCACCGGCGGCGTGGCGGCCGTGGCTGTGGCCCTGGCCTTGACAAGGAGGAAACACCATGGATAAATCGGAACTGCGCCGGATCATTTTAGAAATTCTCCGGGAGGAGGCCGGCGGCTGCCCGGTCAAGCGGGTGGACCTGCCGTCGGTCCGCTGCACCGAGGCCGACCGGCTGGACACCGGCGACCCGACCCACCGGGTCTATACCCATGACCTCTTTTCCCTGGAGGAGAGTCCCCGGCTGGGCTGCGGCTTGATGGAAATGGAGCGGACCGCCTTCCCCTGGACCCTCCGGTACGATGAGATCGACTATATCATCTCCGGACGGCTGACCATCCGGGTGGACGGCAGGGAAGTTTCCGCCGGGCCCGGAGAGGTGCTGCTGATCCCCAGGGACACGTCCATCGAATTTTCAGCCGGGGAAAAGACCCGATTCCTCTACGTGACCTACCCTGCCGACTGGCAAAGTCAGGCGTAGCGAAAAAATCCAAAAAATTTGAGAGATACCCTTGCAATTTTTTGTGCACTGCGCTACAATGGAACTACAATCAAAGATTGGTAGCTGTAAGGAAGTGTTTCGCACACGGGCTGCAACTATCACTCGGTCTATGTCGAGTGTATCAGATACGCAAGTCTCTGATGCACTTTTTCTTATACCGGGTGTCCATCCCAAAGGAGGAATTACGATGCAACTACTGTACAACGGCCGACTGATTACCCGCGATCCCGCGCAGCCCTATTTCGAAAAGGGCGCTGTGGCCTTCGAAGGCACGAACATTGTCGAGGTGGGCGAGGAGGCCGCGCTGCGGGCCAAATACCCCGACGCCAAGCTGCTGGACGCCAAGGGCGGCGTGATCATGCCCGCCTTTATCAACGCCCATACCCATATCTATTCCGCTCTGGCCCGGGGCCTGAGCATCGTGGGCAACAACCCCACCAACTTCTACGAGGTTCTGGACGGCACCTGGTGGGCCATCGACCGGAAGCTGACCCTTAAGGGCACCAAGGCCTCCGCCGACGCGCTGTACATAGACTGCATCAAGCAGGGCGTCACCACCATCTTCGACCATCACGCCTCCTACTGTGAGATCCCCGGCTCCCTTTTTGAAATCGCCAAGTCCGCCAAGGAGTTCGGCATCCGCTCCTGCCTCTGCTACGAGGTCTCCGACCGGGACGGCGAGGAGAAGTGCCTCCAGGGCATCCAGGAAAACGCCGACTTTATCACCTACTGCGAAAAAGAAAACGACCCCATGCTCAAGGCCATGTTCGGCGGCCACGCCCTCTTCACCATTTCGGACAAGACCTTCGACCGGATGGTGGCGGCCAACAACGGCCGCACCGGCTACCATATCCACGTGTCCGAGGGCATGAACGACGTCTATGACAGCCTCCTGAACTACGGCCGCCGCCCGGTCCAGCGGCTCCAGGACCACGGCATCCTGGGCCCCAAGACCATTCTGGGCCACTGCATCCACGTCAACACCGCCGAAATTGAGATCATCAAGGCCACCGATACCATGGTGGTCAACAATCCCGAGTCCAACATGGGCAACGCCGTGGGCATCTGCCCGGTGCTGCCGCTGTACAAAAACGGCATCCTCCTGGGCATGGGCACCGACGCCTACACCAACGACATGCTCGAATCCCTCAAGGTGGCCCTCTGCTCCCAGCGGTCCAACGCCTGCATGCCCAACGTGGCCTGGTGCGAGGTCACCGACATGCTCTTCAAGAACAACGCCAAGATCGGCGCACGGTACTTCCCCGACGAGCTGGGGGTCCTCAAGGCCGGGGCTGCCGCCGATATCATCGTCATGGACTACAAGCCCTTCACCCCCTTCTCCGACGCCAATATCGACGGCCATATGATCTTCGGTATGACCGGCCGCCAGTGCCAGACCACCATCGGCAACGGCAAGGTTCTGATGCTGGACCGCCAGCTCCAGGGCATTGACGAGGAGGCAGTCAACGCCCACATCCTCGAGGAAGCCAAGAAGCTCTGGGGCGCGCTCAATCACTGTGAATATTAAGGAGGCAGAACAAGATGAGTGAACGGATGATCCCCATTCCCTTTGCCCAGCTGATGAATTGGCTGGCCACCGAGCTCCAGCGGGAGGGCACGGCCTTCGGCGTCCACCGGCCCTACTGGGCAGGGGAGAAGAAACTGCCGATCTTCGGCGAGGAGTACATCGAGACCCCCTTCGGCCCCGCCGCCGGTCCCAATACCCAGCTGGCCCAGAATATCATCGCCTCCTACTTCGCCGGGGCCCGGTTCTTTGAGCTGAAAACCGTCCAGAAGATGGACGGCGCTGATCTGGCCGCCTGCGTCAACCGGCCCTGCATTCTGGCTGAGGATGAGTGCTATAACTGCGAGTGGTCCACGGAGCTCTACGTCCCCGAGGCCTATGAGGAGTACGTCAAGGCCTGGTTCGCCCTGAAAATCCTGGCCAAGGTCTACGGCCTGGGCGACCCCGACGGCTTTGTCTTCAATATGTCCGTGGGCTACGACTTGGCCGGTATCCAGGGCGAGAAGGTCAACAAGTTTATCACCGAGATGATGGACGCCTCCGACGCCCCCATCTACCAGGAGTGCAAGGCCGTCCTCCGGCGGCTCTATCCCGGCGAGGCCGACTTCATCGACGGCCTGTCCAGCCGCATCTCCAACTCCGTCACGGTCTCCACCCTCCACGGCTGCCCGCCCTCGGAGATCGAGGCCATCGCCTCCTACTTGATCCGGGAGAAGCATCTGCACACCTTCGTCAAGTGCAATCCCACGATTCTGGGCTATCAGTCCGCCCGGTCCATTCTGGACTCCATGGGCTATGACTATATCCAGTTCGGCGAGTTCCACTTTAACGACGATCTTCAGTACGTCGATGCCATTCCCATGTTCCGCCGCCTGCTGGCCCTGGCCCAGGAGAACGGCCTGGAGTTCGGCCTGAAGCTCTCCAACACCTTCCCGGTGGACGTGAAGCAGAATGAGCTGCCCTCCGAGGAAATGTACATGGCCGGTAAGTCCCTGTTCCCGCTGACCATCGAGATGGCCAACCGCATCGCCCAGGAGTTCGGCGGCAAGCTGCGGCTGAGCTACTCCGGCGGCGCTGATTACTTCAACATCGACAAGATCTTCTCCTGCGGCATCTGGCCCATCACCATGGCTACCACCGAATTGAAGCCCGGCGGCTACCAGCGGTTCAAGCAGATCGGCGAGAAGCTGGAGCAGCTGCCCTTCAAGCCCTTCACCAAGGTGGACACCGTGGCCCTCTCGGCCCTGGCCCTGGAGGCCCGCCGCGATCCCCTGCACCGGAAGGCCGTCAAGCCGCTGCCCCGGCGGAAGCTCTATGAGAAGGTCCCGCTCTTCGACTGCAACACGGCCCCCTGCAAGGGCGGCTGCCCCATCGGACAGGATATCCCCGAGTATATCGAGCTCTGCCGTCAGGGCGAGTACGAGGCCGCCCTGCGGGTGATTCTGGAGAAGAACCCCCTGCCCTTTATCACCGGCACCATCTGCGCCCACCACTGCATGGACAAGTGTACCCGGAATTTCTACGAGCGGTCCGTGCAGATTCGCGCCACCAAGCTGGTGGCCGCCGAACGGGGCTATGACGCCGTGCTGCCCACCCTGACGCCCGCCGCTCCCAAGGCCGGGGTCAAGGTCGCCATCGTCGGCGGCGGTCCCACCGGTATGGCCGCGGCCCATCTGCTGGCCCGGGAGGGCGTGGCAGTCACCCTCTTCGAGAAGGAAGCCCAGCTGGGCGGCATCATCCGGCAGGTGATTCCCGCCTTCCGGATCTCCGATGAGGCCATGGACAAGGACGCCGCCATGCTCTACAAGCTGGGCGTGGAAGTCCGCCTCAATACCGAAGCCCCCTCCGTGCCTGATTTGAAGGCCCAGGGCTACACCCATATTCTGCTGGCCGTCGGCGCTTGGAAGCCCGGCCGTCTCGACATCCCCGGCAACGTCCAGCCGGTCATCGGTTGGCTCAAGGCCATCAAGGGCCTCTCCGGCCTGGAGCTGGGCCATGTGGCCGTGGTCGGCGGCGGCAATACCGCCATGGACGCCGCCCGGGCCGCCCTTCGCGCCGGGGCCAAGTCCTCCACCATCGTCTATCGCCGGACCCGCAAGTATATGCCCGCCGACGCCGAGGAGCTGGAGCTGGCCATGGACGACGGCGTCGCCTTCCTGGAGCTGGCCGCGCCGGTGAAGCAGGAAAACGGCAAGCTGCTATGTAAGAAGATGGTCCTGGGCGAGCCCGACGCCTCTGGCCGCCGCCGCCCGGTGGAGACCGATGAAACCGTGGAGATCGACTGCGACGTGGTCATTTCCGCCGTAGGCGAGAAGGTGGACCCCGCCGTCTTCGAGGCCGCCGGTGTGCAGCTGGACGTCAAGGGCCTGCCGGACCTCAAGACCAATGTGGAGGGCGTCTATGCCGCAGGCGACTGCTTCCGCGGTCCCGCCACCGTGGTCGAGGGCATTGCCGACGCCACGGCCTTTACCGCGGCCGTCTTGGGCGAAGCCCACGAGGCCTACATCCCCGCCGAGGCCCACGCCACCCGCGAGGAGGCCATCGGCCGCAAGGGCGTGCTGTGCCTCTCCGCCAAGTGCGAGGGTGACCGCTGCCTGAGCTGCAACGTGGTCTGCCAGTGCTGCGTGGACGTCTGCCCCAACCGGGCCAATGTGGCCATCGCCCTGCCCGACGGGCGGCACCAGATCCTCCACGTGGATCAGATGTGCAACGAGTGCGGCAACTGCCTGGTGTTCTGTCCCTACGACTCCCGGCCCTACAAGGAGAAGTTCACCCTGTTCCACGACCGGGCGGGCTTCGACGAGTCCACCGAAAACACCGGCTTCCTGCCCCTGGGCGGCGAGAAGGTGCTGGTCCGCGTCAACGGCGCGGTCTCCGAAGTGGATCTCAGCCAGCCCAATGATCTGGACCCCGCCGTGGAGACCATGATCCTGACGGTCCTCCACAACTACGGCTACCTGATCGGATAAGCGATTGAATCAATGCGCCCCTGGTTTTTCACCAGGGGCGCATTATATATAAAATTACAGATAGTTTCGAAAGAAGGCGCAGGTCTCGTCGTTGCAGCGCTGGCCCTCGGGGCTGCGCAGGTCCAGATGGAAGACGTGGCCCAGCCGTGTATCTTTGCTGCCGTAGAAGTGGAATTGGAAGGGAATATCGTGGCGGATCAGGCAGGCAGCCAGCGATTGGGCGTGGTCCTTGAGGAAGTCGTCCACCGCCGTCGTCAGAAACACCGGCGGATAGTCCGGCGTGATCCAGTGAAAGACCGACATCTCCTCCAGTTCCCGGGGGCTGCCACGCTCGGGGAGGTAGACCTGCATGATCTGGGTGGACAGGGCGTCGGGATTTTGGGCCGGATCGATCTCGTAGTCGCCGCAGAAGAGGCCCACAGCCCGGAGCTTGACCGACGGATAGGGCTGGAACGAGAAGCGGGCTGCATAGGCGGGGTTGGTGCAGAAGGCCGCATAGAGCCCCAGGATATTGCCGCCGGCGGAGTCTCCTACGGCGAAGAGCCGGTTCGTATCCAGGCCGTACTGGTCTGCGTGCCGGAGAATCCAGCCGAAGACCAGGTTGGTATCCTCCAGGGGGGCGGGGTACTGGAATTCCGGGGCCAGACGATAGGTGAAGTTCACCACGGCAAAGCCCCGCTGGGCCAGACTCATGCAGTAGAATTGATAGCGCTCCTTGTCGCCGTAGACCCAGCCGCCGCCGTGGACGCTGACGATCACCGGCAGGGTCTCTCCGGCGGCGGACCGGGGTCGGTAGACGTCCAGCGCCTGCCACGCTGGGTCGCTGCCGTAGACCAGATTGTCAAACCGCACCACGTCCTCCGGCGTGGTCAGGCCGGCGTCCCGGATATCGTCGCCGCGGCCGAAGCTTTCGCGGATCATTGCGCCAATATCAGTCATATCGCTTCCTCCTCAGTCGATTTGCCGGGCTTCGGTGGGGAGGCCCAGGCCCTTTTTCTGATAGTACCGGTACGCGCCCAGGCACAGGAAGATCTGCACCAGGGACGAGAGCGGCGTGGCCAAGCCGATGCGGAACAGAGAGGCGTCGGCAGCGCGGCTCAGCAGGAACACCGCCGGGACGCGGATGCAGAACGCGCCCACCACGCCCTGGGCCATGACGAAGATGGTCTTGCCACAGCCGTTGAAGTAGCCCACATAGCAGAAGAAGATGGCGGTCAGCAGGCAGTCGAAGGCGTAGGCCTTGAGGTACTCGTGGGCTCCGGCGATGACTGCCGCCTCCCGGGAGAAGAGGGACGCCAGCGCGCCGCCGCCGAAGAAGGCCAGCGCGGCCATGACCACACCGGCGGCAAAGGCCGTCTCGATGCCATAGAACAGGGCTTTTTTGGAGCGGTTATACTGGCCCGCGCCGTTATTCTGCGCCACAAAGGCAGAGATGGACTGCATATAGGCAGAGCCCACCAGCATCAAAAAGCCAACCGCCTTCTCGGCCACGCCCACGGCGGCGGACTGGGTGACGCCCATGCCGTTGACCACCACCTGGATGAAGAGGAAGGAGAACTGCACCAGCAGCTCCTGGAGGGCGATGGGGATGCCCACCCGCAGAATGGCCCGGACGTAGACCGGGTCGAACCGGACATAGAACCGGTGGAAGGTGAAAGGCAGCTCCTTCCGGCGGATCAGGACCAGAGAGACGATGACGCTGACGGCCTGGGCCGTGACCGTGGCGATGGCCGCGCCGGCAGCGCCCAGATGGAAGACGCCCACCAGCACCAAGTCGCCCACGATGTTGATGACGCAGGCGATGGCCACGGTCAGCAGCGGCGTTTTGGAATCGCCGATTCCGCGGAAGACGGCTCCGATGACGTTATAGGCTACGATAAACACCGTGCCGATGCCGCAGATACGCACATAGCTGCTGGTCTGGGCGAAGGCCTCCGGCGGAGCGTCCAGCAGAGAGGCCAGGCCGTCGCTCCAGGGGACTACGACGGCGGTGACCGCCACGGCGATGACGGCGAAAATGGCGATGCCCGCGCCGATGCCCCGGCCGGCCCGCTCCGGGTCCCGGGCGCCGATGGCGTTGCCCACCAGGACCGTGACGCCCATGGTGAGGCCGGTGATGACCAGCGTCACCAGATGAAAGAGCTGGCTGCCGGAAGCCACGCCGGACTGCTCGCCGGTTCCGGCGAATTGGCCCACAATAATGAGGTCCGCCGCGCCGTACATGACCTGTAAAAACAGCGCCAGCAGCACCGGGAAGGCAAAGGTGACCAGGGATTTGAGGATACCGCCCTGGGTCAGATTCTGACTTTTCATGGAACCGTCTCCTCTTGTGATTTCTACCGAATATGGTAGCATGGCCCCGACAAAATGTAAAGGAAAACCGCCCCTAGGCAAGGGACGGCCGGTGTGGTAAAATAAAAGAAATCGGGCATTCGTGCCAAAAAGGAGGCAATTCAATGACGTGGCAAGTTTGGCAGGGACTGCTGATCCCGCTGCTGGGAACAACCCTGGGCGCGGCCTGCGTCTTTTTTATGAAGGGTGCGCTGCACCGCTCGCTCCAGCGGGCGCTGACGGGCTTTGCGGCCGGGGTCATGGTGGCGGCCTCCATCTGGAGTCTGCTGATTCCGGCCATGGATCAGGCCAGCGGCTGGGGCCATCTGGCCTTTGTTCCGGCGGCCGTGGGATTCTGGCTGGGTATTTTATTCCTGCTGGCGTTGGATAAGCTTGTGCCCCATCTCCATCAGGGCGGCTGCGGCGCGGAAGGTCTGCCCTGCGGCCTGGGCCGGTCGGCCATGCTGACCTTTGCCGTGGCGCTGCATAACCTCCCCGAGGGGATGGCCGTGGGCGTGGTCTACGCTGGCCTGATGACGGGAGCCGGGGAGATCACCGCTGCCGGGGCCCTGGCCCTGTCTCTGGGCATCGCCATTCAGAACTTCCCCGAGGGGGCCATTATCTCCATGCCCCTGCGGGCCGAGGGAAACTCCAAGGGAAAGTCCTTTGTCTACGGCTTTCTCTCCGGTGTGGTGGAGCCCCTGGGGGCCCTTCTGACCATTCTGCTGGCCAGTGTTATGGTGCCGGTGCTGCCCTACGCCCTGAGCTTCGCCGCCGGAGCCATGCTCTACGTGGTGGTGGAGGAGCTGATTCCTGAGATGTCTGAGGGAGAGCACTCCAATATCGGCGTGCTGTGCTTTTCCCTGGGCTTTACGCTGATGATGATTCTCGATGTGGCGCTGGGGTGAGCCGTCAGCCTCCGTTGAGCACATTCCCGGTGTCGTCGGTCTGGTAAATGGCGGAGACATTGCCGATTTGGACTGGATAGGACTCCCGGATTGTGCCGTCGAACTCGACCCGAGCGAATTCGCCGGTCTTCAGATCGGGAGCGTCCAGGCCCTCCCATGAAACCGTGGCCAGCGTACCCAGATTGAGACCGCTGCTGCCGACGCCGGTGACCTCCATCAGATAGGAATTGGGATTGGACTCCAGGACGGAGCCGTTGAAATAGCAGGCCCGTTCCGGCAAAGCGGTGCAGGCGGAAAACAGCAGCGCGGAGACACCGATGGCTGCTGCGAAACATAGTCCTTTCATGCTGTGACCTCCTCTTGGGAACATTACACCATATATGACGAAGTTTGCCGAAGCGAGGTTGCAGGTTACATAAAAAAATTATGGTATCAAAAGGAGGCTGTGATTGATGCAGATTCATGCCCTGTGGTTCAGTCCCACCGGCGGCACGGCGCGGGTGGCGGACTGCCTGCTCCGGGCCATGGGAGAGCCCGGCAGCACGGTGGACCTGACCGACCGGACTGTAGATTTCTCTCAGATTGTCTTCGGGCAGGACGACGTAGTGATGATCGCCGTACCGTCCTTCGCCGGGCGGGTCCCGGCTCTGGCCATGGACCGGCTGGCCCGGGTCCGGGGCAATGACGCCCGGGCGGTCCTGGTCTGCGCCTACGGCAATCGGGCCTATGACGACACGCTGCTGGAGCTGTCCGACGGGGCCAAGGCGGCGGGGTTCCGGATTGCCGGAGCCGTGGCGGCCGTGGCCGAGCACTCAGTGGACCGAAGGATTGCGGCGGGCCGTCCCGACGCGGCGGATTTGGCCCAGCTGTCTTCCTTTGCCGCGGCCCTCCGGCAAGCGCTGGAGCAGGAGGCAGGGGAGCCGCCGCTGCCGGGGAACCGACCCTACCGGCAGGGCGGCGGTATGGTGCCCCGGGCCACGGATGCCTGCGTCAACTGTGGCCGCTGCGCCGCCCAATGTCCCGCCGGAGCCATTGATCCGGACGATCCCCGGCAGGTGGACGCCAAACTCTGCTTTGGCTGTCTGCGGTGCGTGGCTCGCTGCCCGCAGCAGGCCCGCGTACTTCCGGCGGAGCAGTACGCCGCCGTCTGTCAGATGCTCCAGAAGGTCTGCGCCGGACATCGGGAGAACGAGCTGTTTCTTCCCGCGGAGGGCTGAGATGGACCTGCAATTTCGGAATCTGCGAATCCGCAATGCCGTGGCTTCCGATGCGCCGCAGCTGACGCGGTGGTGGAATGACGGCAGCGTCATGGCCCATGCGGGCTTCCCTCACGGGCTGGGAACCACCGAGGAGGAGGTGGCCGGGAAGCTGGCCCAGGACCGGGAAGAGACCGGGCGGCGCTTGATTCTCGAGTTGGACGGCGCGCCCGTCGGGGAGATGTGCTACCGAATCGTGGAGGGGAATAAGGCCCAAATCGGCATCAAGATCTGCGAAGCCGCCAGACAAGAGCAGGGCTATGGCCGGATTGCCCTGAGCCTGCTGATTCGGGCGCTCTTTGATCGCGGCGTATCCGCAGTGGTGCTGGACACCGATCTGGAGAACCGCCGGGCCCAGCATGTCTATGCGTCGTTGGGCTTCACCCGGCTGGGCGTCCGGCGGGACTGCTGGAGAAATCAAGTGGGAGAGCTCCGCTCGGCGGTGGACTACGAGATCAAGTCCGGCCAATTGGTGGATTTCACAGGGCAGGGGACATAGGGGGGAGTGGAATGCTGCCGACATGGACGGACCTGGACACGGACGCGCCATGCGTGCCCCTACGATGGGTGCGTTCGGCGAGGGTGCGTCCGACGCGTTGGTGCGCACGGGCGGATATAAAATCCGCCCCTACGGACCCGCTCTCGGTTTTCCCGTAGGGGCGGCCTGTATGGCCGCCCGGAACTGGGGCCTGATTTCTGCCGGGGTTTGATGGCCCCTGCGGGGTGCGGGCGGCGAAAAATGGGGCTGTCTCTTAACGAGACGGCCCACATTTTATAGCTTGGTATATTCGAGCATTTCGTACCGCAGCCGGTCGCCCTCGGAGAGCGGCTCCGGCAGCAGGGCCCGGGCCACGGGCTTGAGCGGGGCGGACGGGTCGTCCAGCCGCTGGAGCTGGGCATAGTCGCCGTCCAGGTCCCGGACCAGGTAGTCAATGGGGGTCAAAAAATCCATGGTGTCACCTCCTGTCCTGATCTGCGTCAGCCCAGCAGAGCCTGGGCTGTATAGAGCGCCGTCCGGTGCAGGGGATAGTACCAGTAGAAGAACCACTTTACCGGGCGGCCCCGCTGGCCGTTGTAAAGCAGCAGCAGCGGCAGCGCCAAGACCATCCAGCACTGGGTTTCGTTGACAATCACAGTCAAATACCGGACGCTTAAATAGAAATCCACATGGCCATAGCAATAGAACAGCATCCCGATGCAGGCCAGACAAAACAGGGCGAAGACGCCGCACTGGAGCCCTTTGGTTTTCGCGAAGTAGAGCAGCACCCCCAGCCCCAGGAAAATGGGCGTGTATTCCGCATAAAGTAGGCTGGGGAAAAAGGCGTCGGTGAGACCCAGGAGCAGAAGGAGGTATCGAATCCCCAGGGCGTGGGCCGGTCCCAGCAGCCGTGCCTCGATCCAGCCGTTGAGCCAGACAGGGACCACCACCATGGCGGCCAGCGCCAGCACCCAGAGGCCGGTCCGCCGATCCCGGGTTTTCAGCCAGCGCCACAGCTGCTCCAGCAGCTCCACCAGAATCGCCACATAGAGGAAGGTCGAGAAGATATTGCCGGTTTCCCGGCAGCCCAGGAAATCCCCCAGGAAGAAGATGCCGGCCACGTCCCACAGCTCCACCAGCAGCCCGGCCAGATAGAGCCGCAGCAGCAGCCTCGGACGGCTGTGGGTATGGCGGAGACTCTGGACAAAGAGGAAGAGAAAGACCGGCATGGCGATCCGTCCGATGACCCGCAGCGGCGACGCATAGGGGGCGATCCAGGAAATATCGCCGCAGTAGGCCCCCACATGGTCCAGCGTCATGGCCACCACGGCGATGAGTTTTAGCTGAAAGGCCGTCAGGCCGAAGCTCTGCCGCATATGCCCCATCTCCTAGGTCCGCAGACGGAAGGTCCTGGGAGCCATCCGGTAGACCAGCACGCAGGCCACCGCGCAATAGATCACGCAGAAGGCAATGCAGGCCAGACCGAAAACCAGAATGGGGAGCCTCACCTGCATCAGAACAAAACAGACCACATAGGTCCCCATCATCACCAGGGAATAGGTGCCGCTCTTGAGCTCCGTGGCGGCGTTGTAGGGCTGAATCAGATAGTAAATCGTCAGATAGTGGATGGAGAAGAAGACGCTCATGGCCAGAATGGTCACGATCAGGACGGCATACTCCAGTGGATTCTCCGTGCCTCCGGAGGCCCAGAGCAGCAGCGCCAGACCGCCGCCGAGAATCAGCGCCGGGACTGCGTTGATTTTGACAATCTCCCACAGCCGAATTCGAAACAGCGTCAAAATATGGCGCGGCTCCTTAAAGCAGGCGTAGGTCAGAAGGCTGTGGTCGCAGTTCATAAACAGCGCCCGGGTAAAGCCGGTGCCCCGGTTGAGGCTGTACATGATAAACGTGAAGTAGGGAAGCCAGGTGAGGAGCATGCCGTTGATCTCCGGCCGGCTTTCCGGCACCAGCTTTAGAACCAGCAGCCCCAAGGCGGTCAGCGCCAGCAGCACGGCGGAAATCTTCTCCGTGGCCTTCCAGAGGATCTTCTGATGGCGTTTTATAAAAAGCTCATTGAGATAGGCGAAGCCTTGGCGGCGGCTGGTGAGAGAGAGGTCGGCGGAAATGGACTTTTCCACCGATTGCTTCACCGAGGATTTGGCGCTGTCCATTTGATGGAGCATCTGCCCCAGCAGCTCCTGGTGGAGGGCACGGTATTGGTCAAAGCGCAAAATGGTGGGGACCGACAGCGCGCCGCATACGATCATCAGACCGAATACACTGAGAGACGCCGCGGGAGGCAGAACATATCCCAGCGCCGGCGGCCCATAGGCCAGCGCCAGCAGCAGGGCGGCGGCCAGCCAGATGGATTTGGAAAGCCTGTTTTCGTTGTAGATCGAGCCTCGCCTCCGGTAGTCCCGGAGAGAGTAGGCGGCCACGGTGACCTTGGCGCCCACCACCGCCGGGGGCAGCAGCAGACAGGCCCACCAGGGGACATTCCGGTTCAGGCCGAAGAACAGCGCCATTGGCAGGAACCCCACGAGGACTTTGCCCATGGCGTAGGCATATCTGGAGAGGGTGTAGGCCCGGGCGTCCATTCGCATCAGAATCAGCGCATAATACTTGGCCCGGGTGGGATCGAACATCTGCGTGTTGAGGAAAGCGCCGATCAGCGTCAGGCACAGCAGGATATGGAGAAACACCGCTTCCGAAGACGCCTTCTGATACAGAAGGCCGATGCCGCAGACCAGGGTCAGAAAATAGAGAAATTTCCAGAGAAAAACCGACAGGACCTCCCAGATCCCGGCTATGACGCATGCAAGCCGCTTGAGGCCCCGGACACGGTAGAGCTCGTCGGGCAGCAGGCGCTTGAGCAGCGGGATCTGTTTAAGCGCGTAGAGAATGGAATTGACCCGGTATGTATTCTGAAGCGCAAAGGAAATACGCAGTGTCTTATTCATGGCTCTCCTCCCGCAGCGCGGCCAGGATCTTCGCCTTAAAGTCCGCCTGGCCCAGGTGGGCCCGTTCCACCGCTTCCAGCTCCCCGTGGCTCAGCAGCACAATCTCGTCGCAGAGGTCCAGGGCCAGGTCGAGAATATGGGTGGAAAACAGAATAATCCGCCCATCCTTGAGGGACCGCAGCAGCTGCTTCATCTCCTCCGCCACCACCACGTCCAAGGAGGTCAGCGGCTCGTCGAGCAGCAGGAGATTGGGCCGGGCCATGATATTGACCAGCATCTGCATCTTGTTTTTCATGCCGTGGGAATAGTCCTTCAGCAGCTTGTCCCGATCCTCCGGCCCGATGGACATCAGGTCGAAATAGTCGTCCAGGGGCTTAGGGTCGCCGATGGCGTCCCGGTTGATGTCGAGGAAGAACTTCAAAAACTCCCGGCCGGTCAGAAATTCCGGCACCGTGGGCGTGGAGAGCACATAGCCGATGTCCTCCGGCCGCAGCGGCCGCCGGACACCCTGGTCCTCCAGTTCGCAGCGGCCGCCGTCTGCCGGGATATCGCGGTTGACGCAGTTGAAAAGCGTGGTCTTGCCCGCGCCGTTGCGGCCCAGCAGCCCGTATATTTTCCCGGCTTCAAAGGTGAAGGTGATGTCCCGCAGGACCTCTTTTTTTCCGTAGGATTTGGACAGATGCTCCATGATGCACTTCATAATGCGCTCCTTCCGCCGACCCTGTCTCGGCGCCATTTGGCGTGATTGCCGACATTATACAAAATCTTTCGACTGTTGTCTTCTGGTAAATTGACGAATTATCTGAACAAGTTGTAAACTGCTGCGCTGGCTGCCCCTTGACAAGTTTCTTCTACGCATGTAGAATATGTTTATACTACAAACGTAGAAAGGGAGTGATATGATGGAACAGTCCATTCGCCGTCTGCCCGACGCGGAGCTGGAGGTGATGCAGGCATTGTGGTCCTGTACCATTCCGGCCACCAGCCGTGAGATCGAGGCGGCGCTGCCGGCCGGTCGGACCATGGCCCAGACCACGGTGCTGACGCTGCTGAGCCGTCTGGCCGACCGGGGCATGGTCACGGTGGAGAAGGCGGGCCGCCGGAGCCTCTATACCCCCGCCGTCTCCCGGGAGCAGTACACGGCGGCCCAGAGCCGGACCTTGTTCCGGAAGCTCTGCGGCGGCAGCGTACCGGCCTTTGCCGCGGCCCTCTGCGACAGCGGTCTCACCCGGGAGGAGCTGCAAACCCTCCGGGATCTGCTGGAGCGTGACGCGCTATGAACAGCTTCGCGCTGATCCGGCTCCTGACGGCGCTGGCGGTCGGCGGTCTGCTGATCTATTCCTTTTACCACACCAGCCGTCTGGAGCGCCGGGAGGAGCCGGGGCGCGAACGGCGCTATGCGCCCTATGGCAACCCCTGGCTGCTGCCCGCCTTTCTGGCGGTTTTGACCGCCGCCGCGGCACCGACGAGGCAGTGCGCGTGACGTCATATCCGGAGCTCCGGGACGAGGCGCGCGTCACCTACCGCTGCGTGACGCCCATTGACTGGAGCTATGTGGAATCGCTGCTTGAATAGGATACAAAAAGGGTATCGGACGAACATCCGATACCCTTTTGCTGTGCTTATATCAGTTGCCGGAGTCGAACTGAGAGTTGGTGTTGGTTTTCAGGTGGTCGATGGCCTCCTCCATCACCGTCTCATAGTCCGCGAAGAGGCTGGACTTGAGGGCGGCGCGGATGGGCAGCACCTGGAACCGAATATCGGCTTCCTCGCCCTGGTCAAGAATGTAGAGCGGCGTATAGGAGACGTTGGATATGGTGGTCTCGCCGGTCTCGCTGCTCTTGGTGAACTCCAGATTGAGGATCACGCTCTCCATGGCGTTGGCCTTGTCGGGCATGTAGGAGATAAAGTTGCCCAGGCTGTAGGCCACGAAGCACTGCTTCTTTTCACCCTCCACGGTCTCCACGTCGACCATCTCCATTTTACTGACGATATGACTGTGGGAACCGAGGATCACGTCCACGCCGTTTTTCAGCAGCAAATCTGTGATGTCCTCCTGGGTACTGCTGATGGTCGTGTCATACTCAGCGCCCCAGTGCAGCATGGCGACGATGATGTCGGGGGATTCGGCCTTGGCGGCGTCCAGCCGGTTCATGATGCCGGTGGTATCGACGATGCTGTAGTCGGAGTTGTAGTCCGTATAGAGAAGGTCCACACAGTATTCCGAGTTCAGCGGCAGCGTCATATTGTTCAGGCCCTTGGTAAAGGCGATGAAAGCGATCTTGATGCCGTTGATTTCCCGGATCACATAGCCGCCGGTGGTGCCGGGGTCACTGAGATGGGTGCCGACTGCTTCGATCCCGGCGGCGTTGAGGATATTCATGGTGGAGGTCAAACCGTTGATGCCGTTCATAATAGAGTAGGTGTTGGCCGTCTGGAGGATGTCAAAGCCGATATCCGCCAGATTCTGGGCCAGAATATCCGGCGCGTTAAAATAGGGCGCGGTCCGGGGATTGCCGGAATAGGGCGTCGTACCGCAGAGGTTCAGCTCCAGATTGCCCACGGTCAGATCCGCGCTGGAGGTATATGCCTTGATGGCCGAGAAGCAATCGGCAAAGTTATAGGTGGAATCCTCCTGCTGGGCGGCGTCAATCTGGTCCTGATACATCATGATATCGCCCACAGCGGCCAAGGTGGCGGTTTTATCGGGCTCCACCGGCTCGGGCTCTTCCGGCACCGTCGGCGGCGGCGTCACAACCTCCTGCTCCGGAGGCTCCTTTTCGGCCGTGCAGCCGCGGACGATCAGCACCACGGCCAAAATTAGAATCAGGGCTGCCGCGCCGAAGACGATCCGCTGCTTGATTTTGTGTCTTCTCTTCATTTCCAAACGCTTAAGACGGCGCTGCTCCAGCACCTCTTCGTCGCGCTCGTACTCATCATACTCTTGGTTGGGCATGGGATTCCCTCCTTGGTCGAAGAACTTTTGTTTATTATACAGTATTTCACAGAATTTCTCAATTATTTTTTTGTCGTTCCACCAATTTCATGGGATGACATTTAGGGGTTGGCGAAAGATAGAGGATATGATATAATATCGTCGATTAGCTGCCAAATTCCCGCCCCGGGGCGGCGATACTTGCGGACCCTATCCGCGGAGGAGAGCAACCCATGAAAAAGCAAAAGCGCCGTGGACGCGGCCTTACTATATTGATTGTCATTTTGGCGCTGGCACTGACCGGCGCCATTGTCTGGGGGGTCGCCATGGCGGCCCAGTCGCTGATTCAGTATGGCGACTCGGCCCAGATTGGCCAGAAGGAAGAGGAAGAACAGATTTCCGGCGAGTCCATGGACCAGGAGACCGACACCGCGCCCGTCGAGCCGGAGCTCCAGGAGGGCCTGCCCCGGAACCGGTATGATCCGGCCTGTTTCATCGAGACCGACGGCATCCGAACCTATGACAGCGACACCGTCTCCGGCGTGGCCGGCGTGGATGTCTCGGCCCACCAGCAGGACATCGACTGGGCCCAGGTCAAGGCCGCAGGCATTGAATTTGCCATGATCCGCCTGGGCTACCGCGGCTACGTCTCCGGCGAGCTGGCCTTGGACGAGTACTTTGAGCGCAATATCCAGGAAGCTCAGGACGCGGGGCTTCAGGTGGGCGTCTACTTCTTCTCCCAGGCCCTGAACGAGGAGGAGGCTGTGGAGGAAGCGGAGTATGTCCTCTACTGGCTGGAACACTATGACATTACCTACCCGGTGGTTTTTGACTGGGAGGAGGTCAGCGCCGCCGACGCCCGGACCAATGAGATGAATATGCTCCTCCTGACCAGCTGTGCCAAGGCCTTCTGCGAGACCATCGAGAACGCCGGTTACCGGGCCGGAATCTATTTCAACCAGGCCTATGGCTACCAGCAGTTCAATCTCCTGAGCCTCAAGGACTATATCTTCTGGCTGGCGCAATACGAGGAGGTTCCCACCTTCGTCTATAACTTCCAGATGCTCCAGTACTCCAACAGCGGCACCGTCCCCGGCATCGAAGGGCCCGTGGACTTGAATATCTGCTTCTGGAACAAGGGCTGAAACCCGCATCTTCACCAAATCCCTCGGGCCAACCGGGGGATTTTCCTATCGGCCTGTCAGTTGACAAGACAGGTGACAAAACACTATAATGAGGGAGAAAATTAAGAGAGAGAAGGGAACTGTATGTTTTCGAAATTCCGGGCCTTCTGCCGGAAAAAGGACGTGGTCCTCTCCCTGCGGCGCTACGGCATCGATGCCTTGGGCGCGATGGCCCAGGGCCTGTTCTGCTCACTGCTCATCGGCACCATCATCAAGACCGCCGGGCAGCAGCTCAATCTCCAGCTGCTCGTCGATATCGGCACCTTCGCCGGGGATATGTCCGGCGCGGCCATGGCCATCGCCATCGGCTATGCCCTGAAAGCGCCGCCGCTGGTGCTGTTCTCTCTGGCGGCCGTAGGCTATACCTCCAATGCCGTCGGCGGGGCAGGAGGGCCGCTGGCGGTGCTGTTTATTGCCATCCTGTCCGCCGAGGCCGGTAAGCTGGTCAGCAAGGAGACCAAGATCGATTTGCTGGTGACGCCCCTGGTGACCATTTTCCTGGGCTGCGCCCTGTCCATGTGGTGGGCTCCCGCCATCGGCCAGGCGGCCAGCTATGTCGGCAATCTCATCAACTGGGCCACGGAGCTCCAGCCCTTCTGGATGGGCATTGCGGTGTCGGTGCTGGTGGGAATTGCCCTAACTCTGCCCATCTCCAGCGCGGCGATCTGCCACACCCTGGGCCTTGCCGGTCTGGCCGGCGGCGCAGCGGTGGCCGGTTGCTGCGCCCAGATGGTGGGCTTCGCGGTCATGAGCTTCCGGGAGAACAAGTGGGGCGGCCTGGTGTCCCAGGGCATCGGCACCTCCATGCTCCAGATGGGCAACATCGTCAAAAATCCCCGGATCTGGATTCCGGCCATCCTGACCTCCGCCATCACCGGCCCGCTGGCTACCTGCGTCTTCGGCTTTCAGATGAACGGCGACCCCGTGGCCGCGGGCATGGGCACCTGCGGCTTTGTGGGTCAGATCGGCGTCTATACCGGCTGGGTCCGGGAGATGGAGGGCGGAGTGCGGACCGCCATCACCGGCTGGGACTGGCTGGGCATGCTTCTTATTTGCTTTATTCTGCCTGGTGTGATATGCTGGCTTCTGGGACTCCTGCTCCGGAAGATCGGCTGGATCAAGGAGGGAGACCTGACACTGCACTGAGCGAGGTGAACGCCATGCAACTGACCCTCCTTTGCAACGCGGGCCTGGCGCTGGTCTCCGGCGGACAGACGCTGCTGGTGGATGTGCCGGCAGGGGAGGCTCCGCCCTTTGCGCCGCTGCCGCCGGAGACCTGGCGGCGTATTCTGGAACGGGACGGGGACTACCGCAGGCTGGCGGGGCTCTGGTTTACGCACACCCATCCCGACCACTGTGATCTCGACGACTTGGCGGCCTTTCAGCACCGATGGCCGGAGGTGCCGTGCCTGATGCCGCAAGCCGGAGAGCTGCACGGCATCGTGGAGCTGGGCGGCTTTACGCTGGAATACGCGGAGATCCCCCACGCGCCCATTCCCAATCCGCCGGTCCATCGCGTAACCTGGATTGAGGCCGAAGGCCGGTCCGTCTACGTGGCCGCCGACGCGGCGCTGGATGTGGAAGCCCACCGCGCATTTCTCCGCGGCAGGAGAGCCGGGGACGCCTTCTTCAACGCCATGTATCTCTCCAGACCGGAGACCCGAGCCCTGCTCCGAGAGGCGGCGGACCGGGTCTGGATCTACCATATGCCCCCGGATCAATCCGATGGGATCTGGCGCAAATGCCGCCGGAATCTGGAGCGCTTCGCCCCGGAGCTGACCACGGTAACGGTCCTGGACCGATACCCCTCTGCAATTCCCCTATAAAATCCACGACGAACTTTTCACGGCAGCGGTTGCGCTGCCGTGATTTTTTTTCTGCCCTGGCATAGGGGAGGACAAGGGCGGCATAGGATGCACCGAGGAGGGATGCTTTGTGAAGCAATGGAAGCCTGTCAAGGCAATGGAATGGATGGGGCTCTGGTGCCTGGGGGCGCTGGCCGCCGCGGCGGCTGCTGCGGGGCTGACGGCGTGGCTGATTCTAAAGGAGGCCATCCCGGAAGCCCAGGGGCCGCTGCTGGCACAGCTGCTGGCGTCGGCCATGCTCTTCGGGGCCATCTATATGGCGGTGAAGGCCGCGCCGGACCACCGGCTGCTGTACGCTCTGGCGATGGGCTGCGTCTATCTGGGCTTCGGCCTGCTGCTGCGAGCCGCCGTCGGCGCGGGCAGCGGCGTCGCCCTCCACGGGAGCGCCGTGCTGCCCCTGATCGCCGCCGTGGCCGCGGGCCTTTTGTCAAACCGCAGACCGTCCCGCAGGCGAAGATGAAGGAACGGCTGCAAATTCAGAAAGGTAAAATAAATTTACTATCGAAGTTCGATATGCAGGAATAGATGCAAAATCAAGATTTAGTGAAAAAGTATGCCCGCGTCCACCAAATATTGAACGGACACGGACAATTTGAAGGCTGTTGCTTGCGTGAAGTTTCAAGGTTAACATAAATATGTTAACATAATGTTTGGCATAATTCACAAAAATTTCCGAGTTTCTGGATTTCACTTGAAATTAAAACGGAATTGCTATATATTATCTACACTTGATTGTGACAGCCGGTAGAAATAACACGACGGGTTCTGTATTATGCGGTGCTGAATTACCGCCGCCCTGCATAGGCTTCTTGCGAGGAGCGTGAAGACGATGCAGCAGCGCAAATGCAAGAACGCCGTATGGAACGGGTTGTTTCTTCTGATATTTTCTTTGGGCGCGATTTGCGGCGCCTTCCTGGTACGGATCATAGCCCTGGGAGAGGGCAGCTGGCTGGCCGCCTACTGTGCGAGCCTGTCAGCGGCCTCGGCGCTGACGCCCTGGGCGATGCTGTTTGTGGTACTCCGGCCGGTGCTGGTGGTATTGGCGGTGGGGATGATCCCCGGCGGATACCGGCTGCTGCCGGTGCTGGTATTCCTGCGCGGCTGCCTGACGGCCTATGCCGCCGCCGCCTGCTACGTGACCGGCTCGTCGCCTGCTTTTGTGATTTTCCGCGGCTTGCTGCTTTTGCCGCTGTTTTATTATTTCTGCCGCTGGGTCTATGTTATGCAGGCCCCAGGGGCAGCCGCAAAATAGCAACAGCTTGATCGGACGTGCTGCGCGCTGCGGTGCGCCCGGAACACATTAGCAAATCATGTGAGGATACGACTATGGCTGAGATTATGGAACAATACGAGGATTTCTTGGTGGAAACCAAGCACGCCTCCGGCAACACGGTGGCCTCCTATATGCGGGATCTGCACCAGTTTGCCGCCTATCTCCAGGAGCGCAAACTCCCCCTGATGGAGGTGGACAGCGGCGCTGTCACCACCTATATGACGGTGCTCCACGACAAGGGCAAGTCCGCCGCCACCATCTCCCGGTGTCTGGCGAGCCTCAAGAGCTTCTATAACTTCGCCGTCTCCTGCGGGCGGAAGGACCAGAACCCCGCCCTCAATATCCATGTGGAGAAGGCGGAGAAAAAGCTGCCGCAGATCCTCACCGGCAAAGAGGTCGAGCTGCTGCTGGAGCAGCCCAAGTGTACCGATCTCAAGGGCTACCGGGATAAGGCCATGCTGGAACTCCTCTACGCCACCGGCATCCGCGTCAGCGAGCTTATCAATCTCAATGTCTCCGACGTCAATTTGCCCGGCGGCTTTATCAAATGCGATTCCGGTGGAAAAGTCCGAATCATTCCGCTGTACCCCGCTGCTGTCAAAGCCCTCAGCGACTATATCGAGGACGTCCGGCCCAAGATGGTCGCCGATGGCAGGGAGACCAGCCTGTTTGTCAATGTGTCCGGAGAACGGATGTCCCGCCAGGGCTTCTGGAAGATCATCAAGCGGTACCAGGAGATGGCCCAGATCGACAAGGATATTACGCCGCACACCCTGCGTCACAGCTTTGCCGCCCATCTGCTGGAAAACGGCGCGGATCTTCGGTCCATCCAGGAGATGCTGGGCCACAGCGATATTTCCTCCACCCAGATCTATGCCCAGCTGGTCAAGCAGAATCTCAAGTCGGTCTATCATAAATATCATCCCCGCGCCTGATTATTTGCGTAAAAATCCCCGCCGTTTTTCCATAAACGGCGGGGATTTGCGTTGTTCGGAAGGGGAGAGGGGTTATTTTTTCAGCTTGGAGAGGGGATTGGCCTCGGCGGCAATTTTCAGCTCGGTACTCTCAATATGGGTGTAAATTTGGGTCGTATTGAGATTTTCATGGCCCAAAACCTCCTGGACTGTTTTGACGTCCACGCCGTGGGAGAGCATCAGTGTGGCAGCCGTGTGGCGCAGCTTGTGGGCTGAGAACTGGGAGGCGTCCAGCCCCGCGGCCAGCATGTGCTTTTTCACCAGCCGGTGAACCGCGGTGACGCTGATTCGATTCTTGTCCCGGGAGCCGAAGAGGGCCCGGTTGTCCGAGAGAACGATTTTGTTGCGTTCGGGCAGATAGGCGTCGATGGCCGCCTTGCAGGCCGCGCCCATGTAGACCACGCGCTCTTTATTGCCCTTTCCAACCACCCGGATTCGGTCCTCGTAGACGTCGGTCAGGTTTAATCCCACTAACTCCGCCCGCCGGATGCCGCAGTTGAGGAACAGCATCAAGATGGCATAGTCCCGCTTGGCGTTGGGGCCGTTTACAGCCCGGAGTAGCGCGGTGCATTGCTCCAGCGTGAGATAGCGCGGCAGGGATTTCCGGAGCTTGGGAAACTCCAGGTCCTGGACCGGGTTTTCCGTCAGCTGCTTGGTGTGCATCAGATATTTATAGAAGGATTTGACCGCCGAGAGCTTCCGGGCCCGGGCCGCCGCGCCGATCCCGGGGTCGGGCGATTTCTCAGAGGTCCGGTCGTTGGCCAGATAAGACAGGAAGTCGAAGATGTCCGAGACGGAGATGGACTCGATAAAGGCCAGATCCAGGGATTTGATGTCGATGGTCTCCAGGTCGGTGTCATAAGGCAGCTCACGCTTGACCAGGGCCATAAAGCGGAGAAACATCCGCAGATCCAAATAGTATTCCTGAATCGTCTTGGCCGACTGGCCCTTGATGGTCTCGTGATAGGAGAGAAAATCCCGCATAATCTGCGGACAATCGGAAAACCGCGCCATGGAAGCGCCTCCTTAGAATCGATGGAATGGCCGCGGTCAAACCTCGGCCCGTGGCTCTAGTATACCACACCTGTCCTGTGAACGCAACAAAATTTTTATTTTGTTGCGTTAGAGAACGACGGCCCAGGCCCTTCCCCACCGGGGCCGCGCTGGAGCTGGACCGGGGCCTGGAGAAGACTTTGGTCCGGCCACGGATTGCGGCACTTCCCGGGGATTTTCATTTCTTGACACCATTTGCCAGGGCTGATATAATACCAAGAGATTTTGAAAAGAATAAGGTGTGTGAAGAAAAATGGAGAAACAAAAGCGCCGGTTTGGTGACCGGAAGGACGGCTACCTCCTGCGGGATCAGGATGCCATGCACTTTATCATGCCCCTGATCTACCCCAATCGCTGCGACAACGAGGCCTACATCGCTGAGACGGTGGATCTCACCAATATCAATGCGTTTTTGGCCGAGAAAAATGCCGGCAATCCCGTGTTTAAGTATACCATGTTCCATCTGGTGGTGGCGGCGCTCTTAAAGACCATCGTCCTTCGTCCCAAGCTCAACCGCTTCATCGCCAACAAGAATACATACCAGCGCAACGAGGTTTCTGCGGCCTTTGTGGTGAAGAAGATCTTTTCCGACAACGGAGGAGAAGGCCTGGCCTTCCTCCGCGCCAAGGAGGACAGCACCCTGGAGAGTCTCCATGAAAGCCTCTTCAAGCAGATTTCCTCCTGCCGCAAGTCGGAAAACGGGGATTCGTCCACCGATGATGCCATGAACATCCTCAACAAGCTGCCCCGCTTCCTCTCCAAGTTCCTCATCTGGCTCCTGACCCGGCTGGATATCCACGGCTGGATTCCCCAGAGCATCATCGCCACGGACCCCTATTACAGCTCCGTTCTGATTTCCAATGTGGGCTCCATCAAGCTCAAGTGCGGCTATCACCATCTGACCAACTGGGGCACCTGCTCCATCTTCTGCCTGATTGGAGAGAAGAGCGTTCGCCCTGTGTTCGATTCCGAGGGCCATATGGAGATGAAGGAAATGCTCGATGTCGGTTTGACCATCGATGAGCGGCTGGCCGACGGATACTACTACTCCAAGTCCATCCGCCTCTTCAAGCATCTGCTGCAGAACCCCTCCCTGCTGGAGCTGCCGCTTTCGCAGGAAGTGGATTATTAACCCGGGATAAGAGAAAATGACCTCTTCCCTGCTGCCATAAGTTTAAAATGCTGCCCTGATCCGGTGACCCGGATCAGGGCAGCTTGCGTGTGCGAAGGATTTTATGCTTTTGTCAGCTCGGAGAATCGCATAAACATGGCTGCGGTTTCCGCACGGGTTGCGCCCTCCTGCGGCGCAAGGCGCTTTTCACCGCGTCCGTTGACGATACCGCTGGCATTGGCCCATTCCAGGGCATCGGCGGCATAGTCGGAAATCTGGGCGTAGTCTGCAAATCCGCTCAGATCCGCCGTGGCGGAGACATCCAGCTCCAGCATGGCTGCATAGCGATAGAGCATGGCGGCCAGCTGTTCCCGCGTAATGGCGCCTTCCATATTGGAGCCGTCGGAAATGCCCTGCTCCTTGGCCCAGGCCTGGGCTTCGGCGTACCAGGCGTCATCCTCCACCGTGACCTCCGGCGAACCGGCCAGCCGGTAGAGCATGGTCACGATCATGCCGCGGGTCGTTCCGGTGTCGGGAGAGAACTTCCTGCCGCCGGTGCCGTTCATCAGATTGTTGACAGAGGCGTAGACCACTTCGTCAAAATACCAGGCGTCCGTGGCTACATCGGCGAAGGGAGAAAGCCGCACGTCAGCCAGAACCATGGCGGTAAACTGTGTGCCAGCGTCCGTTTCTCCGCCGAGGAAGTAGTCATAGCTGCCGCTGGCGGCAGAATACCGGCCGAATTTCTCGATCAGATCGGACACGCGGAAGGTGACCTGATAGAGGGCGGATTCTCCGGCCTTCTCCTCCAGAGCCTTGAGAGAACCTTCCACGGGCGTGATGTAGGTAGTCCGGATATTGAGCATGCCCAGGCCGAACCGGAGCGTGGCTTCCTTGGGTTTGCCCTCTGCCGGTGCGGTAAAGACCAGATCCACCGTGGCATTCTCGTTGTACATCGGAATGACCGGCGTGCCCTGGATGGCAACCTCATCGATCTGTTCGTCTGCAAAGTCCTCCAAGGCGTTCAGGGCGTCGGTGGTAGCCTTCTGTCCGGCGGCCGCCAGGATGTCCTTCGCCTGGGACGGGCTGGCCTTGGCAGAGGCAACCGCCTGGGCATTGGACTCCATCAGACCGTCCACCAGCTCTGCCCACAGGGTATCCAGGGCCTCGTGGCTGCTGCTGTAGGTGAGCTCAACCTTCGTCTGGAAGTCCTTGAATTTGCTCCAGCCGGAGCCTTCATACAGGGCCTTGGAAGCGTCGGGCAGCAGATGGTTGGCCATCTCAACGGAGGAATCCTCCATCTGATCGATCTCCTCCGGAATCCCTGCCAGCGGATGCAGCGGGATATAGGGCAGCTCGCAGGGATGGCCGAACGCGGTCCAGAGCGTTGTAGTCAGAGGCGTCTCGTCGAAGACGCAAATCAGGCTTTCATCGGTGGTTCCGGTGCAAATCCGGCGCAGGGTGGTGTCGTGGGGATTGCCGCCCGGGGCGCGGTCGGTAGCGGCGTCCTCGGAGGTTCCCTCATAGTGCTCACTCTGCACTTCCATCAGGCGCTCCAGGGTGATGGAGCCATCCTCCACCTTGACCCACAGAGGATACTCTGCGTCATCCGGGCGGCTGTCGGGCAGCGTCCCGTTGAGCAGCATCTCTGTGCCATAGTACTGCCGGTAGGTATTGCCATCGGAGCGATAGGAGCCTTCCGCCTGGAATGTCTTGGCGAAATCAAACACGCCGTCCGTCTCCTGATAGAAGCCCTTCTCCTTGGCGTAGTCAATCAAATCGTCGGGATAGAAAATGGTTTCGCCGCGCACACAGCCTTCCAGATTGAGATCATGGACGGTGTAGTGGTTGGGCATCACGATGACGGCGTCATCCGGGCAGCGAACGGCCACATAATATTTGCCGCTGATGATCTGTACCATCCACGCCTCGTTCTGGTCGGCGATGGTGTAGGCGCGGCCGGAAGGCGCATAGCCCCAGGTTTCCACCATATCGATGCAGATTTCTACGCCGTGCCGGGCGCTGGTGGCCCGCTCGGCCAGAACGCGCCGGAGATTGTATTCGATACCGCCGTCGGTGACGCGGCTTTCGTCACTGGTATCGACCTTGGAGCTCGCGTTGCTGTTTGAAACAATCAAGACGCCCGCGTCATTATAAAAGGCGTCCGCATTGGAATAGCCGCCGGACGCCGGCTTGAGCTGACTCCAATAGTATCCGAGGGTATGGCTGACCTGCGGGATAGCGGCTCTCCCCTCTTCCGCCGGCAGCACACTTCCGGCGGGCCAATCCTTCGGCGGCACGTATCCGTGATCCACCATGGCCCGACCGCCGTCATCTTCGTTATGGGTTACCATGACACGACCCGTTTCCGACGCATCCTTGCCAACGAGCACCGTGAAGCAGGCGGAGGATTGCAGAACCATGGCGGCAACGATCACAACAGACAGACATACTACGATCAATAGATGCGTAAATCGTTTCATTGCACTCTTCCCTTTCTGTTCGTAAACCGGTAACATGGCGATCAGCTGCACATCCGTTTCCGCGGCTGATCTGAAATGATCTCGACGAATAAATGGGGACGGGGCGGTTTGAATTCTGCATTCACCTCCTTAAGTAAAGACGTACGCTGAGACTGCATTCCTGCACCCATGCGGCTGGGACCTGGTGCGCTCAAAACCAAGGTGCATCGTCTGCTTGATGCAAAGGCCGCTTCCGCCGCCAGGAGCGCCGTCTCAAACCGCAGTGGAACTATATGCATTCAGTATAATCACAATTCGACATGATGTCAATGTGCTGTAGGTAATATATCACAAAAAAATGAATGGGATTAAGCGGAAAATATGCGAAATATACAAGCCTGATTGAACAGAACGCGCCGGCAAAAAGCAACAGGTGCGTCTGAACCGGTGCGGTATAAAAGAAGTGTTGACATTTTGAAACTACTGTAGTAGTATGAACTTAGAAACTATTGCAGTAGTTTGGAGAGGAGCTGTCATACATCCATGAAACTGTTCGATTCGGAGCTCAAAGTCATGGGGGTTCTCTGGCGTGAAGGCGATCAGACGGCCAAGCATATTTCGGATATTCTGAAAACTGAAATTGGCTGGAATATGAACACCACCTACACGGTCATCAAAAAGTGTATTGCCAAGGGGGCAATTGCGCGGAGCGAACCGAATTTTCTCTGTCACGCCCTTGTCTCCCGGGAGGCTGTCCAGGCCGCGGAAACGGAGGAACTGATTGGAAAGCTTTTTGACGGCGCTCCGGACCAGCTCTTTGCCTCCCTGCTGGGAAGCCAGCGTCTGACGCGGGAGCAGATTGAGCGGCTTCGGCGCATGATCCAGGAATTAGAATAGGAGGCAGATATGAAGCTGCTGCCATTGTCCCTTCAAGGCGGGGGCATGATTCTCTGCGTTCTGCTGCTCCGGAGCTTCTTTCAGCGCCGTCTCCCACGGACGACATTCTGGATCCTTTGGATTGCTGCCGCAGTGCGGCTGATGCTCCCGTTCTCCATTCCTCTTCCGATCCTGCGTCATGGGACGCCGGCCTTATCCGACCTCTCCCCGCTCCTTTCCCAGACGGCGTGGTCACCCGCCGGTGCGCTTTCCGGCTCCGCCGAAAATCCGGCCGAAATGCTGTCCACAGGAGGGCTGTCTATCTGGCATGTGCTCTGGGCGGCGGGTGCGGTGCTTCTGCTGGGCTATTTTATGGTATCCTACCTTCGGTATCTCCGCATCTTTCGGGCCTCCGTACCGGATGATACATCGGAAATCCAGGTATGGCTGGATGCGCACCGGCTGCAAAGGAGCATCACGGTACGATGGTGTGTTGAGATTGCGTCGCCGCTGACCTATGGGATATTCCGCCCCGTGATTCTCCTGCCTGCGACCATGGACCGGCAGGATTTCGCGACGCTCCAGCTCGTGCTGACCCATGAGTGGGTTCATATCCGACGCTTTGACGCACTGACCAAGCTGCTGTTTGCCGCCGCACTGACTGTGCACTGGTTTAATCCATTGGTCTGGGTCCTCTTTGTCTTGGGAAACCGGGACTTGGAGCTCTCCTGTGACGCCTGGGTGCTGCGCCATATTGGGCGGGAATACCGCGCATCCTATGCGCTGACCCTGCTAAGGCTGGAGGAACAGAGGGCCTTCCCCTGCTGCAATCAGTTCAGCGGCCATTTCTTTGAAGAAAGGATCAAATCTATCATGCAATATAAACGACATTCTGCACCAGTCCTGATTCTTGTATTTCTGGTGGTTTTGATTGTTGCCTCTGTTTTCGTGGTCCAGCCTGTGACTTCGGCCAACATTCAAATCCAAGGCGTCTCGGGTACGGAAGAAAACACGGAAGCGGACAACATCTCCGCAGATGGGACGGATGTCTATGAAATCGCCGTCCAATGGGCCGAAGCGCTGAAGGACCGCGACGCAGCGCGCCGTTATTCCCTGTTGGCTGACGATTCCAAACCCGCGGATTACGAAGAATTCGCAGCAGGCGTCGGCGTATCCAGCCCGTGGGTGACGGACTACGATGTTACCTTGGATGGAACCACGGCGGTCATCACCTATCGGACGGAAACCTCAGAGCCGGAGACCTATATCTATCAGGAGGTGCTGGAATTAGGCGAGGAGGACGGTCAAACGGTTGTCCGCGCCTACCATGTGACGGTGAACTATCTGCGGGAAGACCTGTACGAGGAGGCACAGGAAATACAAAAGCAAGTGCTGGAGGGGCATCTGACCTGGCGGCTGGACCCGGAGAGCGTCGCGCTGGGCTTTGCCCACGAAACGCTGGGACTGTCTGACCTCGAGACGGTGTCGGCTTCCGACCAGGAGGTCATATTCCGTACCGCAGCGGGAGAGACAATTTCCGTGCAGCTCTACCGGCCGCTGCAGGTGGAACATGGGTTTCTTGCGGTCTATGGATATTCCATCGGCAGCAATCATACCATTCTGGACAATGTAGCGATCTACTGATGTACCCCATACAGAAACGCCCCCGGTGCAGTTTGGTGCTGCACCGGGGGCGCGATTACGTGGCGGGCGTTATTCCTTGGGGGATTTGTCCTCCCAGAAGACCCGGGCGATTCCGAAAATGCCCAGAAGCATGGGGACAAGTAATATGATCTCATTCCCATTGAACGCCTGGACAAAGAGGAAGACCAGAATGGCAAACAGCAGGATGGCGATTCCCTGCAGCGCGTATTTCATCGGAGTCTCTCCTTTCAAAAAACTCCCGGTGCGGTGCGGACCGCATCGGGAGCAGAGAATATTTAGCTGGCGAAACTTATTTCATGGACTCGGCCACGGCGACGGCGCAGGCCACGGTCATGCCGACCATGGGGTTGTTGCCGGCGCCCAGGAAGCCCATCATTTCCACGTGGGCGGGCACGGAGGAGGAACCGGCGAACTGGGCGTCGGAGTGCATCCGGCCCATGGTGTCGGTCATGCCGTAGGAAGCAGGGCCGGCGGCCATGTTATCGGGATGCAGGGTCCGGCCGGTGCCGCCGCCGGAGGCGACGGAGAAGTACTTCTTGCCCTGCTCGATGCACTCCTTCTTGTAGGTGCCGGCCACGGGATGCTGGAACCGGGTGGGGTTAGTGGAGTTGCCGGTGATGGACACATCCACGCCCTCCAGGTGCATGATGGCCACGCCCTCACGGACGTCGTCGGCGCCGTAGCAGCGGACATCGGCGCGCTCGGTCTCGGAGTAGCGGATCTCGCGGACGATGTTGACCTTGCCGGTGGCATAGTCGAACTTGGTCTGCACATAGGTGAAGCCGTTGATCCGGGAGATGATCTGGGCGGCGTCCTTGCCCAGGCCGTTCAGGATGACGCGCAGAGGCTCCTTGCGGGCCTTATTGGCGTTCTTGACGATGCCGATGGCGCCCTCGGCGGCGGCGAAGGACTCGTGGCCGGCCAGGAAGGCGAAGCACTTGGAGTCGTCGCTCAGCAGCATGGCGCCCAGGTTGCCGTGGCCCAGGCCGACCTTGCGGTCGTCGGCGACGGAACCGTCGATGCAGAAGGCCTGCAGGCCGATACCGATGGCCTTGGCGGCCTCAGCAGCGGTCTTCACGCCGGACTTGATGGCGATGGCGGAGCCCACCACGTAGGCCCAGCAGGCATTCTCGAAGCAGATGGGCTGAATGCTCTTGACGATGTCATAGGGATCGAAGCCCTTGGCCTTGCAGATCTCTCTGCACTCTTCCACGGAGCCGATGCCGTACTGAGCGAGGACGCCATTGATTTTGTCAATTCTTCTCTCGTAACTTTCAAACAAAGCCATTTTTGTGTCCTCCTCTTATTCCTGACGGGGGTCAATATACTTGGCCGCGTTGTCGAACTGGCCATAGTGACCCTGGGCCTTCTTCATGGCCTCGGCGGGATCGTCGCCCTTCTTGATGAAGTCCATCATCTTGCCCAGATTGATAAACTCATAACCGACGATCTCATTTTCCTTGTTGAGGGCGACGCGGGTGACATAGCCCTCGGCCATCTCCAGATAACGGGGACCCTTCTCCTTGGTGGCGAACATGGTGCCGACCTGGCTGCGCAGGCCCTTGCCCAGGTCCTCCAGGGAGGCGCCGACGGCCAGACCGTCTTCCGAGAAAGCGGACTGGGTGCGGCCGTAGACGATCTGCAGGAACAGCTCGCGCATGGCGGTGTTGATGGCGTCGCACACCAGGTCGGTGTTCAGCGCCTCGAGGATGGTCTTGCCGATGAGGATCTCGGAGGCCATGGCGGCGGAGTGCGTCATGCCGGAGCAGCCCAGGGTCTCGACCAGAGCCTCTTCAATGACGCCGTTCTTGACGTTCAGGGTCAGCTTGCAGGCGCCCTGCTGGGGAGCGCACCAGCCCACGCCGTGGGTAAAGCCGGAGATGTCGCTGATTTCCTTGGCCTGGACCCACTTGCCCTCCTCGGGAATGGGAGCCGGACCGTGATATGCGCCCTTGGCAACGGGACACATATGCTGAACTTCGGTAGAGTAAATCATATGGACTTCTTCCTTTCCAAAATAGTTCCATAGTCCTTTGGGGCTTGTCCGGAGACATTAATACCCAAATTAACAAGAATAGTATACCGAATCCTTTTGCATAAGTCAAGCGATAGACAATCGGTCGAATCCGTGGTATCATGGGAGCGATTGATTTTGCGAGGTGCGGAATGATGATTTTTCTCGGCCTTATTCTCATTGTTATAGGAATTTTCAACCGAAAAGGCAATATTTCCACCATCCACTGGTATAACCGCCGAAAAGTCTCTGAGGCGGATCGCCCGGCTTATGGAAAATGGATGGGACTGGGCACCATCCTCTGCGGCGCCGGCTTGATGGCGGGCGGGATTTTCCAATATTTTGCACCGGAAGGCATTTGGAGTATTCCCGTGGTCGTGGGGCTGGTGATCGGCCTCGGGCTGATGCTCTACGCCCAGCTCAAGTTTAACCACGGGCTTTTTTAGGAGGTGGAACAGTGAAAACCATCGCAGTCATTGAGGACGATCTTCCCATCGGCGATACCCTGGAAGCGCTCCTCCGCCAGGAGGGCTATGGCGTGCTGCGGGCGTACTCCGGCACCGAGGCGCTCTATCTTCTTTCGTCAAAGCAGCCGGATCTCGTCTTATTGGATCTGATGCTGCCGGGGCTTCCCGGCGAGGCGGTGCTGCCGCAGATCCACGGCATTCCCGTCATCGTCCTCAGCGCCAAGGGCGACGTGCAGGACAAGGTGTCGCTCCTGCGAAGCGGCGCGGTGGACTATGTGACCAAGCCCTTCCACCCCCAGGAGCTCCTGGCGCGGATTGCCGCCCATCTGCGCGCCCCCGCTGCGCCGGACGCGCCCCTCTCCTTTGCCTCTCTCCGCTTGGATTGCTCCACCCATACCGTCTCTTCTGGATCTAAGTCCGTCCACCTCACCAAGACCGAGAGCGCCATCTTAAAGCTCCTGATGCAAAACCCCAACCAAGCCCTCAAGACGCTGACTGATGAGCTGTTTCGTTACGCCCTGGCCGCTTCGGTGGCATCCCTTTCCCCGATACCGCTGGAGCTTCGAGCCGCGCTGGAGGAGGCGCTTCTCTCCTGCTACGGCGCGCTGCGTCAGCGAGGAATCACGCCTGCGCTATCGCTCCCAGACCGGCCAGTGACACGTACCCTGGATCCCGAGGCGCTTTCCCGGATCCTCCAAAACATTCTATCCAATGCCTTGAAGTATAGCGACGGCGACCTCTCTGTGACCATGACCGTGGACGGCGTCATCACCTTCCGCAATGCCGCGCAGCATTTGACGCCCATCGCCGTCGGCCGTCTCTTTGACCGGTATTATACGGTGGAATCGGCGCAGAGCAGCACTGGCCTGGGGCTCTCTATCGCCAAGGCGCTCACCGAGCGGATGGGCGGAAGGATCTCTGCCGCCTATGAGGACGGCAATCTGGAAATCCGGCTGGCCTTCCCATAATATAGAAAACCGCACCCGTTTAGAGCGATTTTGCAAGAATACCCCGTAGGGGCGGCTATTAGCCGCCCGCGGGCGCATACTATGCGCCCCTACAAGGTGCTTTCTTATTTCAACGCTCTATTTGGGTGCGGTTTTTTCACGCTGAAAGGCTTTATTTCGTGCCGAAGATGCGGTCGCCCGCGTCGCCCAGGCCGGGGACGATATAGGCGTGATCATTGAGGCAGGGGTCCACGGCGGCCACGTAAATATCCACGTCGGGGTGGGTCTCCTGGACCTTCTTGATGCCCTCAGGGGCGGCGATAATGTTCATCAGGGTGATGGACTTGCAGCCGTACTCCTTGATAAAGGTGATGGCGTCCGCCGCGGAGCCGCCGGTGGCCAGCATGGGGTCCACGATAAAGACCTGCCGCTCGGCGATATCCGGGGGCATCTTGCAGTAGTACTTTACGGGCTCGTGGGTCTCGGGGTCCCGGAACAGGCCGATGTGGCCGATCTTGGCTGAGGGGATCAGGTCGATGATGGTGTCTACCATGCCCAGACCGGCCCGCAGAATGGGCACGATGGCCAGCTTCTTGCCCGAGAGTACCCGGACAGTGGCGGTGGCGATGGGGGTCTCCACCTGGCGCTCCTCGGTGGGCAGGTTCCGGGTGGCCTCATAGCACATCAGCGCGGCAATTTCGCCGACGATTTCCCGGAATTCCTTGACGCCGGTATTCTTGTCGCGGAGAATGGAGAGCTTGTGCTGCAGCAGCGGATGGTCCAGGACGTGTACTTCGCTCATAATCAAACCTCTTTCTCTGGTAATGTGTGGAGCCGTTCCTGCCGCTCCCGTTCCGCTTGGCTCAGCCGCAGATAGTTGGGCGTCAGGTCGCGGCCTGAGGGGTGTTCTCCGGCGCAGAGCCGGTCCCATGCCAGGAGGGCTGCCCCGGCGGCTCGCTGCTGCCGGAGATGCTCGGGCAGGAGGCGCAGGCCGGGCATGTCGTTTCCAAGGGTATTATAGCACAGGGCGGCTCCATCTCCAACCAGAAATTTCGGCCCGGTTTGCGCTTGCAGCCGGGTTCCCAGCTCCTCCAGGGACAGGGCGGCGTCCTCGGTTAGCCGGGTCATGGTTCCGGCCTCTACCGAAAACAGCGCCGTGTAGACCTGGCTGCGGCGGGCGTCCATGGCGGCGCAGTAGATTCCGTCGGCCCAGGCCGCGCTCCGGACCATGGCCTCCAGAGTGGAGACGCCGAAGCAGGGCACTTCCCTGCCCCAGGCGAAGCCCTTGGCCGCCGCCGCGCCGATCCGCACACCGGTGAAGCTGCCCGGGCCTGCGGCACAGGCCACGGCGTCCACGTCGGCCGGGGTCAGGTCGCAGTTGCGCAGCAGATCCTCGGCCAGCTGCATCAGGGTCCGGCTGTGGGTCTGGCCGCTGTTCTGATAGTATTCCCCGATCAGATTGCCGTCCTCCACCAGGGCGGCGCTGACGGCCTTGGCCGAGGTCTCAAAGGCTAAGATCCGCATGGCGGTCCCCTCCCTCCAGGGTGATTTCCCGGTCCGTGTCGCCCAGGCGGCGGATGGATACGGAGATGGCGCCGGTCAAAGCGTCGGCCACATTCTCGCTCCACTCCACGGCGCAGACGCCGCCCCGGGCCAGATAGTCCTCCCAGCCGATGTCGAAGAGCTCCTCCGACGAGCCCAGGCGGTACATATCGAAGTGAAAGAGCGGCATCCGTCCGGAGAGATATTCATTGACCAGGGTATAGGTGGGGCTGGTCACCGGCTCCGCAATCCCCAGACCTCGAGCCAGGCCCCGGGTAAAGGCCGTCTTCCCCGCTCCCAGGTCGCCGTAGTAGGCCACCACGTCGCCGGGCCGGAGCTGTTCGGCCAGGCGTTCGCCCAGGGCTTCGGTCTCCTCGGGGCTGTGGGTCAAAACTACCATGCTTTCCCTCTTTTCTGATGATTCTGCTCCTATGATATCATGTTCCGCCCCATAATGCAAAGGCCAGTTCTCTCCCTTGGCAAGGGAGAAAAAAACTGATATAATAACAAAAATGCCTACGGAGGGATGACCATGAAGCCGCTTCTCAAATGGCCCGGCGGAAAATCCAGCGAAATTGTCCGGTTCCGCTCGATGATTCCCGGTTTTGACCGCTATCTGGAGCCGTTTTTCGGCGGCGGCGCCCTCTTTTTTCATCTCTGTCCACCCAGGGCCGCGGTCAACGATCTCAGCGGCGAGCTGATGGGCTTTTACCGGCTGGTCAAGGACCAGGACCCGGCGCTGGAGGCCTATCTCCGGGCCTACGCCTGGAGCTTCCGGCGGCTGCTGGCCCTGGGGGAAGCCCAGGCCGACCGGCTGCTGGCCCTGCTGCCCGCCCTGGAGGCCGGCACGCTGGAGCAGGCGGCAACGGCGCTCTTCGATTCCTGGGCGGACCGGCTTCCCGGTCTCTTCGACCCGCCGCTCACGCCGGACCCGGCGGCCTTCCGGGCGGAGCTGGAGAAGAGCCTCCTGGACAAGGTCCGCCGCACGGCCCGGAACCAGGAAAAGTCCCCCTTCTCCCGGGCCGATCTGGTGGAAAACCTGCTGACCGGCCTGACCGGGGGATACTATCTCTACTTCCGGCAGCGGTATAACGAAAAGTGCGGCGCCTCATCCGCGGAATACTACGCCAACTTCTATTTTATCCGGGAGATGTGCTACGGCTCCATGTTCCGCTACAACAGCCGGGGCGAGTTCAATATCCCCTACGGCGGCATCAGCTACAACCGCAAGGACCTGCTCTCCAAGGTGGAGGCCGTCTTCTCCCCGGCCGTGGCGGACCTCTTTGCCGGGACGGAGCTCAGCGCCATGGATTTCGAGGAATTTCTCGGCCATGTGAAGCCCACCGAGCGGGACTTCCTCTTCCTGGACCCGCCCTACGACACGGAATTCTCCGACTACAGCGGGTCGGCCTTCACCAAGCTGGACCAGGCCCGGCTGGCTGTGGCGCTGAGCCGGACGCCGGCCAAATTTCTGCTGATTATCAAAAACACCGATTTTATCCAGGGCCTGTACGGCCAGGGCTTCCACGTCTGGCGCTTCGACAAGCAGTACGCCTATAACGTCCGCCGCCGCAACGACCGGGCTGCCGAGCATCTGATCGTCACCAACTACGCCCTGCCTCTCTAGGAGGGAGCCTCTATGGGGAAACTACTGGACCGGCTGCGCCAGCACGACCACCCTGCCCGCCGCGCTGACCTGACCCGGCTGACTATTCTGCACTCCAATGACATCCACGGGGACTTTTTGGCGGAGGAAGCCGACGGCGTCAGCGTGGGCGGCCTCTCCATGCTCTCGGGCTACGTCAACAAGGTCCGCCGCGAGGAGGAGAACGTCCTCTATGCCATCGCCGGCGATACCTTCCGCGGCTCCGTCATTGACAGCGACTTCAAGGGCGTCTCCACCATCGAAATTCTCAACCTGCTGGGCCCCGACGTGGCCACCATCGGCAACCACGAGGCCGACTACGGCCTGGGCCATCTGCTGCTGCTGGAGAAGTGCGCCAAGTTTCCGTTTATCAACGCCAATCTCTATATCAAATCCAACGGAGCCCGGCTGTTCCGGCCCTATGTGATTTTGCGCTGCGGCGGCCTGCGGATTCTGTTTATCGGGCTGCTCAACGAGGCCATTCTGGCCATGGCCCGGAAGGATACCCTGACTGGGAACCTGGTGGACGTGGCAGATCCGGTGGAAACCGTGGGGCGGATCGTCAATAACTATAAAAATACCGACGTGGACTTGACCGTCCTGTTGACCCATATCGGCTTTGAAGAGGACAAGGCCCTTGCGGCGCGGCTGGACCCGGCCTGGGGCGTCGATCTGATTATCGGCGGCCATAGCCACACCCTGCCAGACGGACCGGCCACGGTCAACGGCATTCTGATCGTCCAGGCGGGCTTCGGCACCGACCAGGTGGGGCGGCTGGACCTGCTGGTGGACCGGAGCCGCAGCGCCGTGGACAGCTACCACTGGCAGGCCGTGCCCATCCGGGGCGGCTGTTGCCCCCGAGACCTGGAGCTGGAGCACCTGATCGGCCAATTCAAGGCTCAGACCGACAGCAAATATAACCGGGTCCTCACCCGCTTCCCCCGGGCGCTGACCAATCCGGCCCGGGGCCAGGAGACGGAGCTGGGGAACTTCTTCGCCGACCTGCTGGCCGATGCGCTGAATCTGGATGTGATGCTCCTGGGTGCGGGCAGTATGCGCAGCCCCAGCCTGGGCCCCCTGGTGACCTACGGGACGCTGCTGGAGGCATTCCCCTTTGACGACGACTGTTCCCGGGTGACGGTCTCCGGGAAAGCCCTGAAAAAGATGCTGGCCTACACCTTCCGGGAGGAGCTGTTCCAGGGGCTGCACACCGAGTTCTACCAGGTGTCCCGGCGGCTGCGCTGCACCTGGTCCCGGCACGCCGGGGTATTTACGGAATTTACCTTCGACGGCAAGGAACTGCCCGACGAGCAGGCCGTCACCGTGGGTATTCAGCGGTTCCATCTGGACAATTTTGAGATGTGCTTCGGGATGCCGCTCTCGGACGCGGCCTTGTCCAAGCCCCGGGTGGTCAGCACCTCCTGCTTTGAGGTGCTGGAGGAGCATCTGCGGCAGGGGGCGCACCAGATGGCGGTCGTGGACGGACGGCTCTCCGTCATCGACTAGGAGGGATGACCATGGAACGGCGCCATGCCTGGACCCTGAGACGAAGCCCGGCTCTGCGCAAGAGCCGGGCTCCATTTTTATGGACCCAAACGTGGGGCGGCGAGTGCAGAGGGCGCTGACGCGCCGCCGCCCGTTGGGCGGCACACCTCTCCGTCACGCTTCGCGTGCCACCTCTCCTCAAGGAGAGGCTTTGGGAAAACGCCGGTCATCGTATTTCACTTCAAAATCTTCGCGGCGTTTTCCTCAGCGAACTGCTTGGAGTAGAGATCGTGGTAGTAGCCGTGCTGCCGGAGAAGCTCCTGGTGGGTGCCCTGCTCGACGATTTTGCCGTCCCGGACCACCAGGATCAGGTCCGCCTTGCGGATGGTGGAAAGCCGGTGGGCGATCAGGAAGGACGTGCGGTCCTGGAGCAGATGGTCGATGGCATTCTGAATCAGCTGCTCGGTCTGGGTGTCGATGGAGGACGTGGCCTCATCCAGGACGAAGATCCGGGGGTCGGCCAGCACGGCCCGGGCGAAGGAGATCAGCTGCTTCTCGCCGGTGGAGAGCTTGTCGCCGCCCTCGCCTACCTGGCTGTCCCAGCCGTGCTCCAGCTTGGCCACCACGGTATCGGCGCTGACGGCCTTGGCCGCGGCCTCGACCTCGGCGTCGGTGGCGTCCAGACGGCCGTAGCGGATATTCTCCCGGACGGAGCCGGAGAACAAATGGGGGCTCTGGAGCACATAGCCGATGTTCTCATGGAGCCACAGCTGGCTCCGCTCCCGGTAGTCCCGGCCGTCGATGAGGATTTGGCCGGCGGTGGGCTCGAAGAACCGGCAGGCCAGATTGACCAGGGTGCTCTTGCCCGCGCCGGTCTCGCCGACGATGGCCACGGTGGTCCCGGCGGGGATCTTCAGGGAGAAGTGCTCCAGCACATTTTCGCCGCCGTCGGGATAGCGGAAGGTCACGTCCCGGAACTCGATGTCGCCCTTCAGCGGCTCCCAGTTCTCCCGCTTGGGGGAGAAGACGTCGCCGTACTTCTCCAGCACCTCCGGCGTATCCTGGACCTGGGGCACCTCGTCCATCAGGCCGGTGACCCGCTCGATGGAGGCCTGGAGGGAGATAAACTCGGCGATATTGGCGGCCGTCATCTGAATGGGCTCGAAGATGCCCACGGCGTAGGTGGTGAAGGTGGAGAGGGTCGCGATCTCCAGCACCTGGTCCAGGACCATATGGCCGCCCCGCAGCAGGACGATGGCCACGGCCATGGTGGAGCAGAACAGCACCAGGGGGATATAGACAGCGTTGAGCCGGGCGGCCCGGACGCCCGCCACGCGCATGGACTCGGTGAGCTCCCGGAAGGAGGCCGTGTTCTGATCCTCGATGACCAGGGTCTTGGAGGTCTTGGCTCCGGTGATTCCCTCGTTAAACGCTCCGGTGATTTTGGAGTTCAGCTTCCGGACCTTCCGGTTCCAGTGGAGAATCCGGTTCTGGAAGTACCAGGTCAGCACCGCGATGACCGGCACGATCAGGATGACCACCAGTGCCAGCCGCCAGTTGAGAATCAGCATGGCCGCGAAGGTGCCGAAGACATAGAACATGGCCCAGAGGATATCGGTCAGGTTCCAGGCGATCATGGAGGCAATGCGGTTGGTGTCGCTCATGACCCGGGACAGAAGATAGCCCACGGGGGTGACGTTATAGAAGGAAAAGGACAGGGTCTGGAGGTGGGTAAAGAGCGTCCGCCGCAGATCCCGGCCGGCGTTCATCTCGATGGACATGGAGTTGCGGGCGAACAGCACCACCGAGAGAGCCTGGAGCAGGATCACCACCAGGTACACCAGCGCATAGGGCACGATGCCGGTCAAGGTGTCCTTTTCGATAAAATTGGCGATGGCGTAGCGCTGGAGCAGCGGCAGCCCCACGTCCACCAGAGCGGTCAGGGCATTGAACACCAGCAGCATGACAAAGGCCACGCGATAGGTCCGGAAGATCGGGAAAAGCCGCTTCCAGATCTTCCAATCAAAGGATTTTGTATAGTCCTGTTCATCAATGGCTGCCATGGGTCATCGCCTCCTCTTCCTCAAGCTGCTTGCGGTCGTCGCTGCTCATTTGAATGTCATAGATATCCCGGTAGATGCCGGGGCGGGAAATCAGTTCGGCGTGGGTGCCGAGATCGACTCTTCTGCCGTCCTGGAGGACCAGGATCTGGTCGGCCTTCATCAGGGTGGTGACCCGGTGGGAAATCAGGATCACCGTGGCGTCGTGGAGGTTTTCATGGAGGGCGGCGCGGATTTTTGCATCGGTCTCCGCGTCCACCGCCGAGAGCGAGTCGTCGAAGATCACCACCGGGGCCTGCTGCATCAGCATCCGGGCAATGGCCACCCGCTGCTTCTGGCCGCCGGAGAGGGTCACGCCCCGTTCGCCGATGACCGTATCATAGCCCAGGGGGAACTCGGTGATGGCTTCATCCACACAGGCCACCCCGGCGGCGAACCGCACGGCCTCCTCCCCTGCCTCGGGCCGGGTGGCGGCGATGTTCTCCTGGATGGTCTTGGAGAACAGGAAGGGCTCCTGCAGCACCAGGCCGATTTGACGGCGAAGACAATCCCGGTTGATAGTCCGGATATCCCGGCCGCCAATGGTAATCGTTCCCTGGCCCTCGCCCAGGTCGTAGAGCCGGTCCAGCAGGTGGACCAGGGTGCTCTTTCCCGAGCCGGTGCCGCCGAGGATGGCAAAGGTGCTGCCCTTGGGGATCGTGAAGGACAGGTCCTTGAGGACCTCCTGTCCCTCGTAGCCGAAGGTCACGTGGTCGAAGACGATATCTCCGGCGCAGGAGGCGTCCACGGCCTCGGGCCGGTCCTCCTCCTCGGGGGCCCGGAGGATGTAGCCCACCCGGTCCAGGGAGACGCCGGCCTTACTCATGTCCGAGAGCACGCGGCCCAGGGACCGGACCGGCCAGGCCAGAGACTCGTTGTAGGTGACAAAGGCCAAAAACGCGCCCAGGGTCATCTCGCCCCGGACCGTCTCCACGGTGCCGGCCAGAATGATGACCATGACCTGGAGACAGGTCAGGAAGGTGCCAGAGGCCCAGTAGACCGACAGGAGCTTGCCCAGCTGAATCCAGAGCATGGAAAAGCGCTGGTTTTTCTCGTTGAACCGGTCCAGCTCAAACCGTTCCCGGCCGAAGGCCCGGACCACCCGGACGCCGGTGAGATTTTCCTGGGCACAGGTGGTCAGATCGCCCTCGGCCTCGTCGGCGGCCTGGAACCGCTTGGAGATCCGGCGGTAGAAGACACCCGAGGACAGGCCCACGATGGGGATAAACGCCAGAGAGATCAGCGAGAGCTTGACGTTCATGGAGAACATGATCGTCAGATAGAGAATGATAAGGAAGACCGTCCGCACCACCTCCACCAGCTGGTTGCAGACGAAGCTGCGAATCACGTCCACGTCGGACGTACAGCGCTGGATCATATCGCCGGTGGAATGGGCCTTGTGCCAGGCGAAGCTCAGGTGCTGGATATGGCCGTAGAGCCCGTCGCGGATGCCCTTGACAAAGCCCTCGGAGCCGCGGCCCAGATAGTACCGCTGGCCGAAGCTGCACACGCCCCGGAGCAGCGCCACGGCCAAAACCGCCAGAGCCGCCCATAAGAGCGACCGGGACAAATCCTGCCGCAGCAGGTCCAGGGGCAGCAGACGGGTGAACCAATCGGTGGTGTCCGGCGCTTTCTGACCGAGGATGTTGTCCACGGTCACCTTGATGATCTGCGGCGTCATGGCGTGGAAGACCATGCTCAGGCAGGCCGACACCAGCGCCGCGATGAAAAATCCTACCACCGGCCGCAGAAACCGCCAGATCAATGACGCTTTCTCCCGGCGCGGCAGTTTCAACTGCGTTGTTTCCAAAACGTACCTCCATTTCTTCCCATGGGCGCAAAAAAAGCGCCCCTTTCCAGGGACGCACCAATTGCGGCAAAAAGACGGCCGTCAGAAAACGACCGGGCGCGCACAGCATGTCCCCCCGCGATGCATTGTACCAAATACCTTCCGCATTGCCATACCGTGCGCCTCCTTTCCAATTTTGGCTTGCGTGACTAGTATAGGCAATCTTCTCCCGCTTGTCAAGGATATTTTTTGGCGCGGTTCACCAAAATAATTTCGTCATTGGCTTGCCGGTGCGGCGGCGGCATGATATGATGGTAAAAACACAGGAGGGATACTATGCAGCGCATCGACAAGGAAAACTATTACCTGGACATTGCCCAGACCGTGCTGGAGCGGTCCACCTGCCTGCGGCGGTGGTATGGGGCCATCATTGTCCGCAACGATGAGATCGTGGCTACAGGCTACAACGGCGCGCCCCGCGGCCGGGCCAACTGCAACGAACTGGGCGTGTGCATCCGGGAACGGCTTCAGGTCCCCCGGGGCGAGCGATATGAGCTCTGCCGCAGCGTCCACGCCGAGGCCAACGCCATCATTTCCGCTTCGCGCAACGAGTGTATCGGCGCAACGCTGTATCTGGTGGGCCGGGACGCGCTGACCGGGCAGCTCCTGCCCGACGCCACGTCCTGCTCCATGTGCCGCCGGACCATCATCAACGCCGGCATCGCCCGGGTGGTCATCCGCCGGACGGAAACCGAATATACCGTCGTGGACGTCCGGGAGTGGATCGACAACGACGATACCATGCCCGAGACCTTCCAGTTCTGAGAAACCAAGGGCAGCACCGCACAATTTGGCAAGAGCATTCGGCCAAAGATTTTGCCTCATACGAAAGTTATAAAAGGGCGGGAATACTCTATGTATTTCCCCCTTTTATAACTGCACGGATGGGGCAAAAGATTGGGCGAAGGCCGCAGACACAATTGTGCGGTGATGCCCAAGAATAACGCTGCCTGACTTTGGAAATACTGGAAACGTAACAACCCAAAGGAGGCATTCCATGGTCAAGGGCATCACCCGTCAGGTAGTCGTGGTCCAGGGCGGCGACCCGGCAATGTTTGAACAGGCTATTTTTCTCGTGCGAGACGATCTCGTCTCCCAGGGAGGCGTCAGCGAAGAGGCGCTGCTGGAAGAGGCCCGCCGGGCCTGCAGCCCCAGTCTGACCCTCTGGGCGCGTATCCGCGACCGGCTGCTGTGGGCCGGGTGCGGCGCCGGGGCCATGGGGGCCCTCTGGCTGGCTGCCGCCCTGCTGTAGGCGCCAGCGGCCCAGCCACCCGGACAAACAACTAAATCAAACAACCAGGGCGCACCGCATTACATTCTGCGGCGCGCCCTAGTTATGGCAGCACCGCACAATTTGGCAAGAGCATTCGGCCAAAGATTTTGCCTCATACGAAAGTTATAAAAGGGCGGGAATACTGTATGTATTTCCCCCTTTTATAACTGCACGGATGGGGCAAAAGATTGG
>DVFN01000090.1 GCA_018713205.1 Candidatus Avoscillospira stercorigallinarum | reverse complement strand
AATCTTTTGCCCCATCCGTGCAGTTATAAAAGGGGGAAATACATACAGTATTCCCGCCCTTTTATAACTTTCGTATGAGGCAAAATCTTTGGCCGAATGCTCTTGCCAAATTGTGCGGTGCTGCCTTAATACGCCAGCTTGTCGGTGAGCCAGGCCTTCAGCTGGTCGATGGGCACGCGGACCTGCTCCATGGTGTCGCGGTCACGGATGGTGACGGCGTTGTCGGCGGGGGTGTTCTCATCGCCGACGGTCTGGAAGTCCACGGTGATGCAGTAGGGGGTGCCGATCTCGTCCTCGCGGCGGTAGCGCTTGCCGATGGAGCCGGCCTCGTCGTAGTCCACCATAAAGTCCTTTTGGAGCATATGATAGATCTCCGTGGCCTTGGGGCCCAGCTTCTTGGAGAGAGGCAGCACGGCGGCCTTGAAGGGAGCCAGCGCCGGATGGAAGTGCAGCACCACGCGGATATCGTCCTTGCCGTTCTTGTCCTGACCGACCACTTCCTCGTCATAGGCCTCCACCAGGAAGGCCAGCGTCACCCGGTCGGCGCCCAGGGAGGGCTCGACCACGTAGGGGATATAGTGCTCGTTCTGCTCCTGGTCGAAGTAGGTCATATCCACGCCGGAGGTCTTCTGGTGCTGGCTCAGGTCATAGTCGGTGCGGTCGGCCACGCCCCACAGCTCGCCCCAGCCGAAGGGGAAGAGGAACTCGAAGTCCGTGGTGGCCTTGGAGTAGAAGCACAGCTCCTCGGGGTCGTGGTCCCGCAGGCGCAGGTTCTCGTCCTTGATGTTCAGGCCCAGCAGCCAGTCGTGGCAGTAGGTCCGCCAGTACTGGAACCACTCCAGGTCGGTGCCGGGCTTGCAGAAGAACTCCAGCTCCATCTGCTCGAACTCCCGGGTGCGGAAGGTGAAGTTGCCGGGGGTGATCTCGTTCCGGAAGCTCTTGCCGATCTGGCAGACGCCGAAGGGCAGCTTCCGGCGGGTGGTCCGCTGGATGTTGTTGAAGTTGACGAAGATGCCCTGGGCCGTCTCAGGCCGGAGATAGACGGTGTTCTTGGCGTCCTCGGTGACGCCCTGGAAGGTCTTGAACATCAGGTTGAACTGCCGGATGCCGGTGAAGTCGTGCTTGCCGCAGGAGGGACAGGGGATCTGGTGCTCCTCGATAAAGGCGGCCATCTCGTCCTGGGAGAAGGCGTCGATGGGCTTGGGCAGCTGGATGCCCTGCTCGGCGCAGAAGTCCTCGATGAGCTTGTCGGCCCGGAAGCGCTCCTTGCAGGCCTTGCAGTCCATCAGCGGGTCGGAGAAGCCGCCCAGATGGCCGGAGGCAACCCAGGTCTGGGGATTCATCAGAATGGCGCTGTCCTGGCCCACATTGTAGGGGTTCTCCTGGACGAACTTCTTCCACCAGGCCTTTTTGACGTTATTTTTCAGCTCCACGCCCAGGGGGCCGTAGTCCCAGGTGTTGGCCAGGCCGCCGTAGATCTCCGAGCCGGAGAACACAAAGCCGCGGCCCTTACACAGGGCGACGATTTTTTCCATGGTTTTCTCGGTGTTTTTCAGCATGTTTCAAGTTCCTCCTGTCCCGCCGGGCTGGCTGCCGGGCGGCGGGTAAATTTGATTTTATTATATCCGAGCGGCGGCAAAAGTCAAGAAATCCCCCTGCCCGCCCGGGGATTTCAGCAGATTGCCCCGGCCGCTTTTGTTTTGGGGGAAATTGTGGTATAATAACACAACTGCGCGTCAGCGCGTGATAACCTCGGCCCGGTGGTTTCGGCGACTGGGCCCGGGCGGGCATAAAGCCCGCCCCTACGGACACACCCGAAAATTTGTCGTAGGGGCGGGGTTCATCCCCGCCCGAAAGCAGGTGCATAATCATCGCGGCCCCGGTGGTTTCGGCGGCTGGGCTGGGCGCATATACAATGCGCCCCTACACGCAATGCGTCGATTTTCCCCACACCTTGTAGATTTGAAAGGAATTGTTTCATGCGAACCATTGGACGACTGATCTTGACCGCGGTGTTCGCGGTGCTGACCATTGCGCTGGTGTCGGCGGCGGCCTATGTGCCGGTTTTTTTCGACTTCTACACCGGCTTCTCCCGGGACGCGGCGGCCTTTCTCGGCCGGATCACCGGGTCCTTTCCCTTTGCGGTCTGGGAGGTTCTGGCCCTGCTGCTGATTCTGCTGCTGCTCTATACTCTGGTCCGGACCTTCAGACAGAAGCGGGGCTTTCTGTGCTGGCTCTCCGGCGTGGCCCTGCTGGCGTCGGTGCTGGTCTTCCTCTTTGTGGGCCTCTGGGGCCTGAACCACTACGGGCCCTCGGTGGCTGAGCGGGTGGGGCTGGAGGTCACCGGCTACACCAACGCCCAGCTCACCGAGACTACGGCCTATATGGCGGCCCAGGCCGGCGCCTGGGCCGACCAGGTGGAGCGCAGCGAGGCTGGAGATATGGAGACCGATTTTGCCGCCCTTTCCAAGTCCGCCCGGCTGGGCTATGAGGCCCTGGGGGAGACCTACGCGTTCTTCCAGACCGAGGAGCCGCTGCCCCGGGTCAAGCGGCTGCTGGCGCCGAATATCTTCAGCTACGCCGGAATCACCGGCATCTTCGTGCCCTTTACCGGCGAGAGCGGCGTCAATCCCGACACCTACGCCGCGTCGCTGCCCTTCACCATGTGCCATGAGCTGGCCCACCGGCTGTCCATCGCCGCCGAGGACGAGGCCAATTTCGCCGCCTTCCTGGCCTGCACAGCCCACTCCGACGCCGTCTTCCAGTATTCCGGCTGGTATTCGGCCTTTATCTACTGCTACAACGCCCTCTATGAGGCCGACCGCGCCGCCGCCACGGAGATCTGGGACAATATGTCCGACACCCTCCGGGCCGACTGCCGCCGGGCCAACGACCACTATGCCCCCTACGAGGGCGCGGTTCAGGACGCGGCCCAGCAGGTCAACGACGCCTATCTCAAGGCCTTCGACGAGGAGGACGGCGTCCAGTCCTACGGCAAAGCCGCGGACCTGCTGATTGCCTGGTACCTCCAGCGGGATTGACAAACTGCCGGACCGGATTTACAATGGTTTTTCAGCTGTATGATACTGGTTTGAGGTGAAATACCATGGGAATCCGCGTCTCCGCCTTCCGGAGCAACTCATCCATGCTGGAGGGCTCCATCTGGAAGGGGCTGGTGTCCTTCGCCATCCCCATCTTCCTGGGCAATCTGTTCCAGCAGCTCTACAACACCGCCGACACCCTGATCGTCGGCAACTTTATCGGCAAGGAGGCCCTGGCCGCCGTCAGCTCCTCGTCCAATCTGATCTTTATGATTATCGGCCTCCTGCAGGGCACCGCCCTGGGCGCGGGCGTGCTGATCGCCAAGTACTACGGCGCTCGGGACCGGGAAAATCTCCAGCTGGCTGTCCACACCGGTCTGGCCTTCGGCATCGCCGGCGGCCTGATCCTGACGGTGGTGGGCGTGGTGCTGACACCCCAGCTGCTGCGGTGGATGGGTACGCCGTCGGATGTGCTGCCCAACTCCATCGCCTACTTCCGGACGTATTTCTACGGCTGCCTGGCGGTATTCCTCTATAATATCGCCGTGGGCATCCTCCAGGCCGTGGGCGACAGCCGCCATCCGCTCTACTACTTAATTCTCTCCTCGTTTATCAATGTGGCGCTGGACCTGCTGTTCGTGGCGGTGTTCCGCTGGGGCGTGGCCTCGGCGGCGGCCGCCACGGTGATTTCCCAGGCCGTTTCGGCCCTGCTGTGTATCTGGCAGCTGGTCCGGGCCAACGGGCTCTACCGGGTGGAGCTGCGGCAGATCCGCTTCGACAAGCCCATGCTCCGGCAGATCATCCGCTTCGGCCTGCCCTCGGGTATCCAGAACTCGGTCATCGGTCTGGCCAATGTAGTGGTCCAGGCCAATATCAACGCCTTCGGCTCCGACGCCATGGCCGGCTGCGGCTCCTATGCCAAGATCGAGGGCTTCGCCTTCCTGCCGGTGACCTGCTTTGCCATGGGTCTGGCGACCTTCGTGGGCCAGAACCTGGGCGCCCGGCAGTATGACCGGGTCAAGCGCGGCGCCCGGTTTGGAATGCTCTGCTCGGTGCTGCTGGCCGAGGCTGTGGGCCTGCTGATCTTCTTCGGCGCGCCGCTCCTCATCGCCCTCTTCAACGACGACCCGGATGTGGTAGCCTACGGCAACCTCCAGGCCAAAACCGAGGCGTTGTTCTATTGCTTCCTGGCCCTGAGCCACTGTATGGCCGGTATCCTCCGGGGCGCGGGCAAGGCTATGGTGCCCATGACCATTATGCTGTCCATCTGGTGCGTGGTCCGCGTCAGCTATATCTCGGTCATGGTCCGGCTGATTCCCAATATTCAGGTGGTGTTCACCGCCTATCCCCTGACCTGGTTCCTGAGCTCGGTGGTTTTTATTCTGTATTACCGCAGGGCCGACTGGATTCACACCTTTGATAAGCTGGATAAAAAAGCCGGCTGACACAGAACGGCCCCGGTGGTTGCTGGCGACTGGGCACGGGCAACGCCCATTCCACCGCACCTGTAGGGGCGGATTATATATCCGCCCTCAGACTGTCAAAAAACCTCGCTGAAGATGTCTGTGACAGAGCAGCGGGGGAAGTGTGAAGGGGGCAAAAAGCCCCCTTCGCGTTCAATCGACACGTATTTTTAAACTTTCTAGAAAGTTTAAAAATACGCACAGCGTGGAGAAAAGACTTTTTCGACACGCTGGGGGCGGATTATATATCCGCCCTGACCCGCCCGCGATGTGTTCCCGGCCCTGGTGGTTCCGGTGGCTGGGTTGGGCGCATATACAATGCGCCCCTACAGAACCGCCTCCGGTGTTCTGGCAGGGCGGTCTGCGGGAACCCCCTTGCCACCGGGGGGAATTTCCGGTATGATAGAGGTACTTGGCGGCGAGGAGGCGGCGAAATGATCTATCTGGTGGAGGACGACGGCAACATCCGGGAATTTGTGCTCTACGCGCTGACGGGCCAGGGCTACGACGCCCAGGGCTTTGAAAAGCCCTCGCAGTTTTTCGCCGCGCTGGAGCGGCAGCTGCCGGAACTGGTGCTGCTGGACCTGATGCTGCCCGAGGAGGACGGCCTGACCGTTCTGCGGCGGCTGCGGACCAACCCGGTCACCCGCCATCTGCCGGTCATCATCCTCTCGGCCAAGGACACGGAATTTGACAAGGTCCTGGGCCTGGACAACGGCGCTGACGACTATCTGCCCAAGCCCTTCGGTATGCTGGAGCTCTTCTCCCGGATTCGGGCGGTGCTCCGCCGGTCCCAGACCGCCCCGGCCCCCCGGGAGTATCGGGTGGGCGGCCTCCAGGTCAGCCCCGCCAAGCGGGAGACCCTGGTGGACGGCGAGAGCGTGGCCCTGACCCCCAAGGAATTTGAAATTCTCTGCCTGCTGCTGGCCAATTCCGGCCTGGTCCTCTCCCGGGGCCAGATCCAGGATCAGGTCTGGGGCATGGAATATCTTGGTGAAACCCGGACCGTGGACGTCCATATCCGGACCCTGCGGCAGAAGCTGGGCCGCTGCGGCGAGCTCATCGAGACCGTCCGGGGCGTGGGGTACCGCCTGGCGGCTCTCAAATAGGGCTTACCGCGACAATAAATAAGAAAAGTTCCTGTTTCCCTGGATTTCTTCCGGGAAAACAGGAGCTTTTTTTTGAAATGTGCTTGCTTTTTCCCTGGGGGTACGATATAATAAACTCGACTATTACGATGGGAGGGAGTGCCTTGGGTCAGGTTTTGGCTGTGGTGTCCGGCAAGGGCGGCGCGGGGAAAACCACCCTCTGCGCCGGAATCGCCGCCTGCCTCGCCGACGAAGGAAAAAAGGTCCTGCTGATGGACCTGGACGTGGGTCTGCGGAATCTGGATCTCTCCCTGGGCCTGGGCGACGAGGCCGCCATTCCCTTTACCGCCGTCATGCGCGGGGAATATCCCCTCTCCCGGGCCACGGCCCACCCCCAGATCTCCGGCCTCTCCTTCCTCACGGCTCCGGTGACCGAGACCCCCGAATCCATCGACCCGGCCCAGTTCGCCGCCCTGCTGACGGAGGTCCGCCGGACCTATGACTTCTGCCTGCTGGACGCCCCTGCCGGAATCGGTCCCGGCTTCGCTTTGGCGGCCCGGAGCGCCGATCAGGCCCTGGTGGTTTGCTGCGGCGACCCGGCCTCCCTCCGCGACGGAGCCCGTACCGCCCAGCTGCTGGAGCAGTTCGGACTCCAGGAGATCCGCCTGGTGGTCAACCGCATCCGCCGCCGCTTTTTCCGCCGGACCCGGGCGACCGTGGACGATATCATGGATGCCGTGGGTCTGCCGCTGCTGGGCATCGTCCCCGAGGACGAGGCCGTCCCTCTGGCCGCCGCTCTGGGCCAGCCCCTGACCCGCTACTCCCGCAAGGGCGCCGCGCTGGCCTGCCGCCATATGGCGCTGCGCCTGCTGGGCGTCCGTCAGCCCTTTGTCCGCATATAACATTCTGTTTTGATATAGGGGTGAACGCTATGAACATTACCTTGATGGCGCACGATAAGAAAAAGGAATTGATGGTCCAGTTCTGCACGGCCTACAAGAGCATTTTGTCCAAGCACAACCTGTCTGCCACCGCCACCACCGGCCGTCTCATCGCCGAGGCCACCGGTCTGCCGGTCTCCCTGTTCCTGTCCAGCCATCAGGGCGGCCATCAGCAGGTGGATGTGCGCATTGCCTACAACGAGATCGACATGGTCCTGCTGTTTTCCGACCCCAACGGCAACGACCCCTGGGAGGACCAGCGGGTCATGCAGACCATTCACCTGTGCGACAGCTATAACGTCCCCTGCGCCACCAATCTGGCCTCCGCGGAGATGCTGATTCTCGGCCTCCAGCGCGGCGACCTGGACTGGCGCGAGATGATCCGCCCCAAGCGCTCTCTGCGCTGATTTCCCCGGCCATGACGCGGGATGAGTACCGCGGTGCGATGCCCCAGAGAGGGAGGCCCAGGCTGCAAGCCTCCTGCATAAAGCACCCCGGGAAGGACACCCGCCGAGCCAAGCGCGCCGGCGCCCTCCGGCAAGAGAGGGGGAGCTTTCCCCGAACGTGGGTGGCACCACGAAGTATGCGCGGCATACTCTCGTCCCATGAGATGTACGGGACGGGAGTATATTTTTTGCAGGAACGGTGTAGGGGCGGCATACATGGCCGCCCGAATCCAGGCCGCGTTGTCCGGCAGCCTGCCACAAGACGCAAGCGCCCCACGGGCGGCCATACAGGCCGCCCCTACGAAACGGCTGCGGGCCAAACCCCAAATCCCCATTCCACAGAAAGGAATTTTCTCACTATGGCATCGATGAAACCACGCACGCTTTCGGGCTTTATGGAGCTGCTGCCCGGCCCGCAGCTGCAAATGGAGCGGATCATGGAGACCCTCCGCACCACCTACGCCCTCTACGGCTTTACGCCCCTGGACACCCCGGCCATTGAGGCCGCCGAGGTCCTGCTGGCCAAGGGCGGCGGCGAGACCGAAAAGCAGATCTACCGCTTCACCAAGGGCGACAGCGATTTGGCCCTCCGGTTCGACCTGACGGTCCCGCTGGCCAAGTATGTGGCCCTGCACTATGGCGAGCTGTCCTTCCCCTTCCGCCGGTATCAGATCGGCAAGGTCTACCGGGGCGAGCGCGCCCAGCGGGGCCGGTTCCGGGAGTTCTACCAGGCCGACATCGACATCATCGGCGACGGCAAGCTGGATATCGTCAACGAGGCCGAAATCCCCTCGATCATCTACCGTACCTTCACGGCCCTGGGCCTGAAGCGGTTCCAGATCCGGGTCAATAACCGCAAGGTCCTCAACGGCTTCTATGCCGCCCTGGGCCTCACGGAGCAGGCCGGCGACATCATGCGCACCGCCGACAAGCTGGAGAAGATCGGCCCCGACAACGTCCGGAAGATCCTGACCGACGACCTGTCGATCCCCGCCGAAAAGGTGGAGGATATTCTGCGCTTTATGGCCATCTCCGGCTCCAACGACGAGGTTCTGGCCGCCCTGGACGGCTACCGGGGCCGCGACGCCCTGCTGGACCAGGGCCTGGACGAGCTGAAGACCGTGGTGAGCTACCTGGCCGACTTCGGCGTGCCCCAGGAGAACTTCGCCGTGGATCTGACCATCGCCCGGGGCCTGGACTACTACACCGGCACGGTCTACGAGACCACCCTCCTCGACCATCCGGAGATCGGCTCCGTCTGCTCCGGCGGCCGGTACGACAATCTGGCCGAATACTATATTGATAAGCAGCTGCCCGGCGTGGGCATCTCCATCGGCCTGACCCGCCTGTTCTACGTCCTGGGCGAGCAGCACATGCTCAATGGCGAGATGAACACCGCCCCGGCCGACGCGCTGATCCTGCCCATGACCGCCGACCTGTCCCCGGCCATCCGGCTGGCCACGGCCTTCCGGGAGCAGGGCATCCGCACCCAGCTCTATCTGGAGCAGAAGAAGTTCAAGGCCAAGATGTCCTATGCCGACAAGCTGACCATCCCCTACGCCGTGTTCCTGGGCGAGGACGAAATCGCCCAGGGCAAGTGCTCGGTCAAGGACCTGCGCACCGGCGTCCAGGAGACCCTGACCCCCGCCGAGGCCGCCGCCAAAATCCAGGCCGGCATCGAAGCCCTCAACCAGGGCAAGGTCATCGTGGAGTAGACGTATGTAGGGGCCGATGCCCCCATCGGCCCGAACCGGCCGGAATTTCGCAGCCCACCCGGATTTTCGGTGTAGGGGCGGATTAAATATCCGCCCGGAACCGGGTGCGATGTATTCCGCACCCCGGTGATTGCGGTAGCTGGGCACGGGCGGATATACAATCCGCCCCTACAGACTGCATCCGTACGTTGTCTTTCATCTATCAACAATCCTAAAAAAGGAAGGAAATACTATGTTTCAGTCAAGAACCCACACCTGCGGGGAGCTGCGGCTCTCGGACGCGGGCAAGAACGTGACCATCGTCGGCTGGATGGAGAACGTCCGTGAGGTCGGCTCCAACTTCGCCTTTGTGGTGGTCCGGGACTTCTACGGCACCACCCAGGTGGTGGTGGAGACCGAGGACATGATGAAGATCATCAAGTCCATCAACAAGGAGTCCACCATCTCCGTCACCGGTACCGTCCGGGAGCGGGCCAGCAAGAATCCCAAGCTGCCCACCGGCGACATCGAGGTGGTCCCCACCGAGATCAAGGTCCTGGGCCGCTGCCGCTACAACGAGCTGCCCTTTGAGATCAACCGCAGCCGCGACGCCGACGAGACCCTCCGGCTCAAGTACCGCTATCTCGATCTCCGCAATCCGGCGGTGAAGAACAATATCATTCTCCGCTGCCAGGTGGTGGCCGCCATCCGCGCCGCCATGACCGCCCACGACTTCCTGGAGATCACCACCCCCATCCTGACGGCCTCCTCTCCCGAGGGCGCCCGGGACTACCTGGTGCCCGCCCGGAAGCACCCCGGCAAGTTCTACGCCCTGCCCCAGGCGCCCCAGCAGTTCAAGCAGCTGCTGATGACCTCGGACTTCGACCGCTATTTCCAGATCGCCCCCTGCTTCCGCGACGAGGACGCCCGCGGCGACCGCAGCCCCGGCGAGTTCTACCAGCTGGATATGGAGATGGCCTTCGCCGGACAGGACGACGTCTTCGCCATCCTGGAGGACGTGCTGCCGCCCATCTTCGCCAAGTTCGGCAAGTATAACGTGGCCTCCTCCGCCCCCTTCCGCCGCATCGGCTTCACCGAGGCCATGGAAACCTACGGCTCCGACAAGCCCGACCTGCGCATCGATCTGACGGTCCAGGACGCCAGCCAGTTCGCCGACTGCGGCTTCGAGCCCTTCGCCGGGAACACCGTCAAGGCCATCGTGGTCTCCGACTGCAAGCTGGCCCGGAAGGCCATCGATAAGCTGCTGACCGAGGTGGAGGTCCAGGCCGGCAACAAGGCCTACTGGGTGAAGGTGGACGAGCAGGGCAATCTGGCCGGCGGCATCGCCAAGTTCCTCACGGAGCGCAAGGACGAGCTGGTCTCCGCCCTGGGCCTGAAGCCCGGCGACTTCGTCGGCTTCACCGCCGGCAAGAAGGGCGCGGCCCAGAAGACCGCCGGCGTGCTCCGGAACAAGCTGGGCTGGGCCTGCGAGGGCCACATGGACAAGGAGCGCTACGAGTTCTGCTGGATCGTGGACTTCCCCATGTATGAAATCGGCGAGGAGTCCGGCGAGCTGGAGTTCTGCCACAACCCCTTCTCCATGCCCAACGGCGGCCTGGAGATTCTCGAGAAGGCCGAGCGCGGCGAGATCGATCCCCTGTCCATCACCGCCTATCAGTACGACCTGGTCTGCAACGGCGTGGAGCTGTCCTCCGGCGCGGTCCGGAACCACGACCCCGAGATCATGATTAAGGCCTTCGAGCTGGTGCGGCTGGGCGAGGACGACGTCAAGAGCAAGTTCCCCGCCATGTACAACGCCTTCTGCTACGGCGCGCCGCCCCATGCGGGCATCGCCCCCGGCGTGGACCGCATGGTCATGCTGCTGGCCGGCGAGGAGTCCATCCGGGAGATCATCCCCTTCCCCATGAACAAGAACGCCCAGGATATCATGATGGGCGCTCCCTCCACCGTGGAGCAGAAGCAGCTGGATGAGCTGCATATCGCCATCACGGAAAAGGAATGATCCCGCCGCTGGTGTGAATTGCATAAAACGAGAGCGAACTGATTGTACTTCGTCAGTTCGCTCTCATTTTCTTATGGCGGCGGATGATTATGGCAGCACCGCACAATTTGGCAAGAGCATTCGGCCAAAGATTTTGCCTCATACGAAAGTTATAAAAGGGCGGGAATACTGTATGTATTTCCCCCTTTTATAACTGCACGGATGGGGCAAAAGATTGG
>DVFN01000012.1 GCA_018713205.1 Candidatus Avoscillospira stercorigallinarum | reverse complement strand
TAAACTTTCTAAAAAGTTTAAAAATACGTGTCGATTGAACGCGAAGGGGGCTTTTTGCCCCCTTCACACTTCCCCCGCTGCTCTGTCACAGACATCTTCAGCGAGGTTTTTCGACAGTCTGAAAAAGCCGGGGTCATATTGTGCCCCGGCTCTCTCGCCTCGGTCTTCCGTTTTCAAACAGAGTACTTTTTCATGAACATAGGCAGGGAAGTTTCGGTAGTGATACGGATTTCCGGGCTATTTCGTCCCCTGCCTCCGCTGCATATCATGGGCGAAACCCCTTGGAATCATGGCTTTTCCGGGCTTGCGATCCAAACCGGCATCCTTTAACCAATGAACATGGCGTCGCCGAAGGAGAAAAAGCGATAGCGCGCTTTCACCGCCTCCTCGTAGGCGTGGAGCACGTGCTCCCGGCCGGCGAAGGCCGAGACCAGCATCACCAGGGTGCTCTCAGGCAGGTGGAAGTTGGTAATCAACGCGTCCATGGCCTTAAAGCGGTAGCCGGGGTAGATGAAGATATCGGTCCAGGCCGAGGACTCCCGGAACCGGCCGTTCTCGTCGGCCAGCGATTCCACGGTCCGGCAGGAGGTGGTGCCCACGCAGACGATCCGGCCCCCCCGGTCCCGGGTGGCGTTGAGCAGGTCCGCGGTCTCCTGGGAGAGCATGCAGAACTCGCTGTGCATCTGGTGGTCGGTGATCTCCTCGGCCTTCACCGGGCGGAAGGTGCCCAGACCCACGTGGAGGGTCACATAGGCGATGTTCACGCCCTTGGCCTCGATCTTCTCCAGCAGCTCCCGGGTAAAGTGGAGCCCGGCCGTGGGGGCGGCGGCGGAGCCGTTGATCTTGGAATAGACGGTCTGATACCGCTCCGGGTCCTGGAGCTCCTCCTTGATGTAGGGCGGCAGGGGCATTTTCCCCAGGCGCTCCAGCACCTCCAGGAAGATGCCCTCGTAGTGGAAGCGAATCAGCTTGTTGCCGTTCTCCAGAGCCTCCTCCACCGTGGCCGTCAGGGCCCCGTCGCCAAAGGAGAGGGCGGTCCCCTTCTGGGTCTTGCGGCCCGGCTTCGTCAGGCACTCCCAGAGGCCGTCGCCCTTGTCCCGGAGCAGCAGCACCTCCACCGCGCCCTTGGTGGGCTCCCGATGGCCCAGCAGCCGGGCCGGCAGCACCCGGGAGTTGTTCAGCACCAGACAGTCGCCGGGATTTAGATAGTCCAGAATCTCATAGAAATGATGGTGGCCGATCTCCCCGGTCTCCCGGTTCAGGGTCATCAGCCGGGAGCTGTCCCGCCGCTCCAGGGGCGTCTGGGCGATGAGCTCCGGCGGCAGCTCATAATAAAAATCGTGGGTTTTCAACAATCTGGCCTCTTTCTAACGGTAATAATTTGCTTGGCAAAACATTGACACGGCGGCAGGGATATGATATGATGATGTGGCTTTCAAAGACATTTGCTTTTCTACCGCGTACACATATAGCGTTTTGCCGTCCGGCATACGGGTAATAGTATAGTATATTTTTCATCTTGAAGCAATCCCTAGTTGTAATATTGCGAAGAAATGGAGCGATTGACTATGAACAAGTACAAAGTCGGCATCATCGGCGCCACCGGCATGGTGGGCCAGCGGTTCGTCTGCCTCAACAGCAGCCACCCCTGGTTTGAGATCGTGGCGCTGGCCGCCAGCGCCCGCAGCGCCGGCAAGACCTATCGCGAGGCCGTGGGCCATCGCTGGGCCATGGAGGAGCCCATGCCCGAAGCCGCCGCCCAGCTGGTGGTGATGGACGCCGAGGCCGACGCCGAGAAAATCGCCCAGATGGTGGACTTTGTATTCTGCGCCGTGGATATGAAGAAGGACGAAATCCGGGCCCTGGAGGAGCGGTACGCCAAGCTGGAGTGCCCCGTGGTGTCCAACAACTCCGCCCACCGCTGGACCCCCGACGTGCCCATGGTGGTGCCGGAGATCAACGCCGACCACATCCGGATCATCGACGCCCAGCGCAAGCGCCTGGGCACCAAGCGGGGCTTTGTGGCCGTCAAGTCCAACTGCTCCCTGCAGAGCTACGTGCCGGCCCTGCATCCTCTGAAGAAATTCGGCCTGGAGGCCGCCCTGGTCTGCACCTATCAGGCCATTTCCGGCGCGGGCAAGACCTTTGAGACCTGGCCCGAGATGGTGGACAACGTCATCCCCTACATCGGCGGCGAGGAAGAGAAGTCCGAGCAGGAGCCGCTGAAGCTCTGGGGCCACATCGAGGGCGACAAGATCGTCAACGCCGACGGCCCGGCCATCACGGCCCAGTGCTTCCGCGTGGCCTGCAGCAACGGCCATATGGCGGCCTGCTTTATGCGCTTCGGCGAGAACAAGCCCTCCATGGAGGAGATCAAGGCCTGCTGGGCCAGCTTCTCCGGCCGGGCCCAGGAGCTGAACCTGCCCTCGGCCCCCAAGCAGTTCCTCCACTACTTCGAGGAGGACAACCGGCCCCAGACCAAGCTGGACCGGATGCTGGAGGGCGGCATGGCCGTCTCCATCGGCCGCCTGCGGCCCGACACCCAGTACGACTATAAGTTCGTCTGCCTGAGCCACAACACCCTCCGCGGCGCCGCCGGCGGCGCGGTCCTGCTGGCCGAGCTCCTCTGCGCCGAGGGCTATATCGACCGCAAGTAAGAAACGATAGCATCAGGGGTGTCGCAGCACGCGACACCCCTTCAACGTTTCCTCCTCTTGTAGGACCGGGTCTCGATTTACGCCGGGGTTCGATGATTCCCCTCGTAGGGGCCGATGCCCACATCGGCCCGCCAGCCGCCGTGTGCAGGGCAGTCCGCCGAACCGCATGCTCTCGACGCCTGAGAAAAAGGCTCCCTTGTGTAAAGGGAGCTGTCAGCCGCAGGCTGACTGAGGGATTGTAGGCTGCCGGTCTCCGCCGGTTCTGATCCCCTCCGTCAGGCCTTCGGCCTGCCACCTCCCCTTGGTCACCAAGGGGAGGCTTTTTTGTGTGCGGTCGGCGAACGTGAATCCAACACGGCGGTGCGCACGGGCGGATATCAAATCCGCCCCTACGAACTCGCCTCCGGTTTCCCCGTAGGGGCGGGCTTTATGCCCGCCCGGGACCGGGTTCCGATTCCTGCCGGGGTATGAAGGCTTGTCCCGGCTTCTGCTTCGCCTGCAAAACCTAATTCATGCCAGCGCCTCCACCAGGGCGGCGGCCATGCAGGCGGCGGCGCCCCGGGTGAGGAGGGTCGGATCGAAGTCGGGCTGGGCCGCCTGCTGCTGGGCCATGGCCTCGTCGAAGACGGTCCGGGCCCAGGCTTGGCTGTTTTCAATGCCGCAGCTCTCCCCCACCGTGGCCAGGAAGCCTCTGGCGTCCACGGCGGTCATGGCCTCCAGGGGCCGGAATTCCGCGTTCTCCTCCAGCCAGCCCGATTCCCAGGCCAGCTGCACCGGCGCGAAGTACCAGGCGTCCGACGGCACGTCGGTGAAGGGAATCGCGCTGCCGGTGTCGGAGCTGCCATGGCCCAGGGCCCGGGCGATCATCGTCACAAAGTCGGCGCGGCTGGCGTCGTGCTCGCCTTCAAAGCTGCCTGTGCCGCCGCCGCTGAGCGCGCCGTAGAGCGTCAGCAGCTCCACGGAATCGGCGTACCATTTGCCCTCGATATCGGCATAGCTGGCGTAGGCCGGTCCCGTCTCCTCGACCTGGGCCAGACCCAGAGTCTCATAGACAAAGGCGTAATAGTCGGTGCTGAGGATGGTGGAGGAGACCGTAAACTGGTTGTTGACGGCCTGCATCAGCTGGTCGGCCAGCGCCTGGTCCTCCTCCCCGTTCCAGGTCAGGTCGCCGGAGGAGGCGTCGTAGGTCACCCGGTCGGTGAGGAAGCTGCCGTCGCTGAGGACCGCCAGATGGGTGCCGGGGGCCAGCACGTCCCGGCCGGTCAGCAGCCGCGAATCATAGGGCAGCCCCATCAGATCCAGCACCGTGGGCAGAATATCCTGGGTGCAGCAGTAGTCCTCCACGACGACGGGCTCGTCCAGGCCGCCGGTCCAGCAGATAAAGCTGTTGCGGTAGCGCCAGAAGGGATCGGTCTCCACCGCGTCCCCGGCCAGGGCGGCGTAGTCCTCGTCGGAGAGGCCGTAGGGCATATGGTCGCCGGTCAGCACCACCACGGTATGGTCTGCAATGCCCGCCTCCTCCAGCCGGTCCAGCAGGTACGTCATGGCCTTTTCCAGCTCCAGCTGGCAGGCAATATAGGCCCGGACGCCCTCGGAGCCCTCCAGGTCCGCCACCAGGTCCTGGTTCTGAACGGACATGGCGTTGTCGGTGAAGTTATAGTCGGCATGGCCGGAATAGGTCATATAATAGGCGTGGAAGGGCTCCTCGGTCAGGTAGTCGTCGATGGTCTTCTCCAGCATCTCCAGGTCGGAGGTGGGGGTTCCGGGCTCCATGTCCAGGCCGAAGTCCAATGCCTTGAAGTCATAGCCCATATTCGTATGGGTATTGACCCGGTTGTAGAAGGTGCCGACGTTGTTGTGGTAAGCGTGGGCCGTGACGCCCTGGCCGGCATAGACATGGCCCAGGCAGAAGGGCAGATAGTTCTGCGCCGAGACGGCAAAGCTCATCCGGCTCATATCCGGCATCAGGCCCATGCAGAGGGTGTACTCGCCGTTGGTGGTCAGGTTGGGGAAGCTGTTATAGAAATTTTCAAAGACAAAGCCCTCGGTGCTCATGCGGTAGAGGGTCGGCGTCAGCGCCGGGTCAATGAGATAATTGGAAAAGGCCTCGGCGCAGATCACGATCAGGTTATAGCCCTCGAAGATCCCGGAGTATTCGTGCTTTGCGGTGCCGGTGAGGCCGGAGAAATACTGGTTGAGGCTGTGGAGGCTGTCGGTATCGGCGGCGGCCTCCAGGGCCTCGAAATCGATGGCGTCGAGGATATTCCGGGGCGTCTCGGGCTCGGTCTCCCCTTCCAGGTCCACCGCCTGGTTGAGATCGGCGGTCATCTCGCCCCGGGCGTTGCTGCCCTGGCGCTTCAGGTCCAGGACGCTGGCCGTCAGGATGCCGAAGTGCTCGGTCCAGCGGTCCACCGTGGCGGTGGGGTTGCGGAAGAGGGCCGCCGGGTCGCTGATGCCCGGGCCGAACTGGGGCAGCACCGCCCAGGTGCCCACGGCGGCCACCACGGCCACCAGCAGCAGCGCCCCCAGGCCGCGCCACGTCTCCACGGCGGGCAGCTGCCATTTCCGGCGGAGGACAAAGTAACCGGCCACGGGAATGGCCATCAAGAGCAGCCGCCACAGCTGCCGCCCGATGGCCGCCAGGGCGATGGACCAGAAGGTATTGATGGCCGCCCCGCCCATGCTGACGTAGGCCACGGACAGGAAGGAGCCGAAGATATCGTAATAGACCACCTGGACCGCATAGACCATGAAAAGCGCGATGGGCACGCACGCCGCGAAGATCCGCCCGGCCTTGGTGGGAAAGCCGGTGAGGAAGCAGGCCAAGGCCGCCGCCGCCACCGTAAAGCCCAGCATCGGCAGGGCGCGGCTCAGGCTTTCAAAGGCCGCCAGATGCAGCACCACCTCCCAGAGGAGTATGGACGCCAGCCAGTAGGCATAAGACAAGATCTGTCGTTTCAAACCGGTTCCTCCCATTGGCCCTGTAGCCAAAAATCAGGCCCCTGGTACCGGGGCCCGGATGTTCTCTTATGATACACGATTTACTGGCAAAAGAAAAGAGAAAGCTGTTGCAAAATTGTAAACATTTCGGGACCGGCGTTCTGCGGCTCTCTCGGACAAGCCGCGGTCCTCCTCCGGACCCGGACAAAAGCGCTTTACACTTCACAACACACTCTCCCCAGATTATTCTAGTATTTCTTTTTCTTATATATTATTCGGGGATGATTTTCATCCGGATGATTTTTTTAATTTCACGCAGGTGATATTTAAAATTTCATCCATATAAGGGGATGAAAATCAGCCGTTGACAGACGCGGCGGATCGGTCCGGGCCGCGTGCCGGCGAGCCCGCAAAAAAATGCGTCCCGCCTGGGCAGAACGCATTTTTCTTGTACCATCATACCATATGGGGTACTGCCATTCAATGGCATAAAAATAAATAATTACAGCCCGGGACCAGGTGCGCGGAACGGGAGTCTGGCGGTTCCGGCGGTGCGGTACGGGCGCATATAGAATGCGCCCCTACGGCGGGGAACGGCGGCGAGTACGTGTAGGGGCGGATTTTATATCCGCCCGTGCGCACCGCCGTGTCGGATGCACTTTCGCCGAACGCTCACACCGTAGGGGCGCGCATCGCGCGTCCGCAGCCGGGTGCGATTTACGCAGCGCTGGCGGTCGATGTACCCGGTCCCGGGCGGATATTTAATCCGCCCCTACGGGGTGGATGGGAGACGGCGCGGTCGGCGGACTGCCATGCACACGGGCAGCAAGCGGACGCGCCTCTACGGCAAATAGAAGCATCAAACCCCGGCGCGAATCGGGTGCTGGGTCCGGGCGGCTGATAGCCGCCCCTACGGCGGGAAATGTTGAGCTGGTTCGGCGGGGTGCTGCTTTACAGGCCCAGGTGGGCGGCCAGGTGGGGGAAGCTGTCGGAGAGGAAGTCGGCTCCGGCGGCGGTCAGCTCCGCGGGGTCGCGGTAGCCCCAGGTGACGCCGGCGGCGATAAAGCCCATCTTGGAGGCGAACTCCATATCCGTATCACCGTCGCCGACGTAGAGAATCTCATCCGGCTCCAGGCCCAGGGCTTCACAGGCCAGACGTCCGGCATCCAGGGCCGGCTTTAAGGGCCGGGCGCCGTTATTGCCCCAGACAAAGGTCCAGGGGATCTCCGGGAAATAGTGGGCGATGATCTTCTTGCTGGTGGCCTCGGTCTTATTGGACACCACGGCCAGCCGGATTCCCCGGGCCAGCAGGGCCTGGAGAAAGTCCTGCACACCGGGAAAATAGGCCGTGTGCACCGTGCAGTGTTCGGGATAGTAGGCCAGATACGAGGCCAGCGCCTGCTCATAGACCTCCTCCGAGGTCCCCTCGGGCACGGCCTGGCGGAACAGCGTCCGGATTCCATGGCCCACCAGACGGCGGTAGCGCGAAATCGGATGCGCCGGCATGCCATACCGGCACAGGGCCTGATTGGCCGCTGTGCCGATATCGCCAAGCGTATCCAAAAGGGTGCCGTCCAGGTCAAATATCGCGGCCTTTACCTTCTGGAGCTCCATATGGAATTACACACCTGCCTTTGCGGTGCGGAGAATCTCCGCCTCGGTGGCCGTGGTCTTGGAGACGTAGCCCTCCAGGGGCAGAATCCGGGCGTTGACGGCGTCCACGATCCACTCGGCCTGGGGGAAGAAGTACTCGTCGAACTCGTAGGGCGGCGTGATCCAGTTCTTCGCGCCGATGACCACGATGGGGGCGTCCAAATAATCGAAGCAAAGGGTGGACAGGTTCTGGGCGATGTCGTTGAGGAAGCTGCCCCGGGCACAGGCGTCGGAGGCCAGCACCACGCGGCCGGTCTTCTTGACGGACTCCATCAGCTCGGTATAGTCCAGGGGCACCAGGGAGGGCATATTGATGACGTCGGCCTCGAGGCCGTACTTCTCGGACAGCTCCTTGGCGGCGTCCATGGCCCGGTAGAGCGTCGCGCCGATGGTGAAGATGGACAGATCCTTGCCGTCGCGGACCTTATTGACCGCGCCGGGCTGCCACTCGTACTCCTCGGCAGGCACGCCGCCCTTGTGGAATTCCTCGCCCTTGTCGTAGATCCGCTGGGACTCCATAATCACGCAGGGATCGGTGCCGTTGAGGGCGGCCTGCATGATGCCCTTGGCCTCGTAGGGCGTGGCCGGGAAGAAGACCTTCAGGCCGGGGATATGGGCCATCAGGGCGGCCCAGTCCTGGGAGTGCTGCGCGCCGTACTTGGCGCCGACGGACATGCGGAGGATCATGGGCATCTTCAGAATACCGGCGGACATGGCCTGCCACTTGGACATCTGGTTGAAGACCTCGTCACCGGCGCGGCCCAGGAAGTCGCAGTACATGAGCTCGACCACGGCGCGGCCGCCGCACATGCAGTAGCCCACGGCGGAGCCGACGATGGCGGCCTCGGAAATGGGCGAGTTGAACAGGCGGCTGTAGGGAATCACGTCCATCAGGCCGCGGTAGACGGCATAAGCGCCGCCCCAGTCGCGGACGTCCTCGCCGTAGGCCACCAGAGTGGGGTCCTCGTAATACTTGTTAATCAGGGGCTCGAAGATGGCGTCGCGGATATTATAGACCTTCATCTTGGAGAAGGGCTTTCCGTCGGCGTCGAAGGCGGTGTGCTCCTTCTTGGCCAGATCGGCGTAGCGCTTGCAGCTCTCCTTGGGGCCGGTGACGCGGATCTCGCCGTCGGGGTCCATGGAGCGGACATGGCCGTTGGAGAACATCAGGTCGGCCACGTAGTCGGGCTGCTTCTCAAAGTCCACATAGGGGCTGATCTCCTTGTCGGAGGCGGCGCGGCAGATCATGGTCATCCGCTCGGTGGTCTCCTTGAGGATCTCCTCGAACTTGCTGTCCGGAGCCACGCCGGCGTCCACCAGGGCCTTGCGGTAGGTGACGATGGGATCATAGGACCGCCAGGCCTCGATCTCCTCCTTGGTGCGGTAGGCGTTCTGGTCGGAGGTGGAATGGCCCACGAGACGGTAGGTGACCACGTCCAGCAGCACCGGGCCCTCGCCCTTGGCGATGAGCTCCTTCTTGCGGCGGTAGGCGTCGATGACGGCCAGGGGGTTCCAGCCGTCCACCCGCTCGGCGTGCATCTGGCTGGGGGTGATGCCGGCGCCGATCCGGGCCAGCAGGTCATAGGCCATGGTCTCGCCGCGGGTCTGGCCGCCCATGCCGTAGGAGTTATTGAACACGTTGAAAATCACCGGCAGACCGCCCTTGCGGCCCTCCTCCCAGAGGGTCTTGTACTGGTCCATGGCGGCGAAGTTGAAGGCCTCCCACACGGGGCCGCAGCCCAGGGACGCGTCGCCGATGTTGCAGACGACCATACCCTTCTTGTCGTTGTTCTTCTTATAGAGGGCAGCGCCCGCGGCAATGGTGGCGGAGCCGCCGACAATGGCGTTGTTGGGATAGACGCCGAAGGGCAGGAAGAAGGCGTGCATGGAGCCGCCCATGCCGTGGTGGAAGCCGTTCTCCCGGGCGAAGATCTCGGCCAGCGTGCCGTAGAGGATAAAGCGGATGGCCAGCTCCTTGACGTCGTCGGTCTTGCCGAACTTCTCCACGGCCCGCAGGGTCTTGCCGCCGAGGAAGTTCTCCATGACGTCCATCAGTTCCTGGTCGGACATCTTCTCGATGCAGGAGAGGCTCTTGGCCAGAATCTCGGAGTGGGACCGGTGGGAGCCGAAGATGATGTCGTCCTTGTCCAGCAGATAGGCCTCGCCGACACAGGAGGCCTCCTGGCCCAGGGACAGGTGGGCGGGACCGGGATAGGTGGTCTCGATGCCGTTGTAGTTGGCCTGGGTCTTAATCAGGGTGAGCATATGCTCGAACTCGCGGAGAATGGTGATGTCGCGGTAAATGCGGATCAGGTCGGCGTCGGAGTAGTTGGCCCGCTCCTCGGCCACGGTCTTGCTGTAGGTGCAGACCGGGATGTCTTCAAAATGGATGGAACCGGCAGCCCGGGTGGCTACGGGGTCCACAAACAGAGACTTGGGCATGAATATACTTCCTTTCTTCAGATCGAAATCAGTTCGATATCGCAGCGGTTACGGGGCAGCTCTTTTAGAGCATAAACAAGCCTTCGCGGATGACTTCACTGACGGTGGGATGGGGGAAGACCAGCTTTTTCAGCTGATTGAGGGGCAGCTCGGTCTCCAGCATCAGGGCCGCGCCGCAGATCATTTCCGAGGCGTAGGAGCCCACCAGATGGACGCCCACCAGGCGGCTGCGGTCCAGATCATAGACCAGCTTGCAGAAGCCGCTGCCGTTCATGGTCTCGGCCACGTAGCGGCCGGAGTACTGCATGGGGACCTTGACGGTTTTGACGCGCATGCCCTTGGCCTCGGCGGACTGCTGGGTCTCGCCGACGGAGGCCACCTCGGGGGTGGTGTAGATCACCGAGGGAATGGCCTCATAGCGCATCTCGTCCTTGATGCCCAGCATATGATTGACGGCCACCTCGGCCTCGCGGTAGGCGGTATGGGCCAGCATCAGCTTGCCGTTGCAGTCGCCCACGGCGTAGACCCCGGGCACATTGGTGCACAGATGGCGGTCAGTGACCACCGCGCCCCGGTCCAGCTGGACGCCCAGGGCCTCCAGGTTCAGCCCCTGGACGTTGGGCCGCCGGCCGGCGGAGAGGAGGACCTTGCCGCAGGGCAGCGTGTGCCTGCCGCCGGCGTCCTCGTAGGTCACCGAATCGGTCCCCACCTCCAGGAGCTTGGCGCCGAGCTGAAAGGTCATGCCCTCTTTTTCATAGGTGCGCATCAGGACGTCGCAGATTTCCGGGTCGGTGGCTCCGGCAAGCTTGGGCAGCATCTCGAGGACCGTGACCGGAACGCCGACGCCGGCGAAATAACAGGCCATTTCCAGGCCGATGACGCCGCCGCCGATGCAGACCAGAGACGCCGGCAATGCTTTCAGATCGAGAATCTCCCGGTTGGTCAGGACGAAGCCCCGTTCCAAGCCCGCCTGCAAGCCCGGCACCGGGGGCAGGGCGGGCACGGAGCCGGTGGCGATGACCAGGCGGCGGCCGGTGAGCCGCTCCTCCCCTGCCAGCACCGCAAAGGTGCCGTCGGGGTTCCGGCCCTCCACGGTGGCCCGGGCCATATAAACCTGGACGCCGTGGGTCTTCATGGTGCCCTTGACGCCGGAGACCAGGGTCCTGACCACCTGGTCTTTCCGGGCCACTACCCGGGCATGGTCATAGGAGACATGGTCCGCACGGACGCCGTAGTCCGCGCCGTGCTTTGCGGCGGCGTACTGCTTGGCGCAGTAGAGCAGGCTTTTCGTGGGGATGCAGCCCTCGTTCAGGCAGGTACCGCCCATCCAGCGCTGCTCCACCACCGCGGCCTTGAGGCCGCCCTGGGCGGCCCGTTCGGCACAGAGATAGCCGCCGGGTCCGCCGCCGAGGACGATTACATCATAGAGTTGCACGGGCATTGCCCCTTTCCTGGGTTATTGGGCCAGCAAAGTCAGGAAATTCTCCAGGTTCTGGCACAGAGCCTGCATAAACCGGGCGGCAGGCGCGCCGTCCACCACGCGGTGGTCGAAGGTCAGGCTGAGGCCCATGGCCGGGTAGGTCTCGATGGCGCCGTCCTTGACCGATTTGATCTTGGTCTGAATATTGCACACGCCCAGAATACCGGTCTGGGGCGGGTTGATGACAGGGGTAAAGGCCTCGCAGCCGAAGGCGCCGATATTGGTCACCGTGAAGGTGCCGCCGTTCATCTTGTCCACGGGCAGCTTGCCGTCCCGGGCCAGGGCGGCCAGCTCCTTGGCCTCCATGGAGATCTCCAGCAGGGACTTCTTCTCGGCGTGGGCGATGACCGGCACCAGCAGGCCCCGGGGCGTATCGCAGGCAAAGCCCAGGTTGACGGTCTTGAACTGCCGGACCGCGTTCTCCTCCAGCATATTGGCGTTGAGATCCGGGCAGGAGAGCACCGTGCGGCTGACGGCGAACATGACCATATCGTTGAGGGAAATCTTGCCCATGGGGCCGTCCATGGCCTTGAGCAGCTTCCGGTAGGTCTGGAGCTGGGTGGCGTCGAAGCTGAACTGCTGGGTCAGCTGGGCCATGGTGCTCAGGGACTTCATCATGGACTTGGCCGTGGCCTTGCGGACGGCGTTGAACTTGACGTCCACATAGTCGGCTTCGGCGGCGGCGGGGACCGGAGCGGCGGCGGGGGCCGGAGCCGGGGCGGCGGCTTCGGCGGCCGCGGGGGCCTTCTTGAACGCGCCCTCCTCCATCAGGCGGCGGACATCCCGCTCGATGATGCGGCCGTTGGGGCCGGTGCCCTTGGCGCCGGAGGGATTGACGTTGGCCTTGGCGGCCAGCGCCCGGGCCCGGGGCGAGATGGGCGAGCCGTCGTCGGAGGTATCCTCGGCCGCGGCCGGGGCGGCGGCAGGCGCCACGGCGGGATTGCCGCTGATGCCCCGCAGGCACTCGAATGCGTCGCCGGGCTGGCCCACGGCGCAGACGTTGATGAGGCAGGGCACCTCGTCGCCGTCCTCGTAGAACTTGGCCAGCAGGGTACCGGCGGCGGTGGAGGTGCATTCGAACTCGGCCTTGTCGGTCTCGTAGGTGAAGAGCACGTCGCCCACGGCAACCTGGTCGCCCACCTGCTTCTGCCATTCGCCGATGAGGCAGGACTCCACGGTGATGCCCTCCTTGGGCATGATGACCGCGGTGGCCACGGGACCGGCGGCGGCCACGGGGGCGGCTGCAGCGGGCGCGGGGGCCGTCTCAACCGGGGCGGCTGCGGCGGCAGGCGTGCCGCCGATGCCCCGGAGGCATTCAAACTCCTGGCCGGGCTGGCCCACGGCGCAGACGTTGATCAGGCAGGGAACCTCGTCGCCGTCCTCGTAGAACTTGGCCAGCAGGGTACCGGCGGCGGTGGAAGTGCACTCGAACTCGGCCTTGTCGGTCTCGTAGGTGAAGAGCACGTCGCCCACGGCCACCTGGTCGCCCACGTTCTTCTGCCACTCGCCGATGATGCAGGATTCGACGGTGATGCCCTCCTTGGGCATGACGACGCCCTGGGCCACATTGCCGGAGGCGGCGGGGGCGGCAGCCGGAGCGGTCGCGGCAGGAGCGGCTGCGGGCGCTTCCGCGGGGGCGGCGGCGGAACCTGCGCCCCGAAGAGACTCAAATTCCTCGCCGGGCTGGCCCACGGCGCAGACGTTGACCAGGCAGGGGACCTCGTCGCCGTCCTCATAGAACTTGGCCAGCAGGGTACCGGCGGCGGTGGAGGTGCATTCAAACTCGGCCTTGTCGGTCTCATACGTAAAGAGCACGTCGCCCACGGCCACCGGGTCGCCGACGTTCTTTTTCCATTCGCCGATGATGCAGGATTCGACGGTGATGCCCTCCTTGGGCATCAGAACTCCTTGTGCCATTTCGATTCCTCCTAACAATTACTGCTTGCAGGCGAGGAGGTAGTGCTCGGCCTCCGCGCTCCACAGGTCGTTGTGGCGGTGGGTGATCTCCGCCAGCTTCCGGAACATGGGATCGGTCTCGCCCAGCTTGTCGAAGTCGGCGATGGCCGTCAAGGGCAGCTCGATCTGGGTATAGATCAGCTTCTTGCCGCCGCGGATCTTGGGCAGGTTCAGGGTGGTGTCCACCACGGCGTCCAGGCCGCCGATGTGGGTGACCATGGCGGCGGGGTTGATCTTGCCGCTGGTCATCATGGCGATGGCCTCCTTCATATCGGACGTGTTGCCGCCGGAGGTGCCCACCACGTGGGTATAGAGATAGTGGACATTATAGAAGTTGAACTCGGCCTTGAACTGGGTGTTGGTGGGGCCGGCGAAGAAGTTCAGGCAGCCGTCATAGCCCAGAATGGCGTCGGCCTGCTCCACCACGGACTTGACCGGCGCGAAGCAGATGACGTCGTTATAGCCGGCGCCGCCGGTGAAGTCCCGCAGCGTCTTGACCGGGTCGTCCACCTTGGCGGTGTTGACGTAGTGGAGCTCGATGCCCAGGGACTTGGCGTGCTCCACGGTGTAGATGCTCTCGGCCCGGGCCAGACGCTCGTCGTCAATATCGGTGACCACCAGCAGGCTGGGACGGCGGTCGCAGTGGAGGGCGTAGTCGATGGCCCCCAGACCCATGGGGCCCACCGAGGCCAGCAGGGCCATTTTGCCGCCCTCGACAATGCCCATGTCGTGGTCATAGGACCCGGCCTTGGTGTGGTACATGGCGTGGAAGGTGCCGATGATGCAGCTCATGGGCTCGGCCAGGGAGCCGTAGAAGTAGGTGTCGGAGTCGTATTTCAGCAGGTTGTCGGTGATCAGCGTCTCAATGGGCACGTTGGCATACTGGCTGTCGCCGCCGCAATAGGGGTAGGAATAGCCCGGGGCCATCTGAGAGCCCTTGTAGAAGTGGGCGGGCTGGATGGCGAAGCCGTCGCCGGGCTTGTACTTGTCTTTCCAGTTCTCGCCCACGGCGTGGATCACGCCGCAGAACTCATGGCCCACGATGGTGGGGTTCTCCGCCACGTTGTCCGGCACCCGCTTGTGCTCCGCGCCCTCGACGGCGGCCTTGTAGGTGCTCATGCAGATGCTGTCCGAGATGATCTTGACCTGCACGTCGTCCGGGCCAACCTCGGGAAGGTCGATCTCCTCCAGGCGCAGGTCCATTTTCCCATGAATCCGTACCGCTTTGGTCTTCATGTATTGAATCTTCCTTTCTGTGGGCCCAGCGCCGCTTCGCTGCCGGGCAATCTGTGGTTCTGTTCGGGTTTATGTTGTTTTATATTTATTTATCTGTATTGTACGGCAAACCACGGCGAATGTCAACCACGAAACCAACGGCAGCACCGCACAATTTGGCAAGAGCATTCGGCCAAAGATTTTGCCTCATACGAAAGTTATAAAAGGGCGGGAATACTGTATGTATTTTCCCCTTTTATAACTGCACGGATGGGGCAAAAGATTGGGCGA
>DVFN01000089.1 GCA_018713205.1 Candidatus Avoscillospira stercorigallinarum | reverse complement strand
CGGACGCGAGCCCATCTTTCAGCGGATTGCTCCTTTGATTATAGAGCCATGTGGCTCCATAATATCATGCGGTATTAGCGTCCTTTTCAAGACGTTATCCCCCTCTGAAAGGCAGGTTGCTCACGCGTTACTCACCCGTCCGCCACTAAGCTCAGCTTCACTTGACCGAAGTCTCGATCCAAAGAGCCCCGTTTGACTTGCTTGTGTTAGGCACGCCGCCAGCGTTCGTCCTGAGCCAGGATCAAACTCTCAATAAATTGTATCTTAAAGCCGCAGCTCTAAAATCATTCATTAAGCATTTGCTCTAGCAATTACTCAAGAAATTCGTTGGCTATTCTCGCACGTCATTTCTGACATTCAAGAACAACTTTTAAAAATTGTCCAAGGTGCTGTTTGTGTTCACGTTGTTTAATTTACAAGGTACACCCGGCGGTTTTCTCCGGTTTTGCTCTGCGTTTCATCGAGGTTTAACTCTCTGCGCGGAACTTTTATATCTTAGCACGCTTGGTCTCATTTGTCAAGCGCTTTTTTCTTGACTTTTTCGACCCACGGCCTTGATTTGTTGCCCTCTCGAAGAGTGCTTGCATATGATACCAGCATTTTCCCCCTTTGTCAACACCTTTTTTCTGATTTTTTCAGGTTTTTTTCGTGACCTATATTTTGTGGTTTCTTCCATTGAAATACCACTATCTCTTGGGGGGTTGTTTCCTGTGCGGATACTCCCGGTCCGGGCGGGGATCTCCCCCGCCCGTGACCAGTTGGCGATACCACCGGGGCACAACCACACGGTACAACTATTGCATCTGGGATCTGTACGCCAGCAGGCGGGCGTAGGCGTCTTCCCAGGCCTGGGTATGGCGGGGCTCATAGGTATGGACCGACTCGGAATTGCGGACCACCTGGCGGACCTCCTCCAGGCTCTTGAGCTCGCCCAGGGCCATGGCCTGCAGTAAGAGATTGCCGATGGCGGCTCCCTCAATGGGGCCGGTGACCACAGGGCGGTCAATGGCGTCGGCCACCATCTGATTGAGAAGCTTATTCTGGATGCCGCCGCCGACAAGATTGAGGCTGTCGATCCGCGCTCCCTTGATCTCCTCCAGGCGCTCCAGGGACCAGCGGTATTGGAGCGCAAGCGATTCATAGATGCAGCGCGCCACTTCGCCCACGGTCTCGGGCTGCGGCTGGCCGGTGGATGCACAGTAGGCCCGAATCTTCTCCTCCATCTGTCCCGCAGCAAAGAACGGGCCGTAGTCCGTATCGATGATGGACCGCATCGGCTGGGCCTTTTGCGCTTCGACCACAATCTCGTCCCAGGAATACTTGCGGCCCGCCTTGATCCAATCCCGGCGGCATTCCTGAATCAGCCACAGGCCCATATTATTCTTCAGGGGCCGGAAGCCGCCCTGGACGGTGCCCTCGTTGGAGAAATTGGCGTCCCGCACGGCGTCGGTCAGGATCGGCTTGTCGGTCTCCACGCCAAACAGGGACCAGGTACCGCTGGAGCAGAAGGCAAAGCTGCCGGTACCGGGCACCGCCGCCACCGCCGAGGCCGTGTCATGGCAGCCCACTGCCGCGTATGCAGCCCGGTTGATTCCCAGCTCCTGGGCCAGATCGGGCAGCAGCGCGCCGCGGAGGCTGCCGGCTCGGTCTACTTCGGTGAAGATACGCCGCGGCAGACCCAGGGCGTCGATGGTCTCCCAATCCCAGTCGCCCCGGGAGGGATTATAGAGCATGGTTGTGGAGGCGATGGTGTATTCGCTCTTCTTTTCGCCGGTGAAGAAATAGCCCAGCAGGTCCGGCATCAGCAGCATGGTCTCGGCCTGCTCCAGCGCGACGTCGCCCTCGGCCCGGCGGCGGCAGAGCTGAAAGAGCGTATTGAAGTTCATCGCACCGATTCCGGATCGGGCAAAGAGCGTCTCGAAGGGCACGGTCTGATAGACCCGCTCCATGTCCGCGTCCTCAGACATCCGGTAGGACCGCGGGTTGCCCAGCAGGCAGCCGTTCCGGTCCAGCAGGCCGTAGTCCACGCCCCAGGTGTCCACGCCGAAGCTGGCCAGCTCGCCTGCATCAGCCCGGCGGAAGGCGTGGAAGCCCTGCTTCATCTGCTGGTACAGGTTCAGGCAGTCCCAATAGAGCTTCCCGCCCAGGCGGACATAGTCGTTCTCGTAGCGGTGCAGCTCCTCCATTACGATTTTTTCTCCGTCAAACCGGCCCAAAATGGCGCGGCCGTTGCTGGCCCCCAGATCAAAGGCCATCATATTCAGCGTATGTTTCATAGGTACCCCCTTATGTTTTCCCGGTCTCGCACGTCCCGGAAGCTATTCAAAACCGGCATGGCGCACGGCACGTCATACGTTTCCTCTCGTCTGTTTCGTGTATCCGGCCCCTTTCTCCAGGATAACGGGCCGAAAACCCGGTATTGACAGGCGGACTGTGGATGATATCATAGGTGTATTCCATCCGGCGCGTTCAGCCGGCAGGTCTGATCCCGTCTATCCGAAGTTCTTGTATAAAACATCCATATCCTCTGCCGTTTGTATCCGTAGATCAGTGCTATTATACTATTAAATAGGGACGATGTACAGCAAATCTTCTCGCAGTCCGCCGTTCCGCTTTCTGTAGAAAAGGAGTGTTGCCCGTGATTCTCTCCGCAGCCGCGCTGTGGCTGGATCAAAGCTGTGCCGGATTTGACCAGGCCATTCTCGGCGCGTTCCACACCTTGCAGCAGTCGCCGCTGCACGTCGTACTCGATCCGCTGGCCGTACTGCTGGCGCTTCTGGGCAAGGGCGGTATTGCGCTTATTCCATTGGGACTGCTGCTGCTGGCGCTGCGGCCCACCCGGAAGCTGGGGCTGGGGGTTCTGCTGGCGCTGGCCATCGGAGCCCTGTGCACCAACGTCCTGCTCAAGCCCCTGGTGGACCGGCCCAGGCCCTATGCCGACGAGGGACGGCTGCTCTACCAGTGGTGGCTGGAGGCCGGAGCCCATCTTGAATCCGACGCCTCCTTCCCCTCGGGCCATTCCACCGCTGCCGCCGCGGCGATGACGGCCCTCTTCTTCCTGGGGAACCGCCGGAAAACCTGGGCCTGTCTGCTCTTTGCCCTGGCCATGGGGCTCTCCCGGCTCTATCTGGCCGTCCACTACCCCACCGACGTGCTGGCGGGGCTGCTGATCGGCTTTGCCGCCGGGTATCTGGCGGCGGTGCTGGTACAGCGGGTGCCGCCAAGGCCAGCAAATTGACCGGTGCTCTTGTTTTTCCTCTGAGAATCCTGTATACTTTTCTTAGATAACTTTGAAATAAGGAGGAGGTTTTATGCGTAAGCTTCGCTGGACCGCTTTGGGATTCACCCTGATCCTGGTGGTCTCTCTGTTCGCCTCCACCGCCGCCGCCCTGCCCAATCCTTACTACGATGTCCATGTTGTAGTAACCGGCAACGGCGACGCCTGGACCAATGTCTCCCGGGCCCACGCCGGGGATACCGTTTCCATCACCGTCCGTGCCGACGCCGGCTACGAGCTGGAGGACATCACCGTCGTCCCCGGCGAATCGCTCTGGGAGGTCTCCTGGGACGAAGACAGCTCCTGGTTTGAACCCAGCCGCTGGTTTGATGATGAGGACTGGTCCGCACCGGACCTGGGATCGGACGACACCATCAAAGTCAACCGCTGGAACCGGTTCACCATGCCCCACAATGACGTCACCGTCTGGGTCCGCTTCTCCGACGACGGCTGCGACGGCAGCTGGCCCGGCTGTCCCAGCTACCGCTTCACCGATGTCGAGGCCGACGCCTGGTACCACGAGGCGGTGGACTATGCCGTATCCTGTGGTTTCCTGGACGGCGTCTCCAAGACCAACTTTGATCCCGACGGCGCTGTGACGCGCGCCATGACCTGGCTGGTGTTGGGGCGTGTGTCCGGCAACCGGGACCTGGAGGACTGCAGCCCCTGGTATGCCGACGCCCAGGCCTGGGCCAAGAACCACCAGATCACCGACGGCAAGAACCCCACCGCCGCAGTCACCCGGCAGGAGCTTATCACCATGCTCTACCGCTGGTATGGCAGCCCCAAGGTCTCCGGCTCGCTGGCCGGCTATCGCGACGGGGCCCTCGTCGCCTCTTGGGCGAAGGACGCCATGGTCTGGGCCCTGCGAGAGGGTCTGGTGGGCATCGGCAGTTCGACCTTGGCTCCCGACCGCGTCACCACACGCGCCGAGCTGGCCGTCGTTCTCCAGCGGCTCAACAATCTGTAAACATAATAAAAGGCCGAACCCACATTTGCCGTGGGTTCGGCTTTTTTATGTCTCGGCTTCCAGCCACCGGCCGCCGCTGCGATAGTAGACGCGCACCACATCGGCCCGGGGCCCATAGAGGGTAAAGGGATTGTCCCCGGTTCCGGCAGGGGTGGCCTCGTAATATGTGCCGTCCAGCGACAGATAGACCGGCGAATCCCAGTCCAGGGCCTCCAGGCTGCCGCTGTAGCAGGTCAGGCCGTTAGCCTCCCGGATGGTCAGGGCCACGGACGCCCCGGTCGTCTCGGCCTCCACCGGCTCACAGGGCAGGGCCGCCAGCACCGGCGGCTGGGTGCACAGCCAGCTGAGATTTCGCTCCACCAGCTCAAAGAGCACCAGATCCGGCTGCGTCTCCTCCATCAGCTCCAGCTGGAGGGGCATGGACCGGGAGAAGCAGGCCTTCGAGAACGACTCCGCCAGGGGCGCATAGAGATTATTGCCGAAGGAGTCCCGGTACATGAGAAGGCTCCCGAGCGCGCCGGCGCTCTCGGTGCGGATGGTCATGTCCTCGGGAGAGCGGAAGGGGGCCGTATAGGTGAAGGTTCGGTCCCGGTCCAGCACGGGGCAGGCTTCGGTCTCGGTCCCCGTGGGATACAGCATGGCATAGAGGTCTCCCAGGTGGGTGCCAGTGGTGAAGGGCGCTTGGGCCGCAGTACCGTTCTCACCCAGGGCCTCCAGGATTGCGTCGTGGGCCAAGGCCGCGCCGTAGTCGTTCCAATGGCTGTCGGTGCGGTAGTAGACCGGCTCCTCCCGGGTCAGCGTCTCGGTCAGGTCCACATAGGCCACGCCCTGGGCCTCCAGCTGAACCTGGAGCCGCTGCCAATTGCCCGGCGTGTCGGACCGGGGATAGCGGTCCGGCATGGCGTCCGGATAGAGGCTGTTCTTATTGGGGGCCACGGTAAAGAGAAATTGGGCCCCCTGGGCCTGGGCGGCGTCCTGGATCAGCCGCAGCGTCCGGGCCGCAGCCCAGAGCTGCCGGTCGGTCAGGGCGTTGGTCCCCTCGTAATCCGGCAGGGTGTCGGCGTAGTAGAGCCAGCCCTCGGATCCCAGGAGCACCGAGTCCGCGGCGGATTCGTGAAAGAGCGCGGCAGTCAGCCGGGCCTGGAGGGTAATCAGCTCCTGCCGGAAGCCGAAGCGGTCGGAGAGGTAGTCCGACAGGTCGGTGAGAACGCCGTCGTTGAAACTGCCGTCCCGGTTGGTGAGGCTGGGGGCCGAAGCCAGCACCTGGTTGGAGGCGGCCTCCGCCGGGCCCAGGACCAGCAGCGCGGCCAGAGGCAGGGCGCAGAGGCCCAAGAAGAGCCAGAAAAAGATGCGGGTGAGATGCTTCATAGCCTGCCTCCTAGAACTGCTGATAGATAAAGGGCTGGAAGGAACCGGACGCCAGGGCCAGCACACAGAGGACCAGCAGGACCAGCGTCAGGCCCAGGCTGCACGCCAGAGCCCCGCGCCGGGCCGAGACCTTGCGCCAGAGCCAGGAGCCGAACCCCAGCGCGCCCAACGCGCCGAGGATCAGCGCCGTCCAGACCCGGGCCGTCAGACAGTGGGCCAAGGCCAGCGTCGAAGCCTCCTGGAAGGCGAAGCCTGTGAACAGGTTGGAAACCACCGCCAGCCCAGCCGTCACGGTATCGGCCCGGAACATGGTAAAGCCCACCAGGACCACCAGCGGCGCATAGACGTGGCCGAACCGCCGTTTGCCGATGCGGCCCAGGGGCGTGGCGGTCTCCAGGGCGGCGAAGAGGCCGTGCCACGCGCCCCAGAGGACAAAGGTCCAATTGGCCCCATGCCAGAGGCCGGTGGCGAGGAAGACGGCCAGCTTATTGACCACAGCCCGGGCCTTGCCCCGGCGGCTGCCGCCCAGGGGGATGTACAGGTAGTCCCGGAACCACTGGGACAGGGAGATATGCCACCGCCGCCAGAAGTCGGTGATGGACCCGGCCCGGTAGGGATAGCGGAAATTCTCCGGCAGCGTCACGCCGAAGAGGCAGCCCAGGCCCAGGGCCATATCGCTGTAGCCGCTGAAATCAAAATAGAGCTGAAGGGCATAGGCCACGGCCCCCAGCCAGGCGGTGCGCAGATCGAGGGCGGCGGCGTCCAGGGCGAAGACGGCGTCCACCGCCGGAGCCAGCGTCCCGGCCAGCAGCAGCTTTTTGCCCAGGCCCACCGTGAAGCGCCGGAGCGCCAGTGCGGCCGTCTCCCCATCGGGCCGGACGGCGGCCTCCAGCTGGGGCCGGACGGCCTGAAATCGCGCCAGAGGTCCGGAGACCAGATTGGGGAAAAAGCAGAGGTATTGCAGCACCGGGAAAAACGTGCGGCTCAGCTGGGACCGGTCCCGGCTGCCGTCCACCACGTAGCTGATCCCCTGGAAGGTGAAGAAGGACACGCCCAGAGGCAGGGGCAGATTCAGGGGTCCGACGGGCAGCCCGGCGGCAGCGCAGAAGAAATCCAGGTACTTGCACGCGGCCAGCAGACCCAGGTCCAGGACCACCACGGCGGCCACCACGGCCCGGCGAGACTGGGTTCTCAGCAGCAGCCGTCCGGCGGCGTAGTGGAGCAGCGCCGAGAGCAGCAGCACCGGCAGATCCCACAGCCGCCCGCAGGCGTAAAAAAAGAGGCTGGCCCCCGTCACCAGGACGCGGCGGGCCCAGCGCCAGGGCAGCAGCCGGTACAACGCCGCCGTCAGAGGCAGGAAGCCGAAGAGAAAGATCGCGGAACCAAAGCTCACGGGCAAAGCTCCTTTCGTGGATTGGGAATGCTTGATAGAGGAGATTCATGGGGCGCACCTTCTGCATACGCCGAAACTCTGCGGGAAGCCATCGGTGCGGCAACACCTCTCAGGCGATGCACCCCAAAGCCTCTCCTTGAGGAGAGGTGGTGCGCCCAAAGGGCGTGACGGAGAGGTGTGCCGCCCGTAAGGGCGGCGGCGCGCAAGCGCCCTCTGCACAGGCCGAAACCCTGCAGCAAACCTTCGGTGCGGTAACACCTCTCAGTCAGCCTTCGGCTGACAGCTCCCCTCAAGGGGAGCCTTCCCTCTCAGGCGACGCGCCCTTGCACCCGTTGGAGATCTGTAGCGAACCTTCGGCGCGGCAACCGCTCTCAGTTTCGTCTCTGTATATCCATCTACGGGAAATAGTACACAAACCCGTTGTAGATTCCGTCGCTGCCGGAGGCTTTGAACATGTCGATGACGGGCTTGTTTTCGTATTGGTAGAGATAGGCGTACTCCAGCTGGACGTCGAAGAGATAGGTCTCGCCGTCGGGCCAGTCGATCATGGTCCAGGCATGGTCGTTATCGGGGCTGTATTCGTGCCCGGCCACGTTATAGGCCTGGTAGCCCAGCTGGCGGGCGCAGTAGGTGAACAGGGCCGTAAAGCAATAGCAGTTGCCCTTGCCCTGGTCCAGCATGGCCGTGGCGGCAGTCTCCGCCCAGTCGGTGGAGCCGGCCTCGTAGTGGGGCATGCTGAGATAGCGGAAATTCTCCCGGATGTAGACATAGGCCTCCCGCAGCCGGGTCTCCCGGTCCGCCGTCGGGTCGGGGCACGCCGCCGCCAGCAGGGCCTGAATTCCGGCGTCCAGGTCGGCATTGCCGGTGGTATAGCGGCCCTCGCTGTCAAAGTCCAGGTAACCCAGGCTGCCGTCGGTCAGCAGCGTTCCGTCCTCCTGGACATAGTAGAGGCCGCCCGCCTCCTCGTGAAAGCCCGGCTCCAGCGGTTCCGGCTCCGGCTCCACGATTTCCGGCTCCATACTCTCCGGTTCCTCGTCCGGCTCCGCAGGCGGTTCCTCCACCGGCTCCGGCGTCTCCGCGGGCGCGGTGACCGGCGGCTGCTGCTGCGCCTCCGTGGGAACGGGCTCCGCCGCACAGCCGGTCAGGAACAGCAGCAGCGCCAGCAGCGCGCCTATGGGTTGTAATCTCTTCATTTATGCCGCCTCCGCCGTCTCATAGACCGATTGCAGCAGCTCGTTTCCCGCCGCCTCGGTGGTCTCCAGCAGAGAGACAATCCACAGGGTCTGTCCCACCTGGAGGAATTTCACCCGGGCCGTCACCGCCGGAGCGTCTTCCGTCTCCGGCACCGTCACGAGATAGCCCCGTTCCACGGCGCTGTCGGCCGTTACCTCCACCTGCTCGGCGGCCGGGCCGTCCACATAGTAGCTCTGGACCACGCCAACAGCCAAGGTCTCCCGCTCGGAATCCGAGAGGCTGCCCCAGCTGCCGGAGATACCCTGGAGATCGATTCGCGGCAGGGCCTCGCCCCCGGGGAGGGTCAGGGCAATGCCGTGGGTCTGGGAAATGGTATCGGTCAGGGCCCCGTCCTCATAGTAGACTGCCACGCCGCCGAAGGTATGGCGCGGGGCCTGGGGCTTGGTCTGTTCGCCGGTGACCGGCAGCTCGCCCGGCTCGGCGTCCTCCGGGTCCGGGATCGTCTCATCGGGCCGCAGCAGCTCCTCCAGGGTTGGCTCGGCCTCCTCCTGGGGCGGCTGCTCGGTGTGGTTCCTCTGGAACAGGGGCAGAATGGTCCAGACCGCCGCCGCCACGCCGGCCAGCAGCGCCAGGACCAGCACCACCAGGAGAATATTCAGCGTATTGCGCTTGAGGGTTCGCTTCCAATGTTTATGATCCGCCATGGCTCACTCTCCTAGTCGTGATCGATGCGCACCGGGGCAGCGGACTTACAGCCCAGCGGGAAGGCCTCCCGGTCCTGGGCAAAGAGGATGATGGACTTCATGTCCCGGTAGAGAAGGCTGGAGGTGGCGTAGATCAGGCCCTCGTTGTCGCCGGGGACGTCCTTCAGCTGGTCCCGGCTGGAGTACCGCTCCGGCATGATATACGGGTCCGCCACCAGGAAATAGCCCACGCCGTCAATGACCTCGTAGTCGGCCAGAACCATATAGTGCTCCTGGCTGGTGAAGGCGCCGGCTACCACGTGGATGATGGCCATATAGCCCTGGTTCTCAATCTGGTCAGCCAGCGTGTCCATGTCCACGTCGGCCTTTTTGATAATCTGCGGCTGGTTTAGGACCGTTCCGTAGCGTTTTGTCTCCAGATGGGCATACTTTTCCGCAATGCCCAGGAAAAACTCATTGGGCAGGCCGTAGCTCACCTGCCAGTTGCCGTCCTGGGCGTAATCTGCCGCCCAATAGGGGTTGATCTCCACCATGTGGTAGGTGGAGAAGACCATGGACATGCAGGCCGTGCCGCAGCCCCGGTCCCGAAGGGTGGCGCCGTTGCCCTCGAAGGCAAATTCCTTGTCTGCCCAGTCCGGGTCGGTCTGGGCGTAGTAGTACATGCCGTCGGGCTCGCCGGAGCGGCTGATGGTGCCGACGGTGTCCTCCTGGATCATGCGGTACTTATAGACCACCTCGATGTCGTTGCGCATATCCTTGTCCAGATCCTCCAGCTGGTGGAAGAGGTAGACGGTCAGCGGGTCGATGCAGGGCTCCCGGTCCTCCAGGCCGCAGAACTGGTAGAGGACCTCGATCAGCAGGGCCAGGTGGTCGTCGAAGTAGTCGGCTACCATATCCCGCTTGATGTCGGCCTGGGAATAGGTGACAAACTCGTTGGTGGGGAAATTTTCGTTGGAATAGAGGTAGCGCTTCAGCTCCCGGACCTTCTCGTCCCGCTCGCCGGGGTGGATGGCGTAGTCGTCGGTGTCGTAGACTTCCAGCACGTAGGCCGGGACGATGATCCGCTGGAACTCCACCTCGTCCAGGGTGAAGGTCTCCGAGCCAAAGACATGGGTCAGCGACACCTGCCGCAGCAGGGGCTCCACCCCGGTGTCCGCCGCACCGGCGGGCAGAATCAGCAGGCAGACCAGGGCCGCCAAGGCAGCGGCCGACAGCAACAGGCGGCGCATGGTCAGCCCTCCGTGGAGGGAGCCTCCATCACGTCATAGACGCTCTCGCTGCCGTCGGTGTCGCGGTAGGTGTAGACGGTGAAGCCCTCATAGTAGAGCTCGCCGTCCTCGCCCTCGCCCAGGCAGGAGGAGGCATAGGCGGAATCTGCAGGCTGGCCGATGGCCTCGTAGAGCTCCTCCACCGGCGCGTCGATCAGGGTCTTCACCAGCTCCACCTGTTCCGCGGGGGTCATATCCGCCGTGGTGGTGACGCCCACCACCTGGGTGGGACCGTCCTCGCTGGAGATGACGCCGGCGGAGCAGCCGGCCAAGAGGGCCAGAGCCAGAGCGCCGGCCAGAATCATGGTTTTCTTCATAGGGAACCTCCCGTTAAAATTCGCTGTAGACAAAGGCCACGCTCTCCCCGCCGGTATAGACCCAGGTCAGGTAGAGGGCCGCGACGATCAAAGCATAAAACACTGCCCGGGGCGCCCAATGGGTGCGGACCCAGGTTTCAAGCTGCGTGATAAAATTCCACAATGGCCCGGTCAACTGCCAGCCACCCCTTCCAGCCGAGATGCATGGTGTCGCAGAGGAAATAGGGCTCGTACTCATAGCCCGTCAAATCCAGCAGCGTCACATTGTCGTAGTCTTCCGCAATCTCCCGCACCGCCTGGTAGTAGGCGGCCCGGCGTCCGGCGTCGAAGCCGGTGAAGTCGTTCCAGGCCCCGTGCATGGGCACGTGGACGAAGAGGACCTCCAGATCCCACAGGCTGCACAGGTCCAGCAGGCACCGCAGGTCGTCGTACTCCGGCGAGGTCTCGTAGGAGAGGGCGGCGTCCTTCCCGGCCTGCTGGTCCAGCTTCGCGCCGATATACGTGGCGTAGTAGCTGTCCTGCATATAGAAATCGTTGTTGGTGACCATCTCCGCCGCCTGGTCCAGGGCCGCTTCCAGCTCGGCGTCCCAGTCGAACGCCAGGTTCAGGGCCGCCGGGGCTTCATCGGGAAAGTCCTCGGCCAGGTCCTTGGCTTCGGCCAGATCCCGGGTGTCCAGCAGCCACTCCGCCGCCGCGCCGTAGGGCGCCAGCAACGCCGCGGCTCCGTCCTCGGCCCAGGCCGTGCTTAAAAGATCTCCGGCGGTGTAGGCCTCGGGGGTCAGGCCGGTATCGGCCTCGTAGGCGTCGAAGAGATCCTGAGTCCGGGCGGAGAGATACGTCTTGATGTCATCGGGAATGGTCTCGTCGCCCAGGATGTCCAGGAGCTGCTGCTGGGAATAGTTGGCCATAAAGAGGTCGCTGGCGATGCCCTCGGGGACGTAGGACTGGGGCGCGGTAATCAGCACGATCTGCCGCCCCCGCAGCGCCTCACCCTGGGCGCCGATGGCCATGGCATGGATGATAGACTGGCAGGAGCCCCGGCCGATCAGATCCACCTGGAGGCCCGTATCCGCGAAGAAGTTGGCCGGGTGGGTGCAGATATCGGTGGTTTTCAGCTCGCTGGAGCCGAAAATCAAGAGGCTGTTGTCCCGCTCCGCCGCCTGCTCCGTCAGCCACATGCCGGTGATCTTCTCCTCGGCAGCCTCGGCCGAGAGGGCTGCCGGGTAGTCCGGCATGGCGGCCTCCAGGCCCCAGCGCACCGCGGCCAAGGCCAGCGCGCAGACCAGCACCGTGGCCAGGGCCGCCAGCAGCGCCCGCCTCATCCCTGGGCCGCCCGGACCGTGGCGGCGATGGCGTCCGGCGTGGCCATCTGGGCCCGCTCCAGCTCCGCCGGGTCCAGGGCGACGCCGAAGGCCTCCTCCAGGGCCACGATCAGCTGCACCAGGCCGAAGGAGTCGAGAATTCCCTCGTCAAAGAGGGCCGTGTCCGGCTGAATCTCGCCGGGGTCCGCGCCGCAGATGTCGCCCAGCATGGCAATGATTTGTTCTTCCATGGTCATCCCATCCTATCCAAGTAATTTTCCCGAGAACAGCAGCAGGCCGAAGGCGAAGAGGTGGAAGGTGACCACCACGCAGACCGCCCGGGACCAGGGCTGCTTTTTCAGTTTCTTAAAGTGCTTCCACCGGGTGTCCAGCAGGTCGTTGAGACCCATGACGCCGCCGTGGTAGAGGCCGTAGACCAGGTAGTGGAGGCTGAGCCCGTGCCACAGGCCCATCAGGCCCATGGTCAGCAGGTAGCCCAGGTAGGAGCTGGTGCGCTTGCCCTTGAACCACTTGCCCCGCAGCGCCGCCATGCAGAACCGGGTATAGACCTGGTCCCGCAGGAAGGTGGAGAGGGAGATATGCCACCGGGCCCAGAAATCCTTCATATCCACGGCCAGGAAGGGCCGGTTGAAGTTGTCCGGCAGCCGAATCCCCAGGAGATACGCCGTGCCCACGGCCATGCGGCTGTAGCCGGCGAAGTTGAAGAACATAAAGAAGGTATAGCCGTAGAAATACCCGGCCCAGCCCAGGAAGCCGCCGTCGGGCAGCGCCTCGATCCAGAGCTTCCAGATCAGGCTGCCGAAGACGAAGTAGTAGAGCGCGCCGGTCATCAGCCGCCAGACGCCGTCCCGGACCAGGGTGAGATACTCCTCCCGGGGGATGGCCCGGTGGAGATCGGCGGTGAACCGGCGGTAGCGGTCCAGGGGGCCCGAGGAGATGGCCGGGGCAAAGAGGATATAGTAGGCCGTCTCCCAGAGGGAGAGGGTCTTCACCCGGCCGTCGCAGATATCCAGCGCCACATCCAGGGCGCGGAAGGTCATATAGCTGATGCCCAGCAGGGAGAAGGAGAAGCCCGGCAGCAGGCCCGAGACCTTGGAGACCACCATCGGGGCGATGACCAGCACCACCGCCGTCCAGAAGAGCCCCCGGCTGGGCCCTTTGGCCCGGAGCCGCAGCAGCCCATAGCAGAGAGCGGTCTCCCAGAGCCAGAAGCCCGCCAGCAGCGCCTTGCTCTCCCAGCTGTCAAAGCTCAGCCACAGCAGCGCCAGCGTGGCAAAGAGGCCGTAGTAGTGAATCCGCCGGCCCAGGAGCCCCAGAATCACCGCCGGCAGCAGCAGCGCCGCCAGCACGACGAAAAAAGTCAGTCCTCCGTAGGGCGTCATGGCGTCGCGCCCTCCCCGAGCCCGGCGGCCAATGCCTTTTTATCGATCTTGCCGTTGGTATTCAGGGGGAAGCGGTCCACGGCCACGATCTTCCGGGGCACCATGTAGCTGGGCAGCAGCTGCCCCAGGGCGGTCTTGATCTGCCGGGCCCGCTGGAGGCTGGAGAGGCCGTCGGGGGCCTCCAGCAGCACAAAGGCCGTCAGAGACTGGACCGTGCCGTCCCGGGTCTCCGGCAACACCGCGGCCCGGGCGATGTTGGGGACCTTCAGGAGATTTTCCTCCACGTCCTCCAGCTCCACCCGGAAGCCGTTGAGCTTCACCTGCCCGTCCAGGCGGCCGAAGTAGTCGATGGAGCCGTGATGGCTGGCGCAGAGGTCGCCGGTGCGGTAGCCCCGGCGGGTCCCCTCGGTGAAGAAGGACTTTTCCGTCAGGTCCGGCCGCCGGAAGTAGCCGGGGCTGACGCAGTCGCCGAGAATCACCAGCTCCCCGGCCTGGCCGTCGGGGAGGATCGCGCCGGTCTCCGGGTCCTGAATCCGGCACTCCAGATTGGAAAAGCCGTAGCCGATGGGCAGGGACGGCCCCCGGTCGCAGAGCTCCCGGGTGATCTCCGCCGCCGTCACCAGCACCGTGGTCTCGGTGGGGCCGTAGGCGTTGTAGATCTTCGCGCCGGGGAAGCGGTCCAGCATTTGCAGGCCCAGCTTCTTCGTCATCACTTCGCCGCAGAAGATAAACTTCCGGGCCTTGGGCAGCAGGGCTTGGTCGAACTTGGGCGACTGGCAGCAGATTTCGCCGAGGGACGGCGTGGAGACCCACAGGTCCACGCCCGACTCGGCCAGGGCCGCAAAGAGGGCCTTGGGCTGGTTGAGGGTGTCCTTGTCCACGGTGTAGAGGGTCATGCCCCGGCTCAAGGCGTAGTAGAGGGCGCAGACCGACACGTCGAAGGAATAGGAGATTTCATTGAGGAAGACGCCGCCGTCCAAGTCCAAATCCAGCAGGGGCGCGACCCCCTCCCGGAAGGCCGCGATGTTCCCGGCCGTGATCTGCACGCCCTTGGGCTGGCCGGTGGAGCCGGAGGTGAAGAGCATATAGACCACGTCCCCGGGCTTCACCCAGGTCTCGGGGGTGGGCGCGGCGGGCCGCCGGAGAATGGCGTCCAAGGCCGCGCCGTCCAGCGCCACGGGGGCGGCAAGGCCCAGCCCCCGCAGATCCACCAGCACCTTCGGCTGGACCTGTTCGAGAATCCGGGCCACCCGGTCGGCGGGGAAGGTGGTGTCCACGGGCACATAGGCCCGGCCGGCCTTGATGCAGCCGAACATACAGGCCGGGAGGCTCAGCTCCTTGTGGCCGTAGAGGACCACCGGCGTCCGGTCGTCGCCCAGGGTCTCCAGCAGCCAGGCCGCAAAGGCGTCGGACCGGGCGTCCAGCTGGGCATAGGTCACGGTTTCGGCCCCGTAGCGGAAGGCCACGCGGCCGGTGGATGCATAGTGGCGGAGTTGTTCCAGAATAAACATGGGGGTTCTCCCTTGCAGTTGGATTGAGCAGCGGTTGGGCAGCCATTTGCCTTGGCAGACTACAGCGCGGGCCGGAAAGGCAAGCGGCAATCTGGGGGGCACGCGCAGCGTGACGGAGAGGCGTGTCCTCTGCACATGCCGCACCCCAAAGCCTCCCCTTGAGGGGAGGTGGCACGGCGAAGCCGTGACGGAGAGGTGTGCCGCCGCATAGCGGCGGCGGCGCGCAAGCGCCTTCTGCACACGCCGAAACCCTGCGGCAAGCCATTGGTGCGGTAACACCTCTCAGTCAGCCTTCGGCTGACAGCTCCCCTCAAGGGGAGCCTGCCCTCTCAGGCACCGGGCCCCAAAGCCTCTCCTTGAGGAGATAGGGCCCCTAGGGGCAGGCTGGGACGGTCTCCCGGTCCCAGGTATGGGTGGGTTCCAGGGCGGAAGCGGGCTGCATAAAGTAGTCCTCGGCCCGGTCCTCGGTGTAATAGCGGCCATAGAGGGGGTCGAAGTGGTAATACTGTCCCTCCACTTCCGCCACCACCCAGGCGTGGTCCACCCAGATGGCCTCGTCGTCCCCTTCCCGGAGGAACTGGCCCTGGACCACCTGGGCCTGGCAGCCCAGCCGCTGGAGCAGCACGGCCATCAGCGCGGCCTCGCTGTCGCAGTTGCCCTTGCGCTTCTCCAGGGCCTCCCTGGCCAGCGCTTGAATCAGGTCCTCGGTAAAGCCGCCGGTGGTATCGGCAGTCCCGGCCCGGTAGGTGATCTCATTGCAGACCCAGTCGTAGGCGGCCCGGAGATTCTCTTCCTCCGAGGCCCGGGGGTCGCAGATCTCCTGGAGCAGCGTCAGCACCTGGCCGTCCAGGACCTCGTCGCCGGTGGGGGCTCCGGCCGGTTCATAGGGGGCGGCGGCACAGCCCGCCAGCAGCGCCAGCACCAGCGCCGTCAGTACCAGATGTTTTCTCATTCGGCCCGGTGCTCCGCCGTCATGGCTATGGCGCAGACCTTGCCGTCCTCCAGCTCAAAGTAGAGGGAGGCCGGGGTGTTCTGCTCGGATTCCGGCTCCAGGGCGTAGGTCAGCACCGACCCGGCCTCGGTATAGCCGCTGCCAAAGGCGGCCTTCACGTCCTCGGCGGTGGACCCGATTGTCACATCCCCCGCCGATACGCTGCCGCCGGTGCAGTAGAGCTCCATCAGCCGGTCGGTTTCGCCGTCGGGATAGGTATAGAGGGTCACGTCGCCGTAGCTGTAGGTCTTGTCCATGCCGTCATAGACGCAGGAAATGGCCTCATAGTATTCATAGTCCTCGCCCAGGGTCTCCAGCACATCGGCCACGGCGCTCTCGGGGGTGAAGGTCACGCCGTCAATGGTCAGCGCCGGGTCCACCGGCGCGGCTTTGCCGCCGCAGCCCGCCAGCAGCAGGGCCAGCAGCGCGGAAATTACGATCCATTTCTTCATTATGCCGCCTCCGCGTCCACAATGGTCTCCACGCCGTCCTCCACATAGGTGAAGACGATGAAGTTCTGGTAGTAGAGAATGCCGTCGTCGCCGGGGCCGGAGCAGGAGTACTCATAGTGGCTGTCCTGAGGCTGACCGGCAATGGCATAGAGATTGGCCACGTCCTGACCCACCAGGGCCTGGACATCCTCCAGGGTGGCTGCGGCAGGGCCCTCCGTCGGGGGCTGGGACCCGGTGGAGGCAGATGTCTGGTCGTCGGTGGGCTCGGGCTCGACCGCGGGCTCGGGCTCCGTGGAGGGCTCGGGCTCCGTGGAGGGCTCGGGCTTGGCCACGGGCTCCAAATCGGTGACCGGCTCCGGGGTGTCAGCATCGGTCTGCGCCTCCGTCTCACCGGCGGCGGGTTTCTCAACCGCCGGCGTCTCATCGACAGGCTCCTCCGCGGTATCCTCCTGGGCCGGAGCGGTCTCCGCTTCCTCGGGGACGGGGGCCGGATCTGCCTCGGAAGCGGTTTCCTGGGACTCCGGCGTGACGGTCTCGCCGCAGGCCGCCAGCAGGCTCAGCGCCAGCAGGCAGGCCGTCAGAATAACAAGCAATTTCTTCACAGTGGTTCCTCTTTTCTCTCATTTCGGATTCTTTAATTGGGATGGTAGTTGGCCGGGGCGGTGGCGTAGGTCACCTGGTAGGCGCTGTGGGTGTCGTTGGAAATGCCGTTGCGGTTGTTGTAGTTCTCGATCTGGGGATCGAAGAGGTAGGTCCCGCCGTCCAGGGGAATGGTCACCCAGCCGTGGGGGATGGCGTGGGTGTTCCAGACGTAGCCGCAGGTGCCGACCACGGCAGTGGCGTCATAGCCCAGCTCCCGGGCCAGATAGTAGAAGGCAGCGGCAAAGTTGTAGCAGTCGCCCTTGCCGGTGGCGAAGATCTTCTTGGCGTAGGCCGACGCCTGGTCCGGCGACATGGTCTTGACGTAGATGGTGCTGTTGCGGCCCAGGTAGCCGAAGGCCCGGACGTAGTCATAGCAGGCCCGGAGCTTCTCCGCCCGGGTCATGGTCTCGTCGGTGCAGGCGGCCAGAACCTCGTCTATGTAGCCGTCCAGCTCGGCGTCGCCGGTGGTATAGACGCCCTGGCTGTCAAAATAGAAGTCATGCCAAGCGCCGTCGGTCAGCAGCGCGCCGGTCTCCGTGGCGAAGACCACATCCTCGCCCCAGAGGTGGAGGGCTCCGTCGGCATAGATCCGGCCGGTCTCGTCGGCCACCAGATACAGGGCGCCGTCCGCCTCCAGCAGGCCCGGTTCGACATAGACCGAACCGTCCTCCAGGACGTAGTAGGCGCTGCCGTCCAAGGTGTGAAGGCCTTGCCGCAGCTGCGGCGGCGTCAGGGTTTCGGTGATCCAGGTGTCCCGGTCCAAATCGCACTCGTGGGCCACGGCGGCCTCCAGGATATCATAATAGGCGGGATGCTCCGGGCCCACGTCCAGGAACACCGGATTCTCCAGGCTGTCGATGGCCCGGGTATCGGGCACACGGCCCAGGGCCCGGTTGAGGATCGTCACGGCCGCGTCCCGCCGCAGGGGCGTGTCGGGCAGCGCGTCGGGGCAGGCCTCCAGCCAGCCCAGGTCCTGCGCCGTGTCCCAGTGGGGCTGATACCAGGGCGCGTCCTCGGCCCGCTCGGGCAGCTTCACCGTCAGCACCCGGCAGATTACCGCCAGAAATTCGGCCACGGTGGCCGTCCTGTCGGGGCGGAAGGTCCCGTCGGTATAGCCCTTGAGGGCGCCGGACAGGGCGGCTACGGCGTCATGATACCAGCTGCCTGCCGCAATGTCAGAAAACGTTCTCTCTCCCGGCACGAAAAGCTCTAAATTAAAGAAAATCTGGGCAATTTCAGCCCGGGTAATGGTTTTGTCCGGCTGAAAGAAGCCTTTGCTGCCCCGGATATAGGCGGGACGGGTCTCGATGCTGCCCGCCGCGGCAGCCAGGGTCAGTCCCTCCGCCTTGGGAACCGGCGCGGCCTCGGCCTCCTTCACCGGCTCCGGCACCGGCTCCGGCACAGGCTCCGGCTGCAGGGAGGCGCAGCCGCTCAAAAGCAGCGCCGCCGTCAGCGCCAGCGCCCAGGCCCGCTGTCTGTGCGTGGTTGCTCTCATGGTACCACCCTTTTCTCTCTCCCGGCTGGAACCGGCACAATTTCCAAGAAAAGTATAATTTTTACATGGAAATCATTATACAATACCAAACATTTGAAGTCAAGCCACGACCCGTGCGGATTTTCCGGCGGCATAGGCCGTTCGCAGCGCTTTCCAGGCTTGCGGCTTTGTGAAAGACGAATTATAATAAAGGCATCACCGCACAATTGTGTCTGCGGCCTTCGTCCAATCTTTTGCCCCATCCGTGCAGTTATAAAAGGGGGAAATACATACAGTATTCCCGCCCTTTTATAACTTTCGTATGAGGCAAAATCTTTGGCCGAATGCTCTTGCCAAACTGTGCGGTGCTGCCCTTACAAAAATCGCGACTGCCCTACGGGCGGCCATAAAGGCCGCCCCTACGACATGCTCCCGGGTTTTCGCATAAAAACGAAATCATCATCACGATATATAGGAGGAATCCCCCATGGAAATCAAGGAAATGCTCTACGAAGGAAAAGCCAAGCAGGTCTTCGCCACCGAGGACCCGGAGATCGTCATGGTCCACTATAAGGACGACGCCACGGCCTTCAACGGTCTGAAGAAGGGCACCATCACCGGCAAGGGCGTCATCAACAACCAGGTCACCAACTTTATGATGCAGAAGCTGGAGCAGGCCGGGGTCCCCACCCACTTCGTCCAGGAGCTCAACGAGCGCGACACCCTGGTGAAGAAGGTCCAGATCGTGCCCCTGGAGGTCATCATCCGCAACATCTCCGCCGGTTCCTTCGCCAAGCGCTTCGGCGTGGAAGAGGGCATCGTCTTTGAGAACCCCACCATCGAGTATTCCTACAAGAACGACGACCTGGGCGACCCCATGATCAACACCGCCCAGGCTCTGGCCCTGAAGCTGGCCACCCCCGCCGAGATCGAGACCATCCGCACCATGGCCTTTAAGGTCAACGAGGTCATGAAGACCTTCTTCGCCGAGGTGGGCGTGGATCTGGTGGACTTCAAGCTGGAGTTCGGCCGCCTCAGCGACGGCACCATCGTCCTGGCCGACGAGATTTCCCCCGACACCTGCCGCTTCTGGGACAGCAAGACCCATGAGAAGCTGGACAAGGACCGTTTCCGCCGGGATCTGGGCGGCGTGGAAGACGCCTATGTGGAGATGCGCCGCCGGATCTTCGGCGCTTGAGCGGAGGAACCCATGAGCAATCTCCATGAAGAATGCGGCGTCTTCGGCGTCTGTGCCGGGGAAGCCTGCGACGTGGCTGGCATGACTTACTACGGCCTCTTCGCCCTGCAGCACCGGGGGCAGGAGAGCTGCGGCATCGTGGTCAATGACGACGGCCTCTTCCAGTCCTTCAAGGACGTGGGTCTGGTGGGCGAGGTGTTCACCCCCACGGTCCTCCAGAGCCTGGGACAGGGCAATATGGCCGTGGGCCATGTCCGCTACGGCACCACCGGCACCGGCGGCCGCAGCAACGCCCAGCCCATGCTGGTCAACCATATCAAGGGCCGCATGGCCCTGGCCCACAACGGCAATCTGACCAACTCCACCGAGCTCCGGACCGAGCTGGAGCTCCAGGGCTCCATTTTCCACTCCACCTCCGACACCGAGGTCATCAGCTATATCATCACCAAGGAGCGAATCCAGAGCAAGTCCATCGAAGAGGCTGTGGAAAAGGCCATGGACCGCATCGAGGGCGCCTATTCCCTGGTCATCATGTCGCCCTCCAAGCTCATCGCCGCCCGGGACCCCCACGGCTTCCGGCCCCTTTGCTACGGCCAGACCGAGGACGGGACCTATATCGTGGCCTCGGAGAGCTGCGCCCTGGACGCCGTGGCCGCCAAGTTTGTCCGCGACATCGAGCCCGGCGAGATCCTGGTCTTCCAGCGGGGCCAGGAGCCCCGGAGCATTGCGACCCACTGCGGCAAGTGCCCCCGGAGCCTCTGCGTCTTTGAGTACATCTATTTCGCCCGGCCCGACTCGGTCATCGACGGCTGTAACGTCCATGCCGCCCGGGCCCGGGCCGGTGCGTTTCTGGCCCTGGAGCACCCCGCCCAGGCCGACGTGGTCATCGGCGTGCCCGACAGCGGCATCGACGCCGCCGTGGGCTATGCCCAGCAGTCCGGCATCCCCTACGCCGTGGGCCTGATTAAAAACCGCTACATCGCCCGGACCTTTATCGCCCCGGGTCAGGCTGTCCGGCAGGACAAGGTGAAAATCAAGCTCAACCCCATCGCCCAGGTGGTCAGCGGCAAGCGCGTGGTGCTGATTGACGACTCCATCGTCCGCGGCACCACCAGCGCCCGGATCATCCGCCTGCTCCGGGACGCCGGGGCCAAGGAGATCCATATGCGCGTCTCCGCGCCGCCCTTTGTGAACCCCTGCTACTACGGCACCGACATCGACTCCCGGGACCACCTGATTGCCTGCCACCATACGGTGGAGGAGATCGCCGAGATCATCGGCGTGGACTCCCTGGGCTATCTGAGCCTGGACAGCGCCTATAAGCTCTGCAACGGCAACAACTGCAAGGGCTTCTGCGCCGCCTGCTTCGGCGGGGACTATCCCACCGCCGTGCCCAAGGCGGCCGACAAAAACCGGTTCGAGAAGAAAATCTCCGAGAAATAGGGAGGAGCCGCCATGAATAACAATAGCTACTCGGAAGCCTACGCCCAGGCCGGCGTCGATATCACCGCCGGCTACAAGGCCGTGGAGCTGATGAAATCCCATATTGCCCGGACCAACACCCCCGGCGTGGTCTCGGATATCGGCGGCTTCGGCGGCCTCTTCGCCCCGGATCTGGCCGGTATGACCGCCCCCACCCTGGTCTCCGGCACCGACGGCGTGGGCACCAAGCTCAAGCTGGCCTTCCTTCTCGATAAGCACGACACCGTGGGCATCGACTGCGTGGCCATGTGCGTCAACGATATCATCTGCGCCGGGGCCAAGCCCCTGTTCTTCCTGGACTATATCGCCTGCGGCAAGAACGTCCCGGAGAAAATCGCCGCCATCGTCTCCGGTGTGGCCGAGGGCTGCGTCCAGTCCGGCGCGGCGCTGATCGGCGGCGAGACCGCCGAAATGCCCGGCTTCTATCCCGCCGACGAGTATGATCTGGCGGGCTTCGCCGTGGGCATGGTGGACAAGGCCAAGATCATCGACCACAGCCAAATGAAGGCCGGAGACGTGATTCTGGCGCTGCCCTCCAGCGGCGTTCACTCCAACGGCTTCTCCCTGGTCCGGAAGGTCTTCGACGTGGACTACGCCGACCTCACCGCGCCCGTGCCCGAGCTGGGCGGCAAGGGCCTGGGCGAGACGCTGCTGACTCCCACCAAGATCTATGTAAAGCCCATTCTGGCGCTGCTGCAAGAGGTGACCGTCAAGGGCATCTCCCATATCACCGGCGGCGGCTTCTTTGAGAATATTCCCCGCAGCATCCCCGACGGCCTGGGCGCGAAAATCGCCATGGCCGATGTGCGGGTCCTGCCGATTTTCGACCTGATCGAGAAGACCGGCAAGATCTCCCGCCGGGAGATGTTCAACACCTTCAATATGGGCGTCGGCATGACCGTGGTCGTGGCCCGGGAGGACGCCGAGCAGGCCCTCTCTATTCTCCGGGCCAACGGCGAGGACGCCTACGTCCTGGGCGAGATCGTCGAATCCGCCGAGAAGGTGGTCCTATGGTAAAGACGAAGATCGCGGTCCTGGTCTCCGGCGGCGGCACCAATCTCCAGGCGCTGCTGGACGCCCAGGCCGCCGGGCGCATCCCCCACGGGGAGATCGCCCTGGTGGTCTCCAACCGTGAAGGCGCCTACGCCCTGGAGCGGGCAAAAAACGCAGGCGTCCCGGCGGTGGCCCTGCCGGGCAAGGACTTCGAGGCCCGGCTGACGGCGGCCCTGGAGAGCGCGCAGATTGAAATGATTATTCTGGCGGGATTTTTGAAGATCCTGTCGGCGGATTTCACGAGAAAGTGGCCCAACCGGATTTTGAACGTCCACCCGGCGCTGATCCCCTCCTTCTGCGGCGAAGGGTTTTACGGCCTCAAGGTCCACGAGGCGGCGCTCCGGTACGGCGTCAAGGTCACCGGCGCCACGGTACATTATGTAAACGAAGTCCCCGACGGCGGCGAAATCATCCTGCAAAAGGCCGTGGATATCCTCCCCGGCGACACGCCGGAGATCCTGCAGCGCCGCGTCATGGAGCAGGCCGAGTGGATTTTGCTCCCCCAAGCCGCCGAACTCGTGGCGGAGAAGCTGCAAAAATAAGCACCCACGCCCCGGATTTGCCGTAGGGGCGGCCTGTATGGCCGCCCGTGCCAACCACGCGCCTGGCTTTGCCGTAGGGGCGCATTGTATATGCGCCCGCAGGCAGTTGCGATTCCCGCAGGTCTTTCGCCGAACGAAACCGGTTCGGGCGGATATATAATCCGCCCCTACAGGTGCGCTGCGACTTACGGGTGCATAGCAAAAAACAATTGGAGGTATTCCCATGAAGCTCATGGTCATCGGCGGCGGCGGCCGCGAACATGCCATCATCCGGGCGCTGAAGCAGAACCCCCGGGTGGAGGCCATCTACGCCCTCCCCGGCAACGCCGGTATGGAGGGCGATGCGATTCTCGTGCCCATCGGGGCCAAGGACATCCCGGCCCAGGTGGAATTTGCCAAGACCCACGGCATTGACTTTGCCGTGGTGGCCCCGGACGATCCCCTGGTTCTGGGGGCCGTGGACGCCCTCACCGAGGCCGGGATTCCCTGCTTCGGCCCGAAGAAGAACGCGGCTTTGATCGAGGGCAGCAAGGTCTTTGCCAAGGACCTGATGGCCCGGTACCACATCCCCACGGCGGCCTGCCGGGTCTTCACCGACCTGGATTCCGCCCTTTCTTACGCCGAAACCGCCCCGCTGCCCCAGGTCATCAAGGCCGACGGTCTGGCCCTGGGCAAGGGCGTCATCATCGCCGAGACCCGCGAGGACGCGAAAAAGGCCCTCCATGAGATGATGGAGGACAAGATCTTCGGCGACAGCGGTTCTCAGGTGGTCATGGAGGAGTTCCTCACCGGTCCCGAGGTGTCGGTGCTGGCCTTCACCGACGGCAAGACCATCCGCCCCATGGTGTCCTCCATGGACCACAAGCGGGCCCACGACGGCGATACCGGCCTCAACACCGGCGGCATGGGCACCGTGGCCCCCAATCCCTACTACTCCCCGGAAATCGCGCAAGTCTGCATGGACACCATCTTCCGGCCCACCATCGACGCCATGGCAAAAGAGGGCCGCCCCTTCGCCGGGTGCCTCTACTTCGGCCTGATGCTGACGCCCCAGGGCCCCAAGGTCATCGAGTACAACTGCCGCTTCGGCGACCCGGAGACCCAGGTGGTGCTGCCCCTGCTGGAGAGCGACCTGCTGACCATTATGGAGGCCTGTGCCAATGGTACCCTGGATCAGGTGGAGGTCCGGTTCGCCCACAAGCACGCCTGCTGCGTGGTGCTGGCCTCCGAGGGCTATCCCACCCACTACGAGAAGGGCTATCCCGTCACCCTGCCCGAAGAGCCGGAGGACAGCTGCATCTATATCGCCGGCGCCGCCCGGAAGGACGGCCGGCTGGTCACCAACGGCGGCCGGGTCCTGGGGGCCGTGGCCGTGGCGGATACGCTGCCCCAGGCCATCGACCGGGCCTACGCCCTGGCCGATTCCGTCCACTTTGACAACGCCTATTGCCGCCGGGACATCGGCCAGCGGGCCCTGGCGGCGGGGAAGGAGCAATAAATGGTATACCGCATCTATGTGGAGAAAAAACCGGGCCTGGCCCACGAGGCCGCGTCCCTTCTGAAGGAGCTCCGGGAGCTCCTGGGCCTCACCCGCCTGACCGGCCTGCGGCTCCTGAACCGCTACGACGTGGAGGAGATCCGGCCGGAGCTGTTCCAGCGCTGCATCCCCCTGGTGTTCTCCGAGCCCCAGCTGGACGACGTCACCGAGACTCTGCCCGACGGCGGCACGGTCTTCGCCGTGGAGTACCTGCCCGGCCAGTTCGACCAGCGGGCCGACTCCGCCGCCCAGTGCATTCAGATTCTGTCCCAGGGCGAGCGGCCCCTGGTCCGCACCGCCAAGGTCTATGTGCTGGAGGGCGACCTGACCCCCGCGGATATCGCCGCGGTCAAGTCCTACGTCATCAACCCCGTGGAGGCCCGGGAGGCCGAGCTGGCCCCGGTGGAGACGTTAAAGATCGACTACGCCATCCCCACCACCGTGGCCGTGGAGGAGGGGTTTACGCAGCTGGACGAGGCGGGTCTGTCCGCCCTGCTCAAGCAGCTGGGTCTGGCCATGGACCTGGACGATTTGAAGTTCTGCCAGGCCTACTTCCAAAAGGAGGGCCGGGACCCCACCATCACCGAGATCCGCATGATCGACACCTACTGGTCCGACCACTGCCGCCACACCACCTTCCTGACCACCCTGGACGCCGTCACCTTTGAGGACCCGGCCATCCAGAAGACCTATGAGCGGTACCTCCAGGGCCGTAAGGACCTCCAGCGGACCAAGCCCGTCAACCTGATGGACCTGGGCACCATCGCCGCCAAGCTGCTGAAAAAGGCCGGGAAGCTGACCAAGCTGGACGAGTCCGAGGAGATCAACGCCTGCACCGTGAAAATCACCGTGGAGGTGGACGGCAAGCCCGAGCCCTGGCTGCTCCTGTTTAAGAACGAGACCCACAACCATCCCACGGAGATCGAGCCCTTCGGCGGCGCGGCCACCTGCATCGGCGGCGCCATCCGGGACCCTCTGTCGGGCCGGTCCTACGTCTATGCCGCCATGCGCGTCACCGGCGCGGCGGACCCCCTGCAGCCCATCTCCGAGACGCTGCCCGGCAAGCTGCCCCAGCGGAAGATCGTCACCACCGCCGCCGCGGGCTACAGCTCCTACGGCAACCAGATCGGCCTGGCCACAGGCATGGTGGACGAGGTCTATCACCCCGGCTACGCCGCCAAGCGCATGGAGATCGGCGCGGTCATTGCCGCCGCTCCGGCGGAGAACGTCCGCCGCGAGTGCCCCGCCCCCGGGGACCAGGTGATCCTGCTGGGCGGCCGCACCGGCCGCGACGGCTGCGGCGGCGCGACGGGCTCCTCCAAGTCCCACACCGTGGAATCCATCCACACCTGCGGCGCGGAGGTCCAGAAGGGCAACGCCCCCGAGGAGCGCAAGCTCCAGCGGCTGTTCCGGGACCCCGCCGCCTCTAAGCTGATTAAGCGCTGCAACGACTTCGGCGCGGGCGGCGTCTCCGTGGCCATCGGCGAACTGGCCGACGGCCTGGACATCGACCTGAGCCGGGTCCCCCGGAAGTACGACGGCCTGGACGGCACCGAGCTGGCCATCAGCGAATCCCAGGAGCGCATGGCCGTGGTCGTGGCCCCCGAGGACGCCGAGACCTTCCTGGCCCTGGCCGCCCGGGAGAACCTGGAGGCCACGGTGGTGGCCCAGGTCAAGGCCGAGCCCCGGCTGACCATGACCTGGAACGGCAATACCATTGTGGATATCTCCCGGGAGTTCCTCAACTCCAACGGCGCGGAGAAGCATATGACCGTGGCGGTTCCGGCTCCGCAGCTGGAAGCCCCTGCCGTCCCCGCCTCCTTTGCCCAGGGCATGACCGAGCTGGCCGGCAGTCTCCGGTGCTGCTCCCGCCAGGGCCTGTCGGAGCGGTTCGACTCCACCATCGGCGCGGGCACCGTGCTGATGCCCTTCGGCGGCAAGTTCCAGCGGACCCCCATCCAGGCCATGGTCCATAAAATCTCCCTGGAGCACGGCCACACCGACGACTGTTCCCTGATGGCCTGGGGCTACGACCCCGCGCTCAGCTCTCAGAGCCCCTACCACGGGGCCTATACGGCGGTGGTGGAGTCGGTCTCCAAGCTGATCGCCGCCGGCGCGTCCTTCGAGGACGTGTACCTCACCTTCCAGGAGTACTTTGAAAAGCCCGGCCATGATCCCAAGCGCTGGGGCAAGCCCGCCGCCGCCTTGCTGGGCGCGTTTGCGGCCCAGATGGACCTGGGCGTGGCCGCCATCGGCGGCAAGGACTCCATGTCCGGCTCCTTCGAGGATCTGGACGTGCCGCCCACCCTGGTCTCCTTCGCCGTCACCACCGGCAAGACCGGTGAGATCGTCAGCCCCGAGTTCAAGCAGGCGGGCCATGCCGTCCGCTGGCTCCGGCCCCAGTACGGCCCCGACGGCCTCCCCGAGGCCGAGAGCCTCAAGGCCCTCTACGCCCGGGTCCACGGCCTGATGGCCGCCGGGACCGTGGCTGCCGCCTATACCCCCACCGCCGGCGGCGTGGCAGAGGCCGTGCTGAAAATGGCATTGGGCAACGAGATCGGCTTCCGCTTCGCCGAGGGCGCGGCCCTGTCCGACCTCTTCACCCCGGCCTACGGCTCCTTCCTGCTGGAGCTGACCGAGGACATCCAGGAGGGTGTGCTGCTGGGCGAGACCGTGGCCGAGCCCGCCCTGACCTGCGGCGAAACCGTGGCCCTCTCCGGCCTGCTGGCCGCCTATGAGGGCAAGCTGGAGCCGGTGTATCCCACCCATGCCGCCGAGAGCCGGGACATCCCCGAGACCTTCTCGGCCCCGGCCACGGAGCGGCCCGCGCCTCATATCCTGTGCCCCCAGCCCCAGGTGCTGATCCCGGTCTTCCCGGGCACCAACTGCGAGTATGACACCGCCCGGGTCCTGGAGGACGCCGGGGCTCAGGCCAAGATCTATGTGATTCACAACCTGTCCGCCGCCGGAATCGCCCGGTCCGTGGAGGAATTCGCCCAGCTGGTGGACGAGAGCCAGATGATCTTTATTCCCGGCGGCTTCTCCGGCGGCGACGAGCCCGACGGCTCCGGCAAGTTCATCACGGCCTTCTTCCGGGGCGAGGCGGTGAAGGACGCCGTCACCCGGCTCCTGGAGCAGCGGGACGGCCTGATGGCCGGTATCTGCAACGGCTTCCAGGCTCTGATTAAGCTGGGCCTGGTGCCCTGCGGCAAGATCACCGAGCCCGACGCCAACGCCCCGACCCTGACCTTCAACTCCATCGGCCGCCACCAGTCCCGGCTGGTCCGGACGCGAATCGCCTCCAACCGGTCGCCGTGGCTCCGCAATACCCAGGTGGGCGACGTGTACACCGTGCCGATTTCTCACGGCGAGGGCCGGTTCCTGGCCTCCCCCGAGGTCGTGGCCCAGCTGGCCGCCAACGGCCAAATCGCCACCCAGTATGTGGATCTGGACGGCAAGCCCACCTATGACATCGCCTTTAACCCCAACAACTCCGTCTCGGCCATCGAGGGCATCACCTCGCCCGACGGCCGCGTCCTGGGCAAGATGGGCCACTCCGAGCGCATCGGAAAAGGGCTCTACAAAAACGTCCCCGGCGTCTTTGAGATGGGTATGTTCCGCGGCGCAGTGGAGTACTTCAAATAAACACCCATTTGACCACCGTAGGGGCGGCCTGTATGGCCGCCCGTGCCGGGCTGCGTTTTGCGGAGGCCTTGCGGGTATCGCCACTGCCACGGGCGGATATATAATCCGCCCCTACAGGTGCGGTGGAATTGGCGCTGCGCGTGTAGGGGCGCATTCAATATGCGCCCTGCCAGTCCCCGGCAACCACAGGGGCCCGGTGCATGACGCACCGGGTTCCGGGCGGCCATTTAGGCCGCCCCTACAGATGCTTTTTATACAACAAGGAGGAATTCCCTTTGGCGCACTTTTATTCCGAACCTTCCCATACCTTCAGCGAATATCTCCTGGTGCCGGGCTATACCGGCCCGGACTGCATTCCCGCCAATGTCTCCCTGCGGACGCCGCTGGTGAAGTTCCGCCGGGGCGAGGAGAGCGACATCATGCTGAATATCCCCCTGGTCTCGGCCATTATGCAGTCGGTCTCCGACGATAAAATGGCCGTGGCTCTGGCCAAGGAGGGCGGCATGAGCTTTATCTACGGCTCCCAGTCCATCGAATCCGAGGCCGCCATGGTGGCTCGGGTCAAGAGCCATAAGGCGGGCTTCGTGGTCAGCGCCTCCAACCTGACCCCCGAGCACACCCTCAATGACGTGCTGGCCCTCAAGGCCAAGAACGGCTTCTCCACCATGGCCATCACCGACGACGGCACCGCCACCGGCAAGCTCCTGGGCATCGTCACCAGCCGGGACTACCGGGTCAGCCGCATGACCGGCGACGAGAAGGTGTCCAGCTTTATGACCCCCCGGGAGAAGCTGATTACCGCCCCCGAGGAGACCACCCTCAAGCAGGCCAACGACATTATCTGGGACCACAAGCTCAACGCATTGCCCATCGTGGACGCCCAGGACCATCTGAAATACTTCGTCTTCCGCAAGGACTACGACAGCCATAAGGAGCATCCCCTGGAGCTGCTGGATTCCCACAAGCGCTATATGGTCGGCGCGGGCATCAACACCCGGGACTATGAGACCCGGGTCCCCGCCCTGGTGGAGGCCGGAGCCGACGTCCTCTGCATCGACTCCTCCGAGGGCTTCTCCTGCTGGCAGGAGAACACCCTGGCCTGGATTCGCAAGACCTACGGCGACAGCGTCAAGGTGGGCGCGGGCAACGTGGTGGACCGGGACGGCTTCTTCTGTCTGGCCAAGGCCGGGGCCGACTTCGTGAAAATCGGCATCGGCGGCGGCTCCATCTGCATCACCCGGGAGCAGAAGGGCATCGGCCGCGGCCAGGCCACGGCGGTCATCGAGGTGGCCCAGGCCCGGGACGAGTATTATCAGGAGACCGGTATTTACATTCCCCTGTGCTCCGACGGCGGCATCGTCCACGATTACCATATGACCCTGGCCCTGGCCATGGGCGCGGACTTTATGATGCTGGGCCGCTACTTCGCCCGGTTCGACGAGAGCCCCACCCAGAAGCTGATGGTCAACGGCAGCTACGTGAAGGAATACTGGGGCGAGGGCTCCAACCGGGCCCGGAACTGGCAGCGCTACGACCTGGGCGGCAAGACCGGCCTGAGCTTCGAGGAGGGTGTGGACAGCTACGTCACCTACGCCGGTCCCCTCCACGACAACGTGGAGAAGAGCCTTTACAAGGTCAAGTCCACCATGTGCAACTGCGGCGTCACCACCATCCCCGACCTCCAGCGGGACGCCAAGATCACCCTGGTCTCCGCCACCAGCATCGTCGAGGGCGGCTACCACGACGTCACCCTCCGCTCCACCAACGGCGGGAAATAAGTCCATAAAAATGCAAAATGCACAGCTCCGATTCGGGAGCTGTGCATTTTGCGCCGCCTGCGGGCGGGTTATGGAATGTGAAAGGGTCCGTCCCTACGAGAAAACCGGAGGCGGGGCCGTAGGGGCGGCCTGTATGGCCGCCCGTGCCGCCGTGTCGGATGCACCATCGCCGAACGCAACCGTCGTAGGGGCGCGCATCGCGCGTCCGGAGCCGGGTGCGATATATGCTGGACCGGCGGTCCATGCACCCGGTCATGGCGGCATGTGGGCATGCCGCCCTACGCCCACAGCGGGCGGGCCGATGTGGGCATCGGCCCCTACGAGAAGACCGAAGGCGGGGCCATCGTGCCCAGGCGGGAAGTGGGACCCGGTTGCGGGCGGCCATACAGGCCGCCCCTACCAAGTTTTTGCGCATCTTTCCCTTATTTGGGAACTTACATCGCCACGGTCATCACCGCGAAGAAGAGCAGCGTGACCACGGTCAGGGCCGAGAGGGCCGAGGAGATCTGGGCCCGCTGGCTGGGCTCGTCGGCGAAGATGGGGAGGACGTAGGGCGGCGGCAGGATAAAGAGCAGCAGGGCCGCGCCCTCGAAGATGATGCCGTGAAGCAGCGTCCGGTTGACCAGCAGCAGCACGGCGAAGAGAATGGCCATGGCGGCCAGCCGCAGCACCACGAACCGGGCCGTCTCCCGCCAGCGGATCTGGCCGAAGTCCAGGTCATAGCCCACGGCCAGCAGGATCATCATGCCCGTGGGGGCGGAGAGAAAGTCGGTGAGGCTGGTCACCACGGCGGCGGAGCCGTTTTGGACCATCCAGGCGAAGAGGCCCGTAGCCCCCACCAGCAGGCCCGCGAAGGTGCCCCAGAGGATGGGGGTGTTGACGATATCCTTCCACAGGGACTTGGTCTCCTTTCCGCCGGAGAGCAGGGCCTTGTAGAGGGTGAAGACGAAGAGCGTCTGCCCCAGGTCCAGAATGGCGAACTTGGCCGAGGACGCCTGGGGGAACAGCAGGGCAAAGAGGGCGTAGCCCAGCATCCCGGCCTCGAAGCCCGCGGCCAGATAGGGCGTCACCCGGCCCGGCAGCCGCAGCAGTCGGGCCAGCAGCCTGCCCAGCACCAGACCCAGGCAGCACAGCAGGAATACCAGCACCGGAATGGCAATGGTCTGGAGGGAGTATTCCGCCGTGGCGAAGGCCGCGAAGACCACCGCTGGGAGGGTGAGGTTGACCACGACTTTTTTCAGCGTGTCCACCCCGTCCCGGGTGAGGAAGTTCAGCTTCCGGCAGAGAACGCCCAGGGCCAGGGCCGCCAGCACCGGCAGTGCCGTCTGTAAAATCCGGAACAGATTTTCCACTATTTAATCACGCCCTTCTGGAGGATCACATTGGCGTAGATGGCGCTTTCGCCGGACTGGAGGATGCAATAGCAGTTCTTGGCCTCCTCATAGAAGGCGAACCGCTCTACATGGCCCACAGCCTCTGCGCCCCGGGCGTCGTGGCTGGCAATGATGGACTTGTACTCGTCCCAGATGGGGATTTCCAGGTCCTTGTCGCAGTCCATGGTCTCCATCAGCAGCACCGGGTGCTCCACATAGGCGTCCAGGGGGATCACCGAGAGAATGGCGTCCAGCAGGGCCGGAACGCCGTGGCCGTCGGCCCGGAGGAAGACGGCGTTTTTCGCCTTGGCCATGGAGGCGCCGGGGAAGTTGCCGTCTCCGATGCAGAGGCGGTCACCGTGGCCCATTTCGCTCAGGACCTTCAGCAGCGCGGGGGAGAGAATGGAGGGAACGTTCAAAAGCATGGTAGTTCTTCCTTTCTTTATAGAAATCGTAGGCTTCGGCGTGAAGTTTGTCCGGGTTTAAATCCGCTTGGCGATCTCGTCCAGGAAGGTCTCGCTGTCCACGGCCGTGGCGGTGAAGCCGGGCTCCACCAGGCCCACCAGATCCTTGGTCATGATCCCGGCGTTGAGCGTGGCGAAGCAGGCGGCCTCCAGCCTGTCGGCAAAGGCCTCCAGGTCATGAAGGCCGTCCAGCTGGGCGCGCTTGCGCAGCGCGCCGCTCCAGGCGAAGATCGTCGCCATGGGGTTGGTGGAGGTCTTCTCTCCGGCCTTCCATTTATAATAGTGCTTGGTGACGGTGCCGTGGGCGGCCTCGTACTCGGTGGTGCCGTCGGGGGCCACCAGCACCGAGGTCATCATGGCCAGAGACCCGAAGGCCGTGGAGACCATGTCGCTCATCACGTCGCCGTCGTAGTTCTTGCAGGCCCAGATAAACCCGCCCTCGGACCGGATGACCCGGGCCACGGCGTCGTCGATCAGGGTGTAGAAGTAGGTGATGCCGGCCTCCTTGAATTTGGCCTCGTACTCGGTGAAGACCTCTTCAAACACGGCCTTGAACTTGCCGTCGTAGATCTTGGCGATGGTGTCCTTGGTGGAGAACCACAGGTCCTGCTTGGTGGCCAGGGCGTAGGTAAAGCAGGCGTGGGCGAAGGAGCGGATGGACTTGTCGGTGTTGTGGGCGCCCTGGAACACGGCGGGGCCATTGGTCTTCTGGACCACGGCCTCATGGCGCTCGCCGTTCTCGCCCTCGAAGACCAGCTTGCACACGCCGGGCTCAGTGGTCTCGAAATCCACGCTCTTGTAGACGTCGCCGTAGGCGTGACGGGCGATGGTGATGGGCTTGGTCCAGTTCTTCACCACGGGCTTAATGGCGTCGATGCAGATGGGGGCCCGGAACACCGTGCCGTCCAGAATGGAACGAATGGTGCCGTTGGGGCTCTTCCACATCTGGGTCAGCTGGGGGTATTCCTCCATCCGCTGCCGGTTAGGGGTGATGGTGGCGCACTTGACGGCCACGCCGTATTTCTTGGTAGCGTTGGCCGCGTCCACGGTCACCTGATCCTGGGTCTCGTTCCGGTGCAGCAGGCCCAGATCATAGTATTCGGTTTTCAGGTCCACATAGGGGAGAATCAGCTTGTCCTTAATCATGGCCCAGAGCACCCGGGTCATCTCGTCGCCGTCCATCTCCACCAGGGGGGTGGTCATCTTGATTTTTTCCAAAGTCAGCACTCCTTGTTGCGAATTACAGGGGGACGGGCGGGGATAAACCCCGCCCCTACGATAAAATCCCAGTGCGTGGCGTAGGGGAGGGCTTTATGCCCTCCCGCACATCGTCAGTCCTTGCCGTATCCGGCTGCGTAGTAGTTCATCAGGCAGCCCTCGGTGAGGATCTTGCGCTCGTTCTCGGTGAGGCCCTTGCACAGGAGCTTCAGCTCGGAGATCTGGCCGTCGTGGACCAGCTTCGCGGTAAACTCCTCCTGTCCGGCCTCGATGCCGGCCCGCAGGCCGGGAATGTAGACGTAGTCGCCCACCTCGCCGGGGAAGTCCCCGCCCTCGGGGAGGGTGAAGGGGGTCATGCCCCAGTTGATGCAGTTGGAGCGATAGCGCTTGGTGGCGTACTCCTGGCAGATGTTGGCGAAGCCGCCCAGGACCTTCTGGCAGGAGGCGGCCTGCTCCCGGGCGGAGCCGTCGCCGGGGCGGTTGGCGTAGAGGCAGGAGCCGATGGAGGTCTTCTGGAGGTCGCCGCCCAGGGCTTCCAGCACCTGCCCGGCCTCTTCGGGGACCTGCCCGGCCTCCCGGGCCTCTTCCATGGCGCGGACGGCCTTGCTGCGGCCCACGTACTCGGGGACCCGGCGGCTCAGGGCGAACTCGCTGAGGCCGATGGGGTTGGAGCGGTAGGAGGAGGTCTCGCCGGAGGGGATCAGCTCGTCGGTGGTGGTCACCGGGTCGCGGATCACGGCGCAGAGTTTTACAAGGAGGTTGTCCTCCAGCTTGGGCATCTTGGGCCAGTCCTTGATGTTGGGGCCGTAGCGGAGCTCGGCGGCGGGATCGGCCTTGCCGAAGCCCTCATAGCAGCGCTTTTCATAGACGGACCCGTCGTAGTGGTAGACCAGCTCCTCGGCGGTGGGGGCCTCGTAGTCGATGTCCGTGGCCGCGGTGAGAACGCCGCCGTTGCGGGCCGTAGCGGCGATGGAGCGGGCGTCCATCAGGGCCACGGCGGCGATCTGGCCGTTGGCGGGCTTGCTGCCCTCGCGGTTGGCGAAGTTCCGGGTGGCGTGGCGGATGGACAGGGAATTGTTGGCCGGGGTGTCGCCCGCGCCGAAGCAGGGGCCGCAGAAGGCGGGCTTCATGACGCAGCCGGCCTCCATCAGCGTGGCGGCGACGCCGTTCTTGGTGATGGCCAGAGAGATGGGCGTGGAGGACGGGTAGACGGACATATCGAAATAGCCGTTGCCGATGCTGCCGCCCTTGAGGATAGCTGCGGCCTCGACGATGTTCTCATACATGCCGCCGGAGCAGCCGACGATGACGCCCTGGTCGCAGTGGACCTTTCCGTCTATAATATTGTGCCGGAGATCCATGGTGACCTTGCCGCCCAGCTGCTTGTTGCAGGCGGCCTCGACCTCGGCGAAGATCTTCTCGGGGTTTTCCTGCACTTCATGGATGGTGTAGGCGATGGAGGGGTGGAAGGGCAGGGCGATCATGGGCTCCACGGCGGAGAGGTCGATGGTGACCACACTGTCGTAGTACGCGCCCTCGCCGGGGGTCAGGACCTTAAAGTCCGCCGGGCGCTGGATATTTTCATAGTAGGCGCGGATGACGTCGTCGGTCTGCCAGATGGAGGTCAGGCAGGAGGTCTCGGTGGTCATGACGTCGATGCCGATACGGTAGTCGGCGCTGAGGGAGGCGACGCCGGGGCCGATGAACTCCAGCACCTTGTTCTTCACCAGGCCCTTGGGGAAGGTCGCGCCGACCAGGGCGATGGCCACATCCTGGGGACCGACGCCCTTGCGGGGCTGGCCGGTGAGGTAGACGGCGACGACCTCGGGGGCAGCCACGTCATAGGTGTTTTCCAGGAGCTGCTTCACCAGCTCGCCGCCGCCCTCGCCGACGCCCATGCAGCCGTAAGCGCCGTAGCGGGTGTGGGAGTCGGAACCGAGGATCATCTTGCCGCAGCCGGCGAGACGCTCCCGGGCGTACTGATGGATGACGGCCTGATTGGCGGGGACGTAGATGCCGCCGTATTTCCGGGCAGCCGAGAGGCCGAAGGCGTGATCGTCCTCGTTGATGGTGCCGCCGACGGCGCAGAGGCTGTTGTGGCAGTTGGTCATGGCATAGGGGATGGGGAACTGCTTGAGGCCCGAGGCCTTGGCGGTCTGAATGATGCCCACAAAGGTGATGTCGTGGGAGATCAGCGCGTCAAATTTCAGCCGGAGCTTGTCCGGATCGGCGCTTTTGTTGTGGGCACGGAAGATAGAGTAGGCAATGGTCTGCTGCCGCGCATCCTGCGGCGCAGCAAACCCCTGGGCCTCGTCGGCCCAAACGAGCTTCCCGTCGGCGAAGTACGCCCCCCGGGGATGGTATGTAACCATAGAAATACCTCCATTTCGGTCATTGTACATAGTTTACCACAGGAATACGGCAAAGTAAATCCGAAAAGAGGATTTTTGCCCCCGCCCAACGCCATAGGCCAGCGTGCGCACCCGTAGGGGCGGCCTGTATGGCCGCCCGAACAAGCCCCCGGCCCCCACCGCACCCCCGCCGAAAGCCGTAGGGGCGCACATGGCGCGTCCGTCAGCCCTCCGCGTGCAAGGCAGCCCGCCGGCCGCACCGTCCCCTGTCCCTGCCGTAGGGGCGGATTTTATATCCGCCCGAGAACGCCCTCTGGTTTCTGCCGCACTTCGCCGAACGCCGTAGGGCGGCATGCCCACATGCCGCGATGACCGGGCCGCGATGACCGAGGGCCTGTTGCTCCCGGCGGTGCGGCACGGGCGGGCATGAAGCCCGCCCCTACGAGAGGACCGGCGGCTGCTGCGATACTTGCTAGCCCGGCAATCCCGGCGGCCTGGTTCGGCGGGGTGTGGGCACCCCGCCCTACGAACCGAATCGGCGGTGCATCCGTAGGGGCGGCCTGTATGGCCGCCCGGAACCGGGTCGTGCTTCCCACCGGGCTGCCAATCAATGCGCCCCTACGACCGGGGTGCGGTCGCCGGAGGTGCATCCGACGGGGCGGTGCGGCACGGGCGGCCATACAGGCCGCCCCTACAGCGAATGCAGCCATTGAAATGCGCTGCACACGGGAGCTTGCGGGCCGATGTGGGCATCGGCCCCTACGCGGGAACGTTGGGGGCTGGCGGAAAATGGAGCGGGTTCTGCATGACCATGCTGTGTAACAGTTGTGTAACAAAAGCCGCCAAGCCCTTGCAATTCTTTGGGGCATCGGATATGATACGGGTACAATGATTTTGGACCCCAGCGGCCCTAAATCAAATTCAAAAGGAGGAAGACTCATGAAGAACTTTCGCAAAGTTCTGGCTCTGATCCTGGTCGTTGCTACTCTGTTCAGCTTCGTCGCCATGGTCAGCGCCAAGGACGCCGACGACTATTCTGACTATGATAAGGTCAACTATGCTGAAGCCGTCGATGTCCTGTCCGCCATCGGTATCCTGGACGGTTATCCCGATGGCACGTTCCGTCCCACCAACACCATCAAGCGTTCCGAGATGGCGAAGATGATTGCTGTTCTCTCCAACGCTGGTGACGACGTCAGCGACCTGTATGCCAGCGCCTGCACCTTTGCTGATGCCAAGAACGACTGGGCTGCCAGCTACATCGCCTACTGCGCCCAGACCGGTATCGTCTCCGGCCGCAACGCCACCACCTTTGACCCCAACGGCAAGGTGACCGGCATTGAGACCGCCAAGATGCTGCTCTGCGTCCTGGGCTTCGATGCCGCTACTCAGGGCTATGTTGGAACCAACTGGAAGACCAACATCCTGCGCGATGCCAAGGATCATGGCCTGCTGAACGGCTTCGCCGCCGACTATGATCCCGACAAGGCCATCACCCGTGAGGAAGCCGCTCAGATGATGCTGAACGCCCTGCAGGCCAACATCGTCATCGGCACCATCTCCGAGAACCTGGTCAAGATCACCAACACCATCTACTTTGACCGTTTCGGCGGCCATGTCTCCATCCCCGACGCCGAGAACGAAGGCTGGATCGTGATCACCCGCCAGAACGTCGTCATCAGCCCCTTCCCGCTCGGCAGCATCTACAAGGGCCTGACCCTGACTGCTGACCAGGATTGCTATGGCAACCCCGGCTTCTCCTGGGTCTATCGCAATGCGAAGGGCACCGTGGTGTTCGACAAGTTCTATCCCACTGCTGCTGACTACAGCTACACCGCTTCCGCTTCCCTCAAGACCGACCTGAAGGAAGAGGTTGACAGCTCCAAGGCCTACACCTTCAACTGGTATGTGGATGGCCGCGATATGAACGGTGAGATCCCTCTGAACAACACCACTCTGGCTACTGTTCAGAACCACACCGGCAACGGCGTTGAGACTCATGTCTATGTGGACGACGCTGACGCTCATGTCATCATCACCATCAAGAACACCTACATCGGCGAAGTTACCTCCGTCAGCAACTACGAGGGCACCTTCAAGATGAACAACACCGCCGCCGCTTTTGACAACACCGGCTACGGCTTCAAGGTTGGCGACGTGGTCCTCTACTGGATCTGCAGCGCCGACAGCAACTACAACGGCAACTCTCAGCTGCATGACGCCAAGATCGCTCCCGTCGTGACCGGCGCCTGCACCCGCACCGAGCAGGATCTCACCGGCGGCAACGGCAGCACCACCAAGGTTGGCGGCGAGACCTACGAGTACGCTGAGAACTTCAACAACTTCTACGCTCCCCAGCCCGGCGTGATGACCCGGTTCGAGGTTGACGCCTCCTCCGACAACGGCCAGGAGTACGACCTGTACCTGGATGAGTTCGGCTACGTCATGGCTTGGACCAACCACTCCGACTCCGTCGAGTATGTTTACGCCTACGCTGTCGAGCAGACCGGCGTGAAGATCCCCGGCAACATCGGCTACGACGGCAACCGCGCCTACACCTACACCAACGATCTGGTGACCTTCGACGGCAAGCTCACGGAGGACGCCGCTGTCAACGCCAACCTGTGGAACGCCCTGAACGACCGCGCTGGCGCTGCCATGGCTGGTTACAACAGAGGCCGCCTGCTCCGCTATGTGGACAGCAACGGTGTCGCCTCCATCGACAACAATAACTACTGGCCCTATCAGAATGACGTTGCCGCGACTCCCGGCACCCCCGCTGTCGCCGGCTCCGACTACGCCGACTATATCACCGATCCCGACTACTACCTGGATGCCGACGGCGACATCATGAACGACCGTACCGGTAATGCTGTGGTCAACGGCACCGCTTCCACCCAGTACATGGTCCGTACCTGGAACTACAGCGCCAAGGCCTACGAGTACAATGTCTACACCCGCGATCAGCTGACTGTCGCTCTGGCCGGCTTCACCTATGGCAATGACGAGATCGATGGCATCTTCGCGAAGATGGCTACCATCCAGTACTTCTATGAAGAGGTTGCCGGCGTGGATCAGCTGACCTACGTCTTCATCGACGCTCTGTATCAGCACTCCGCTCAGAGAGCCTTCGTGTACAGCACCGCTCAGAAGCTGGTCTCCGATGATCTGTTCGTCGATCAGCTGCAGGCCGGCGCCTATGTGACCTACAAGGCCATCATCAACGGCGAGGACGCGATCCTGGCTGTGACTGACAACGCCCTCCTGTCTGCTGGCATTCCGTATCTGTACGAGGCTGAGCTGCAGGTCATCGGCCTGGTGGACGGCGTGACGCCTGTCTACTCCGCTGTGGAGGATGTGAACCCCGACAAGATCGACGGCACTCGCCTGTGGTTCCAGAACGGCAACCTGATCGCCGAGCGTACCGACTCCTACATCGTGGCCGATGACTGCGTCGTGGTTGTGGGCGACACCGCGAAGGATACCTACACCAAGCTGGAGAAGGTCGAAGATCTGAACAAGTACTTCGAGGATACCACTTCTGCTGGTGTTCCCGGCTCCGACAATGAGTACTACGACTACAATGTGTACTGGCTGTTCTTCAACGATCAGGGCCAGGTCGATGAGATCTTCATCGTCGTCGATGCTCATGTCGTGAACGGTGTCATCGTTCCTGTGGACTAATCCTAACGGAACCTGTAAATAGCAAACACCCAAAGCGGCCCTCCAGCAATGGAGGGTCGCTCCTTATTATTATAATATTTTGCATCAATGGGAACCTTTTGGCCTGTTTTTCCGTCTTTATATTAGGAACTTGCGAGGGTATCAATCGTTAAGAATTCATGAATTCTTTGATTTTGCCTTCCACTTGTATGTGTTTTATGGTAGAATGAAAACACATATCCGCTTGCGACCGAAAAACTGAAAGAGGTGTAAAAACATGAAGAAATCCATTACCAGAATTGGCGCGCTGCTGCTGGTTCTGGCACTGCTGGTCAGCGTGGCCCCGTTTGCTCTGGCGGCGGATGCAATCAACATCAGCGGCGAAAGCCAAGTCAAGGTTGAAGAAACGATTACGCTGTCAACAGATTACAGCGGTACCGAAAAAGTCCAGTGGTCCATGTCCGGAGACGGCGCCACTGGCGAAGAATCTACCGACAGTACAAGATACACTGTCACCGGTGAGACTGCCGGCACTACTGTTACAGTTACCGCTTCTGTTACAGAGAATGGTGAGACAATCAGCGACACCCATGAGATTCATGTCGTTGCTGCTGAAGCTGCCAAGCCTACTCTGACGATTACCGGCGCCAATACGCTGGAGTATTCTAAGACGGCTGCGTTTACCGCTGCCATGTCCGACGGCAGCTCCACCGAGGGCATCGCCTGGAGCAGCTCGGATTCTGCTGTTGCGGATGTTTCCGAGACCGGCGTGGTCACTGCGAAGGCCGCCACCGGCACGGCTACGATTTCCGCGAAGGTCGGCGAAACTAAGAGCAATGAAATCACGGTGACCGTCACCAAGATGAAGGTCACCCCGCAGATTGACGGCGTGCCTGCCGCCATGAACCTGACGGATAAGGATAAGACTCTGTCCGTCTCCTTTGCGGAAGTGGAAGACTTGGAGCCCACTTCCGTGACCTGGACCAGCTCCGATGCGACTAAGCTGGCGGTTGACGATAAGGGTGTCCTGACGCCCAAGGCGACTGGCAAGGCAACCATCACTGCCACCGTGACGCTGACCAACGATCTGTATGAGCTGAAAACGAACCCTGTTACATCCAGTGAAATCACCGTGGGCGGTGTGGTTCTCTCTGTTTCCGCGCCTGCCAGTGTCGAGCGGCTGGATTCCATTACGCTGGTTCCCACTGTGAACGGCCTCAGCAGCGACGCTGTGGTGAACTATACATTCGATTATAAGTCCTCTGATTCCGGCAAGGTTACCGGTGCCTCCACCAGTGTCAGCACCTCCAATAAGGGCGCTGTGTCTGTACTCGGCTCCAGCGTTGGTGTGGCTTCCGTTACCGTGACCGCTTCCGTCGCCAATAACAGCGACATCAAGATTGATCCTGTCACCGTGTATATCGGCGTTTATGAGACCCACACGGTCGAGGCTTCGACGGACAGCTGGAAGCTCAAGCTCTCCGAGGTGGGCGCGCTGAAGACCCTGTACAAGGACAATGGCTCCAATACCGCCAGCCGGAACTCTTTGATGAACGCCCTGGGTGCTGCTGACGGCACGTATATTAAGTTTGACATCATCGAGGGCAAGAATGTCGGCTCCTTCTCCAGCGGCAGCGGCTGGGTGTCTGTGAATAATTCCGCGCTGACCTTTACTGCCGTGCGCAGCGGCACTGTGACCGCGGAATACACCGTTGCTTGGGCTGACTCCAAGACCAAGACTGACCATGTCGTCGCCGAGGGTACGCTGAAGCTCACCGTTGGCGATGGTGAGGGCGATATTGAGTACGATCTGGGCTCCAACGGCAAGGTTACCTTTGACGAGAAGGATTTTGTCAGCTTCTGGAACGACAACAAGTCTGCCAACAAGTACACCGGCAGCCTCTCCTATGTGAAGTTTGATATTACCACTTCCGTGCCCTACTATGGTATTCTCTATACCACGTCCTCCGCTTCCAAGGTGGTGACCACCAGTCATAAGGCCTACTATAACTACTCCGCCACCAACAACAATTACTACTGCGACCTGGATCAGGTTACCTATGTGGTGGATACCAAGAATTATGACGGCCTGACCGATACCGTGCCCTTCACCGCCTATAATGATAAGGGCGACGGCATCAGCGGTATTATTGTCATCAACCTGGGCGAAGGCGACGCTGCCACCATCACTTCCCGCGGCGTGGCCTTCGGCGCCGGCGGTATCACGGAGATCATCGAGGCCAACTACAAGGCGGCTACCGGAAAGGACCTGGACTATCTGACGTTCTCCAGTGTCTCCGCTTCCAGCGGCAAGCTGTTCTATAATTTCTCCAATATTCTCAACAGCACCCCTGTGACAACCAAGTATGAGTTCTACGTCGATCCCACCGGCACGCAGATGGATCTGGACAAGGTTGCCTTTGTGCCTCGCGCCGGCCTCTATGGCGAAGTGAGCATCAAGTATACCGGCTATGATGTCAATGGCAAGAACTCCTATGAGGGCAAGATTACCTTTAAGGTAACCCAGAAGACCAAGTCCGCCGTGTTCTCCGACGTGACAGCGACTTCCTACTCCTGGGCTGCCGACTCCGTGGACTTCCTGTACTACGAAGAGGTCGCCAACGGCTCCAACGGCAAGTACAATCCCAAGAGCAACATCACCCGCGGCGACTTTATGCTGATGCTGTACCGCGCCTTCCTGGAGGAGGATTACGGGAACTACAACGTCACCTCTAACTTCCCCGATGTGGTCAAGGGTACCACCTCCTACTCCAAGGAGACCTACCAGGCCGTCGGCGTGGCCAAGTATCTCGGCATCGCCCAGGGCTCCAATGGCAAGTACAACCCCACCTCCTACATCACCCGCGAGGAGGCCATGACCCTGATCTATCGGACCCTGGATGAGGTCGGCTACTCCATGAGCTACACCGTCTCCACCTCCACCTCCAGCTTCTCCGATTACAGCTCCGTCTCCTCCTACGCCAAGGCCGCCATCAAGGACCTGATCGGCCACGGCGTTGTCATCGGCACCAATGGCAAGATCCAGCCCAAGAGCAACATCACCCGTGCTGAAATGGCCGTGATCCTGCACCGCGTGCTGACCTACTAATCCCTCCCGCACATCGCCCCCCGGGCCACCCGCCCGGGGGATTTTTTGCGCCCCGTACACATATCACCCGTAGGGGCCGATGCCCACATCGGCCCGCAAGCCCACGCGTGCACTGCAATCCCGATGGTTCCACCCATCGTAGGGGCGGCTATCAGCCGCCCGAGCCGCACCGCCGCGTCGGATGCACCACCGGCGACCGCACCCCGGTCGTAGGGGCGCATTGATTGGCGGCCCAGCGGAAAGCGCGACCCGGTTCCGGGCGGCCATACAGGCCGCCCCTACCAGGTGTCGAGCGAGCAGCGTAGGGGCCGATGCCCACATCGGCCCGCAAGCCCACGCGTGCAGCGCATTCCAATGGCTGCATCCGCTGTAGGGGCGGCCTTCATGGCCGCCCGTGCCGCACCGCCGCGTCGGATGCACCACCGGCGACCGCACCGGTCGTAGGGGCGCGCATGGCGCGTCCGTGAACGGGTGCGTTGATTGCCGGCCCGGCGCGAATCGGAACCCGGTTTCGGGCGACTGATAGTCGCCCCTACGAGGCAGAACGATCGAACTTCGGTGCAAATAATCAAACAACCCCCGCCAAACGGTCTGTTTGGCGGGGATTGAAGGCTTATAAATGCTGGAAATAGCTGCGGGTTTGCTGGGCGTTGCGCAGGACCTCGGCTTTGAGGGACTCCAGGTCGGGGAACTTCTGCTCGCCGCGGAGCCGGGTATAAAAATCCACCCGGATGGTCTCGCCGTAGAGCTGGCCGTCGTAGTCCATGATCCAGGCCTCTACCAGCGGGCCCAGACTGTCGTGGACCGTGGGGCGAATGCCTACATTGGTGACCGCGGGATAGCTGGCGCCGTTGGGCAGCGTGACCTTGGCGGCATAGACGCCAAAGGCCGGGGCGAGAATGCCGGCGGGCAGGGGCAGATTGGCCGTGGGGAAGCCCAGGCGGCGGCCCAGCTCCTTGCCGTGGGCCACGGGACCGGAGAGAAAATGACAGTGGCCCAGCAGCTGGGCGGCTCCCTCCAGGTCGCCTTGGCGGATCAGCTGGCGGATATGGGTCGAGGAGATCGTGACGCCGCCTCGGACCACCTTGTCCACCACGTCCACCCCCACGCCGTGGAGGCTGCACCGGCGGCGGAGCCGGGCGGGGCTGCCCTGGCCTCGGTAGCCGAAGGAGAAGTCATGGCCGCAGATCACATGCTTGGCCCCCAGGGCCCCTATCAGATAGTCGTCCACAAAGGACTCCCAGGGCATCTCCATCATGGCCCGGTCAAAGTGGGCGACCAGCACCTCGTCCAGGCCGAAGCGGGTCTCCATCAGCCACTTGCGGTCCTCGATGGTATTAATCAGCGGCACCGGCTGGTGAAAGACCAGGGTGTCGGGGTGGGTGTCAAAGGTCAGGGCCGCGGCCCGAAGGCCCATGGCGTTGGCCCGTTTCCGGGCCAGAGTCAGCAGCGCGGCGTGGCCCAGATGGACGCCGTCAAAAAATCCCAGGGCGATGACGCGGTCTTGTGTCACGGCTTGTTCACCTCAAAAAAGCTCTTGATGGTCTTCAGTCTGCCCCGCTCCACCCGGCCCAGGGCCGCAAAGCCGCCGTCGGGTCCGTAGACCCGGCAGTCGCCGTCGGAAACACCGGCACAGGGGACCGGCGCGCCGTTCAAAAGCGGCTTGTACTGCCGCGGCGTCAGCCGCAGAGACGGCAGATGGGCAAAGAGACTGTCGATGGGCAGCAGCAGCGTCTCGGGCGCGGGATGCTCCACCACCTGGGCCAGAGGCACGGCCTGCTCCAGCCCGTAGCAGCCCGCCCGGGTCCGGCGCAGACTGTCCATGGTTCCGCCGCAGCCCAGGGCCCTCCCCAGGTCGTGGCAGAGAGTCCGGACGTACGTACCCTTGGAGCAGCGGACCCGGAACAGGTAGTGGACCCCCTCGCCCTCCAGGAGCTCCAGCTCGTGGAGCACGATGTCCCGGGGCTTGCGCTCCACCTCCCGGCCCTTGCGGGCCAGCTCGTAGAGCTTCTGACCGCCGATTTTCACGGCGGAGTACATGGGCGGCACCTGCTGCTGAGGCCCGACAAAGGACCGCAGCGCCGCCTCCACGTCTGCCCTGGTCACGGTGACCGGGGCCTCGGCCAGAACCCGGCCGGTGCTGTCCTGGGTGTCGGTCTCGACGCCCAGCCGCAGACCGGCGATATATTCCTTTTCCGCCGCTTCGAAGAACTCCACGGCCCGGGTGGCCCGGCCCACAAAGACCGGCAGGACCCCGGTGGCCATGGGGTCCAGGGTGCCGCCATGGCCGATGCGCCGTTCATGGAGCACGCCCCGGAGCTTGGCGGCCACGTCCTGGCTGGTCCAGTCGGCTGGCTTATCAATAATCAGGATTCCAGTGGGCATGGGGGCCTCCTTTGTGTGTCAGACAAAGCCGCATTTTTTCGTAGGGGCGGGGATGAAATAGGGAAGCGTGAATAGTGAAAAAGTGCGCTTCGCGCTGTAGGGCGGGGTGCCCACACCCCGCCGCGTCCGGGCCCCCGCAACCACCGGGGGTCCAGAGCAAAACGCACCCTGTTCCGGCGGCATGTGGGCATGCCGCCCTACGGCGAATCGCGGGTCGGTGCGATCGCCGGTGGTGCATCCGACACAGCGGCTGGCACGGGCGGCCATGAAGGCCGCCCCTACGACGTTGTTTGGGGCGTTACTTCCACAGCGTCTTATCCTGGCGCAGGACGGCCAGCAAGGCTTCCTTGCCCTCGGCCAGGGTGCCGGGGATGGAAGCGCCGGCGGCTGCGGCGTGGCCGCCGCCGCCCAGGGCGGCGCAGTAGGCGGAGGCGTTGTAGCCCGCCGCGGTGCGGACGGAGAATTTGACCTTGCCCGGCTCGGAGTCGCGGATTACGGCCCCCACCTGCACCCCCTCGATGGTCCGGGGGAAGCCGGAAATGGAGTCCAGGTCGTCCTCGGTGACGCCCAGCTGCTCCACCAGGCTCTGCGGCAGGCAGCAGATGGCCACCTTGCCGCCGCAGTAGAAGTCCATGGAGGCAATCATCCGGGACTCCAGCTCCAGGCGGCCCCGGGTTTTGATTTCAAAGAGCTGCCGGTTGATGGGGGCGATGGCGGCCCCGTGGCGCACGCATGCCGCGGCGGTCTCAAAGGTCCGGGCCGAGGTGTTGGAGAAGCGGAAGCAGCCGGTATCGGTGGAGACGGCGATATAAATGGCTTCGGCCATGGCCGGCGTGAACGTCACGCCCATGGCCTCCAGGACGGAATACAGCAGCTCGCCGCAGGCGGCGCAGGTCGCGTCCAGCAGGGTATCCGCCGCATAGAAGGTGTTGCTGGGGTGGTGGTCGATGCACAGCTGGGCTTTCCCGGCAAATGCCTCGGCCCCGTGGGGCAGCAGAGACTCCGTGGCCATGTCCACCGCTACCAGGATGGCGTCATCCGCCAGATCGGTCCGGAGCATCCCGTCCATCCGGGGCAGGAAGCGGCCGGAGAACTGGGGGTTCTCCCAGATCCAGGCGTCCTTGCCCAGGCTCCGGAGCCCCAGGCACAATGCAATGGCGCAGCCGGTGGTGTCGCCGTCGGGCCGGATGTGGGTCAGGATCAGAAACCGGTCCCGGTCCAGGAGCCACCGGGCCGCGTCCTCAGGTCTCTTCATCATGGCTCTCGTCCTCCCGGATGTCCAGGCTCTTGAGAAGATCGAACATCCGCGCGCCGTAGGCGATGGAGTCGTCCTCCACGAAGACCAGCTCGGGGGTATAGCGCAGCTGGAGCCGTCCGGCGATTTCCCGCCGGAGGAAGCCGCCGGCGGATTTGAGGCCCTTTAAGACTTCCCGGGCCTTGTCCTTGTCCAGGACGCTGATATAGACCTTGGCATAGCGCAGATCGCCGGTGGCCTCCACCTTGGTGACAGAGACCATGGACTGCTGCACCCGCGGGTCCTTTAAACTGCGGATCAGGTCGCTGAGCTCCCGCTGGAGCTCCTCGTTGATCCGTCCGATGCGATTGGATGCCATAGTGTTACTCCTTATCGGTTGGAATGCTTTCGTAGGGGCGGGAAGAGATAGTGCATAGTGAAACGTAAAGAGTGGAGAAATGCGCGAAGTGCCGTAGGGGCGGATTATATATCCGCCCGAACCGGTTGCGTTATATTCCGGGCCCCGGTGGTTGCTGATGGCTGGGCAGGGGCGGATATGCAATCCGCCCCGCAGCGTGTCGAAAAAGTCTTTTCGCCACGCTGTGCGTATTTTTAAACTTTCTAAAAAGTTTAAAAATACGTGTTGATTGAACGCGAAGGGGGGTTTTTGCCCCCTTCACACTTCCCCCGCTGCTCTGTCACAGACATTTTCAGCGAGGTTTTTCGACAGTCTGGGGGCGCATTGTATATGCGCCCAACCGCACCCCGATATGCGGAGGATGCCGGAAAGGAGCTTCCATGCACGCTTCACAAGTCTATCGCAAATATCTGATGTGGGGGCTCTATGCCCTGCTGTTTTTGGCTGTGCTGCTGATTCAGGAGATTCCCCTGGGACGGCAGCGGTTTTTCGGGGCCAAGCTGAACCTGATGCCCATGACCGTGGTGCTGATTACCATGCATCTGGGCCACGAGGTGGGCGGTCTCTTCGGCCTGCTGGCCGGGTGCTTCTGGTGCATGTCCGGGGCAGACGACGGCTCGGCCGCCATCCTCACCTGGACCGTGCTGTCCATTGCGGCGGGCTATCTTTGCGACGTCATGTTCCCCCGCCGGTTTCTCCCGGCATTGGCTCTGAGTCTGGCGGCGCTGCTGTTCCACGGCGGCATCGTATTTCTTCTCAATGTGCTGCTGACCGGCGCGCCCTGGTCTCTGGGTCTGCAAACCCTGATCTCGGCGGGCCTGTCGCTGCTGGCCTGCCCGGTGCTCTATTTCCTGTGCCGGGCCATTGGAAAGGTGGTTGGTTAAATGGAACGGCGCGCGCGCTTTCGCACCGGCGTCTTTGTGGCGGTGATTCTGGTCATCATGGCCCTGTTCACCTTCCGGCTCTATGCCCTCCAGACCTCCCTCACCGAGGAGGAGATTCGGACCTCCAACTCCCTGACCATCTGGACCACCGTGGACGCCGCCCGGGGAAAAATCCTCGACCGCAACGGTACGGTCATGGTGGGCAACCGGGCCAGCTATAACCTAATCATGATCGGCTACGTCTTCTTCAACGGTCCCAGCCCCAACGAGTCCCTGCTGGAGCTGCTGGCCCTCTGCGACGAGCTGGGCATTGACGTGGAGAGCGATTTCCCCGTCAGCGAGACCCGGCCCTATACCTACACCCTGGAGGACTACTCCGAGGCATGGCAGAGCTATTTCCGGAAATTCCTCACCAGCCGCGGCTGGGACCCGGATATGTCAGCCCAGAACCTGATGCGCAACCTCCGGGAGGACTACAATATTCCCGACGGCCTCACCGAGGAGGAGGCCTACCGGCTGATCGCCGTCCGCTTTGAGCTGGAGCTGCGGACCATCGAGGGAATGCCCCTGGACAACTATATTCTGGCCCGGGACGTCTCCTCGGAGGATCTGGCGGCGGTGATGGAGCTGGGCGTTCCCGGCGTTCTGGTGGAGACCACCACCGTCCGGGAATACAACACCACCTATGCCGCCCACCTGCTGGGCCACACGGGCTCCATGGACGCCTACGAGTACGAAAACCTCTACCCCGACTACGCCATGGACGCCGTGGTGGGCAAGGAGGGCGTGGAATATACCTTTGAGAAGTACCTCCACGGCACCGACGGCCTGCTGGAGACCACCATTCTCTCCACCGGCGAGGTGCTGGAGCAGAAATACCTCTCCACGCCGGAGCCCGGCAACAATGTGGAGCTGACCATTGATCTGGGCCTTCAGATGACGGCGGAGAACGCCCTGGCCCAGGTGATCCAAAACCTCCAGGAAAACGGCGTCGGCTCCAAGAAGGAGGGCAAGGACGCCGACTCCGGCGCGGTGGTGGTGCTGGACGCTACCAACAACGAAGTGCTGGCCATGGCCTCCTATCCCACCTATGACCCGGCCCGGTACAATCTGGACTTCAATGAGCTGGCCGAGGCCGACGGCAACCCGCTGCTGAACCACGCCTTGCAGGGCCTCTATCCCCCCGGCTCCATCTATAAGATGGTCACGGCCACCGCCGCCATGGAGTTCGCCAATGTGGGCGCCTACTACCAGGTCACCGACCAGGGCGTTTTTACCAAGTACGAGCTCCAGGGCTATGCCCCGGCCTGCCACATCTGGCGCAGCTCCGGCCGGACCCACGGCACGGTCAATATGATGCAGGCCCTGGCCGTGTCCTGCAACTACTATTTCTATGAGGTGGGCCTCCAGGTGGCCACCGAGAACGTGGACTACGTGGCGGAGCGCCTGGGCCTGGGCGAGCCCACAGGCATCGAGCTCTACGAGGAGACCGGCACCCGGGCCAATGCCGAGACCAAGGCTGAGGTCTTCGCCGGTACCGACATGGCAGCCTGGGTGGACGGCGACAAGCTCCAGGCCTCCATCGGCCAGAGCCTCAACTCCTTCACGCCCCTGCAGATGGCCTGCTACGTCTCGGCGCTGGCCAACCAGGGCACCCGCTACAAGGCGACGCTGCTGAGCCGGGTGGTCAGCTGGGACTACCAGGACCTGATTCTGGAGAGCCAGCCCGAGATCGCCAGCCAGCTGGATATGGATGAAAAGACCGTCGCCTGCATCAACGAGGGCATGAAGATGACGGTGTCCGACTACTCTGGCGCAGCCAACAGCTATCTCAGCGACTATCCCATCGCCGTGGCGGCCAAGACCGGCACAGCCCAGCACGGCTCCGGCGGCTCGGACAACGCCAGCTTCGTCTGCTACGCCCCCGCCGACGACCCCCAGATCGCCATCGCGGTCTATGTGGAGCACGGCGCCCAGGGCGGCAACCTGGCCAACGTCGTCCGCCCCATCCTCGACGCCTTCTTCTCCCAGGAGAGCAAATACGAGACCACCTATAACGAAAACACCGTGCAGTAGGGGTCGATCTCCGATCGACCCGCGGGCGGGGATAAACCCCGCCCCTACAGACACGCTTCCGGCATTGCCGTAGGGGCGGCCTTTATGGCCGCCCGCATTTTGAGACCTTCCCATATTCCAGACAAGCGAGGGAGCAACCTATGACCGATCTATCCAACATCCGTAATTTTTCCATCGTCGCGCACATTGACCACGGCAAATCGACCCTGGCGGACCGGCTGCTGGAGGCCTGCAATACCGTGGAAAAGCGGGAGATGGAGGACCAGATTCTCGACAATATGGACCTGGAGCGGGAGCGGGGCATCACCATCAAGGCCCGGGCCGTGCGGCTCAACTACCACGCCGACGACGGCCAGGACTACGTGCTGAACCTGATCGACACCCCCGGCCATGTGGACTTCAACTACGAGGTCTCCCGGAGCCTCACCGCCTGCGAGGGCGCGGTGCTGGTGGTGGACGCCTCCCAGGGCATCGAGGCCCAGACCTTGGCCAACACCTATCTGGCCATCGACGCCGGACTGGAGGTCCTGCCGGTCATCAACAAGATCGACCTGCCCGCCGCCCGGCCTCAGGAGGTCAAGCAGGAGGTGGAGGACGTCATCGGCCTCCCGGCCATGGACGCCCCGGAAATCTCGGCCAAGAACGGCATCAACATCCACGAGGTGCTGGAGCTGGTGGTCCGGGACGTGCCCCCGCCGTCCGGCGACCGGGCCGCGCCCCTCAAGGCCTTGATCTTCGACAGCCAGTACGACTCCTACCGGGGCGTCATCGTCTATCTCCGGGTCTTTGACGGTACCATCACCCCGGGTATGGACATCAAAATGATGGCCACCGGCGCCGAGTACAAGGTGGTGGAATGCGGCTACCTCCACCCCAAGGGCATGGTCCCCTGCGACGCCCTGGGCGCAGGCGAGGTGGGCTACCTGACCGCCTCCATCAAAACCGTCTCCGATACCCGGGTGGGCGACACGGTCACCGGGAAAGACAATCCCGCCGCTGAAGCCCTCCCCGGCTACCAGAGCGTCCAGCCCATGGTCTTCTCCGGCGTCTACCCCGCCGACGGCAGCAAGTACGGCGATCTCCGGGACGCGCTGGAAAAGCTCAAGCTCAACGACGCCTCCATGTCCTACGTCCAGGAGAACTCCATCGCCCTGGGCTTCGGCTTCCGCTGCGGCTTCCTGGGCCTGCTGCACATGGAGATCATCATGGAGCGGCTGGAGCGGGAATACAACCTGGACCTTATCACCACCGCCCCCAACGTCGTCTATGAGATCACCAAGACCGACGGCACGGAGATCGAGGTCTACACGCCCCTGAACTACCCCGACCCGGCGGAGATCGCCGAGGCCCGGGAGCCCTTCGTCAAGGCCAGCATTCTGGCCCCCCAGGCGTACGTGGGCAACATCATGGAGCTGTGCCAGCAGCGCCGGGGCGAGTTCAAGGACATGACCTATCTCGACACCACCCGGGTGGAGCTCCACTACGAGATGCCCCTCAATGAGATCATCTACGACTTCTTCGACGCTCTGAAATCCCGGACCCGGGGCTATGCGTCCCTGGACTACACCCTCTCGGGCTACCGGCCCAGCAAGCTGGTGAAGCTGGACATTCTGCTCAACGGCGAGATTGTGGACGCCTTGAGCTTCATCCTCTTCGCGGACAACGCCTATCCCCGAGCGCGGAAGATCTGCGAGAAGCTCAAGGAGAACATCCCGCGGCAGATGTTCGAGATTCCGGTCCAGGCGGCCATCGGCGGCAAGGTCATCGCCCGGGAGACCATCAAGGCCTTCCGCAAGGACGTGCTGGCCAAGTGCTACGGCGGCGACATCACCCGGAAGAAGAAGCTCCTCGAAAAGCAGAAGGAGGGCAAAAAGCGGATGCGCAGCTTCGGCTCCGTGTCCATCCCCTCCGAGGCCTTCATGGCCGTCCTGAAGCTGGACGAGGATTGAAAACAGAGAATTGGGGGAGGCATAGGGCCGGTTGCCTGAGAGGGAAGGCTCCCCTTGAGGGGAGCTGGCAGCCGAAGGCTGACTGATTGAAGAATTCTTGGAATGTCGGCGTAAGCCGAGATTCCTAGGGGCGAAGCCCCGTAGAATTCTCCATCCAGCTCCGCTGGAGAGGTGTTACCGCACCGAAAGCTTCCCCACAGGACTTCGGCCTGTACAGAGGGCGCTGACGCGCCGCCGCCCTTCGGGCGGCACACCTCTCCGTCACGGCTTCGCCGTGCCACCTCTCCTCAAGGAGAGGCTTAGGGGGCCCGTCGCCCGAGAGGGAAGGCTCCCCTTGAGGGGAGCTGGCGCGAAGCGCCTGAGAGGTGTTACCGCACCGAAGGCTTCCCGCAGAGTTTCGGCGTGTGCAGAGGGCGCTTTCGCGCCGCCGCCGCTGCGCGGCGGCACACCTCTCCGTCACGGCTTCGCCGTGCCACCTCCCCTCAAGGGGAGGCTTTGGGCTGCGTCGCCTGAGAGGGAAGGCTCCCCTTGAGGGG
>DVFN01000088.1 GCA_018713205.1 Candidatus Avoscillospira stercorigallinarum | reverse complement strand
TCGCCCAATCTTTTGCCCCATCCGTGCAGTTATAAAAGGGGGAAATACATGCAGTATTCCCGCCCTTTTATAACTTTCGTATGAGGCAAAATCTTTGGCCGAATGCTCTTGCCAAATTGTGCGGTGCTGCCTATCAAATCACAGTATGAAAGGTTGAATCTGACATGGGATTGGCTGAAATCCTTGAAACTCTGATGATTATTTCCTTCGGTATCTCCTGGCCGCTGAACATCCTCAAGTCCTACCGCAGCCGGACGACCAAGGGGAAGAGTCTCCCCTTTACGCTGTTTATTCTCTTCGGCTATATTTGCGGCATTATCTCCAAGTTCCTGCTGCAAAATTTCAATCTGGCCTTTTGGTTCTATATCCCCAATATCATCATGGTTTCCATCGACGTCTGCCTCTATTTCCGCAACCTCAAGCTGGACCAGGCGGCCGACGCCGCCAAGCGCTGAATGCGTTCCCTGTTCCCCGGTGCAGTCTTCCCGCTGCACCGGGGTTTTTGCTGTCTTCACCCCTTTCGCTGTGTGTACCGCAGGGGGTTATACTGCTTCTTTCTTCCCCAGCTTGAGAGCCTTGACGAATACCAGGGACAGCACCGTGGCCACGGTCCAGCCCACGGGCCAGGCGCACCAGATGCCCAGGGAGTCCCGGAGCAGGGCCGAGAGCACGATGGCCAGCAGCACCCGCAGGATCAGGTCGGTGAAGGTGGCGATCATAAATTTGCCCATGGCGCCCACGCCCCGGAGAATGCCGTCGGCCACCAGCTTGACGGAGACCACGAAGTAGAAGGGCGATAAGATCCGCAGGAAGAGGATGCCGGTGTGCAGCGCCGCCTCGGAGGGGTTTTCGAGGAACAGCAGCAGCAGCCACTTTCCGGCGAAGAAGTAGGCCAGCGTCAGGGGCACGCAGAGGAGCCACACCATGCTGCGCCCGGCCTTGAAGCCTGCGTGGATGCGGTCCAGCTTCCATGCGCCCAGGTTCTGGGCGGCGAAGTTGCTGACGCCGTTGCCCAGGGTGGTGAAGGAGGTGGTGACCAGGTTGTTGAGCTTCACCGCCGCGGAGTAGCCCGCGATGACGCCGGGGCCGTAGCCGTTGATGACGCCCTGGATGACGATGTTGCCCACAGAGATGAAGCTCTGCTGGAGAATGCTGGGGATGGCGATGCGGGCCAGCCGGACCAGCACCCCGCCGGAGAACAGGGCGGGCTTGGCCGGGACCTCGATCTTATGCAGCCGCCGCAGCACCACGGCCACGGCCAGCACACAGCTGACGCCCTGACAGAGGAACGTGGCCCAGGCCACGCCGGCTACGCCCATCCGGAAGGCCGTTACGAAGAGGATATCTACGGCGATGTTGGCCGTCGAGGAGATGGCCAGAAAGTAAAAGGGGGTCTTGGAGTCGCCCAGGGCAGAGAAAATGCCCGTGGCGATGTTATAAAAGAACAGGAACGGCAGCCCGTAGAGGTAGATGTTGAGGTAGAGCAGGCTGTCGGCCATCAGCTCCTCCGGGGTCTGAATCAGCTCCAGCAGCGCCCGGCCCAAGAGCAGGCCCAGGGCCATCAGCAGTCCGCAGAGCACCGCGCTGGCGATGCCCGCCGTGGAGACCGCGGTCTTCATGTCCCGATACTCCTTCGCGCCGAAGAGCTGGGCCACGATCACCGAGCAGCCAATGTTGCAGCCGAAGGCGAAGGCCAGAAAAATCAGCGTGATTTCATAGCTGTTGCCCACCGAGGCCAGGGCGTTTTCGCCGACGAAGCGTCCAGCCACCAGACTGTCCGCAATGTTGTACAGCTGCTGGAACACGATACTGCCGAAGAGCGGCAGACAGAAGTTCCACAGCACCCGGCTGGGCTTTCCCACCGTTAAATCTTGATTCATAGATCTCTTTCCCTCCCATAGGCCGGGCTCTTGCATCCCGGGACCTGAGGTATTATACTAAGGGAAGCGAAATATGTAAAATGTATATTTGTTATAACCGATATATCAAATTGATATAGAAAGGAATGCCATGGCCATTTCCTATGATCTATACCGGGTGTTCTACGCCGTGGCCCAGGCGGGGAGCTTCACCCACGGGGCCCAGGCCCTCCAGAGCAATCAGCCCAACGTGACCCGGGCCATTCAAAATCTCGAGCAGGAGCTGGGCTGCCGTCTGTTTCAGCGGTCCAACCGGGGGGTGCTGCTGACGGCGGAGGGGGAGCGGCTCTTTCACCACGTCCAGGCGGCCCAGGCCCATCTGGAGGCGGGGGAGCGGGAGCTGGCCAGCGGCCGGATGCTGCGGGAGGGCCTGGTGACCATCGGCGTCACTGAGACGGCGCTCTATACGCTGCTGCTGCCGGTGCTGCGGCGGTTCCACCAGGCCTACCCCGGCGTCCGCCTGCGGATCACCAACCACACCACCCCCAGCGCCCTGGAGGCGCTGCGCACCGGCGCGGTGGAGCTGGCCCTGGTCAGCTCGCCGACGCACCTGGAGCAGCTCCAGGCGGAGGAGCTGACCACCTTCCGGGATATCATCCTGGGCGCCCAGAGCTTTGCGCCGCTGGCCCGCAAGCCCCTGACCCCGGCGGAGCTGCTGCGGGAGCCCCTGGTCTGCCTGGGCCAGGAGACCCAGGCCTATGACCTGTACCGGGACTTCTTCGCCGACCGGGGCCTGGTCTACGCGCCGGATATCCAGGTGGCGGCGGTGGGCCAGATTCTGCCCCTGGTCCAGGGCGGCCTGGGCCTGGGCTTCCTTCTGGAGCAGCTGGCGCGGCCGTCGCTGGCCAGCGGCTCGGTGGTGGAAATCCGTCTGACCGAGCCCCTGCCGGAGCGGAACGTCTGTCTGGTCACCAATCCGGCCCGGCCCCCGGAGCCGGCGGCGGGCATTCTCTGTCAGATGCTGCGGGAAACACGAAAGGGAGGGGAAGGGCTGTGCGCGGAGATTTGACCCGGGGGCCCATTGCCCCGGCGCTGCTGCGGTTCGCCTGGCCCTTTATGGTGGGCAACCTGCTCCAGCAGTGCTATAACATCGCCGACACGCTGATCGTGGGCCGGTATCTGGGCAGCGACGCCCTGGGGGCGGTGGGCTCGTCCTATACGCTGATGACGTTTTTGACCTCCATCCTCCTGGGCCTGTCCATGGGCAGCGGCGTGTTCTTCTCCATCTGCTGGGGCCAGGGGCAGCGGGAGCGGCTGCGCCGGGGCATCGTCCTCTCCTTCGGCCTCATCGCCCTGGTGACGGCCGTGCTCAATGTGCTGGTCTTTGTCTTCCTCCAGCCCATTCTGACGCTGCTCCAGGTGCCCGACGAATGCCGGGGCCTGATGGCCGCGTATCTCTTCGTGATCTTTTTCGGCATCGCCGCCACGTTCCTCTATAACTTCTTCGCCTGTCTGCTCCGGGCCCTGGGCAATTCCGTGGCCCCGCTGCTGTTTCTGGCCGTGGCGGCGGTCCTCAATATCGGCCTGGACCTGGTCTTCGTCCTGGCGTTTCACTGGGGCGTGGCGGGCGCGGCGGCAGCCACGGTCATCGCCCAATACGTCTCCGGCCTGGGACTGGGGATCTACGGCTGGATTCGCTGCCCGGAGATCCGAATCCGGCGGCAGGATCTGCGCTACGACCGGGGCGATATGGCGGAGATTCTGCGGCTCTCGTCTCTGACGTCGGTCCAGCAGTCGGTGATGAATTTCGGCATTCTGATGGTCCAGGGCCGGGTCAACTCCTTCGGCCCGGCGGTCATGGCGGCCTTTGCCGCCGCGGTGAAGATCGACTCCTTCGCCTATATGCCGGTCCAGGACTTCGGCAACGCCTTTTCCACCTTTGTCGCCCAGAACTTCGGCGCGGAGAAGCGGGAGCGAATCCGCGACGGCGTCCGAAGCGCCGTTCTGACCTCCACGGTCTTCTGCCTGATCATCTCCGCCGCGGTGTTCCTGCTGGCCCGGCCGCTGATGGGCCTTTTCGTCGAGCCCGGAGAGACGGAAATTCTGGACATCGGGCAGGCGTATCTCCGAATCGAGGGCAGCTTCTACTGCCTGATCGGTCTGCTGTTCCTGCTCTACGGCTATTACCGGGCCGTCCGCCGCCCGGGCATGTCGGTGGTGCTGACCGTGATTTCCCTGGGCGCCCGGGTGGCCTTGGCCTACGGCCTCTCGGCCATTCCCGCCATCGGCGTCACGGGGATCTGGATGTCGGTGCCCATCGGCTGGTTCCTGGCCGACGCCGTGGGCGTCGCCTGTGACAAGGTCTGGCATCCGAACCGGCTGAACAACCCACAAAACCGTAGGGGCGCATAGCATGCGCCCGCGGGCGGCTGATAGCCGCCCTACGGGGTATTCTTACGGCAACCGTGGGTTTTTTGTATTTCGTCTGTATGATAGAATAGAAACACGAAAAGGGGGGACGGGCGTGGAGCGGGATATTGTTCAGCAGCTGAAGGACCGGGACGAGGCCGGGGCGGCGGCGTTTTTGACCCACTATGGGCCGCTGCTCCGCTATATCCTGGGGCCCATTCTGCCCGATGCCCAGGACCGGGAGGAGTGTCTTTCGGAGATTGCCCTGCGGGTCTGGGATAAGATCGAACACTTTGACCCGGACCGGGGCAGCTTCACCGCCTGGCTGACGGCCCTGGCCCGGAACGCCGCCCTCAACAAGGCCCGGCAGGGGAAGCGTGCAGCGTCGCTGGAGGACCTGCCGCCGGACTATCCGGCCCGGGATCCCACCCCGGAGGAGGCGCTGCTGCGGCAGGAGCGGCAGCAGGCCCTGCACCGGGCGCTGGAAGCATTGTCCGCCCAGGAGCGCCGGATCTGGGACCGGGACCTGTCGGGCCGGGTCCTGTGCGAGATGGACGGCAAGACTTACACCGCGCCCTACTACTTTCTCGGCACCAAAAGCTACACCAACCAGTCCATCTTCTGGGGCAGTCAGTCTCGGACGGCGGCGTATGCGGCCTTCTCGCTGCCCCTGCAGGCCGAGAACCGGCGGGGCTACGTGTGCTATACCATTGCGGAGAACGTGGACGGCTATCTCATCGACTGCTGGATCAACTACATCCACCAGGACAGCTGGCTCCAGTACCCGGTGACCGGAGCCGCTTCCCCCAACCGCTCCGGGGCCTTCTGTCTCGCCCAAACAGCCCTGCAGTTCTACCCCAACGAGGACGCGGTGGAGGGCTCCTACACCGTGACGGCTTCCCAGCCGTAGAAAACGCCGAAACTAAAACGCGCCCCCGGTTTCCCTGTAGGGGCGGCCTGCATGGCCGCCCGTGCCCAGCCGCCGCAACCACCGGGGCCCGGGACATACCGTACCGGCTTCCGGGCGGATATATAATCCGCCCCTACGATATAGACGGGGGATGGTGCGCTTGGCGGAAAGCCTCGGACCCGCGGGCTGACGGGCCGATGTGGGCATCGGCCCCTACGAGGCGAATCATCAAACCTCGGCGCAAAGCACCGGTTTCCGGGCGGGGATAAACCCCCAAGGCGTGTCCGTAGGGGCGGATTGTATATCCGCCCAAACCGGGTTGCGCTTCGCGCTGGAGTTCAACGCTTCCTCTCCTGCGCTGACTGTAAAAAACCTCCCCGGAAGTTTGAAAATCCGTCCAGTGAGGAGAAAAGACATGTTCTACACGCTGAAAACGCGCCCCCGGTACTCCGGAGGCGCGTTTGTTGTGTCGCGAATTACAGGCGCTTCAGCTCCCGCATACAGGCGGCGCAGACGTTTTTTCCCTTGTAGTTGGTCACACCCTTGGTGTCGTTACAAAATACGCAGGAGGGGGCATATTTTTTCAAAATAATAGACCCGCCATCCACATAGATTTCTAACGCATCCTTTTCCCCGATGTCCAATGTGCGACGCAGTTCAATGGGCAATACGATCCGACCCAGTTCGTCCACTTTACGTACGATCCCTGTCGATTTCAAAATGATACACTTCCTTCCAGCGCAATGAACAGCTTTTTGTCGAATAAACTCATTATAACAGGAAGAATATGCAAACGTCTATAGAGTAATTGCACTATTTTTAGTTAGTTTACTTCTCATAAATTGTGCGATAATACCGAATACAAGACGATAGAGTCTGGAAATGGAGCATAAAACCAATCAACCGCAGGAGGTGTAAAAATGGCACTGGTATATGTTGGGGCTCTGGTTCTGTCGCTGCTTTGCGCCGCGGCAGGGGGGCGGCTGGGCGGGCTGACGGCGGCGCTGCTGGACGGAGCCGGGGAGGGCATCACGCTGGCGCTGCGCCTGGCGGGACCGATTTGTCTTTGGTGCGGCCTGTCGAAGGTGATGGAGGCCACGGGGGCCACGGCGCGGCTGGCGGGGCTCCTGACGCCGGCGCTCTCCCGGCTGTTCCCCCGGGCCTGGTCCGACCGGGAGACGCGGGAGGCGCTCAGCGGCAATGTGGCGGCCAATCTGCTGGGCCTGGGCAGCGCGGCGACGCCTCTGGGGCTGCGGGCGGCGGTACGGATGGCCGGAGACCGGGACGCGGCCAGCGATGAGCTCTGTCGTTTGGTGGTGCTGAACACGGCCTCGGTGCAGCTGATTCCGGCCACGGTGGCGGCGCTCCGAGCCAGTCTGGGCGCGGCCGTGCCGCTGGACATCCTGCCCGCCGTGTGGGTCACGTCCCTTTGCTCCGTGGCGGCGGGCTTGCTGGCCGCCAAGCTTTTGTCGAAATGGGTACGCTGACGGATCTGCTGGTGCCGGGGCTGCTGGCGGCGCTGTGCTGCGCGGCCTTGGCCGGAAAGCGGGATGCCTATACCCTGCTGATTACCGGGGCGGGAGAGGGACTCCAGGTGATGAAAACCGTGGTCCCGGCGCTGGTGGTGCTGCTGGCCGCCGTGGCGCTGCTCCGGGAGAGCGGCGCGATGGAGGCGCTGACCGCGTTTCTCGCGCCGGTCTGCGCAGTCACGGGGCTGCCGCCGGAGGTCCTGCCCCTGGCGGTGATCCGACCGGTGTCCGGCAGCGCGGCCTTGGCCGTGGGAGGCGGAATCATGGCGGCCTGCGGCGTGGATTCCATGCCGGGCCGGACGGCGGCCGTCCTCCTGGGCAGCACCGAGACCACCTTCTATGTGGTCAGCGTCTACTTCGGCGCAGCTGGAATCCGGCGGAGCCGCTATGCCATCCCGGCGGCGCTGATTGCCGACTGTACCGGCTTTTTGATGGCTTCCGTAACGGCCAGGCTGTTCTTTTAGACTTTACGCCGGGGGAAACCTCTGGTATAATAAAGGCAGCACCGCACAATTGTGTCTGCGGCCTTCGCCCAATCTTTTGCCCCATCCGTGCAGTTATAAAAGGGGGGAAATACATACAGTATTCCCACCCCTTTTATAACTTTCGTATGAGGCAAAATCTTTGTCCGAATGCTCTTGCCAAATTGTGCGGTGCTGCCTAAAGTAACATGCGGCCGGAACCCACCGGCAAACAGAAGAAAAGGAAGTTCAGTATGGAAAAATTCATCGATCTTATCTCCCGGCGGGTGTCGGACGCCTTTGCCGCGGCGGGACTCCCGGCGGACCTGGGCAAGGTCACGGTGTCCAACCGGCCGGACCTGTGCGAATACCAGTGCAACGGCGCCATGCCCGCGGCCAAGCAGGCCCACCGGCCGCCGCTGGAGCTGGCCGAGGCTGTGGCGGCCCAGCTGCGCGGCGAGGCCATGTTCGCCCGGGTGGAGGCCGTCAGACCCGGCTTCCTGAACTTTACTGCGGACCCGGCCTATCTGCGGGACTACGTGGCGCGGATGGCGGTGGAGCCCGCCTACGGCCTGGAGCGGGAGGCCAGCCCCAAGACCGTGGTGGTGGACTACGGCGGCCCCAACGTGGCCAAGCCCCTCCATGTGGGCCATCTGCGGTCTGCCATCATCGGCGAGAGCGTCAAGCGCATCGGCCGCTATTTCGGCAACAAGGTCATCGGCGATATCCACATGGGCGACTGGGGCCTGCAGATGGGCCTGATTATCGAGGAGCTCCACGAGCGCCGGCCCGAGCTGCCCTATTTTGATCTGGACTTCACCGGCGACTACCCCGCCGAAGCGCCCTTCACCATCTCCGAGCTGGAGGAGATCTATCCCACGGCCAGCGCCAAGAGCAAGGTGGACGAGGACTTCGCCCGCCGGGCCCATGACGCCACCTATCTGCTCCAGACCGGCGTCCGGGGCTACAAGGCCCTCTGGGATCACATTATGCGCATCTCCACCGAGGATCTGCGGAAGAACTACGACAAGCTGGACGTCCATTTCGACGTGTGGCTGGGCGAGAGCGACGCGCAGCCCTATATCCCGCCGATGCTGGAGCGGATGAAGGCCCAGGGCATCGTCACTGAGTCCGAGGGCGCGCTGGTGGTGGATGTCCAGCAGCCCACCGACACCAAGGAGGTGCCGCCCTGCATCCTGGTCAAGTCCGACGGCGCGACCCTCTATGCCACCACCGATCTGGCCACCCTGGTCCAGCGGATGGAGGATTTCAAGCCGGACAAGGTCCTCTATCTCACCGACAAGCGTCAGGCGCTGCACTTTGAGCAGGTGTTCCGCACGGCCCGCAAGAGCGGCATCGTCCCCGAAACCGTGGAGCTGCAGCACCTGGGCTTCGGCACCATGAACGGCAAGGACGGCAAGCCCTTCAAGACCCGGGAGGGCGGCGTCATGCGGCTGGAGCGGCTGATCGGCGAGATCACCGACTACGTCCGCCAGAAGATCACCGAAAATCAGGTGGTGGACCAGACCGCGGTGGAGGAGACCGCCCGGCTCATCGCCATGGCGGCGCTGAAATACGGCGACCTCTCCAACCAGCCCACCAAGGACTATGTCTTCGACCTGGAGCGGTTCGCAGCCTTCGAGGGCAACACCGGCCCCTATATCCTCTATACCATCGTCCGCATCAAGTCCATTCTGAATAAGTACGGCGCGGCTGTAGACGCCCAGGCCGTGCTGCCCCCGGAGACCAAGGAGGCCAAGGACCTGATGCTGGTGCTGACCCGCTTCGCCGACGGCCTTCAGGCCGCCTACCAGGACAACGCCCCCAACGCCATCTGCGCCTATATCTACGAGCTGGCCGGGGCGGCCAATAAGTTCTACCACGAGACGCGCATTCTGGCCGAGCCCGACCAGGCCAAGCAGGCCGGCTACGTGGCCCTGATGGATCTCACCCGCCGGGTGCTGGAGACCTCCATCGACCTCCTGGGCTTCGCCGCCCCGGAGCGGATGTAAATGATTGAATCAAAGGCGGACGCCCCATGCTGGGGCGTCCGCCACAGCGTGTCGAAAAAGCCTTTTCGCCACGCTGTGCGTATTTTCAAACTTTAGAAAAAGTTTGAAAATACGTGTTGATTGAACGCGAAGGGGGCTTTTTGCCCCCTTCACACTTCCCCCGCTGCTCTGTCACAGACATCTTCAGCGAGGTTTTTCGACAGTCTGAGCGGACCGGTTTGTGCCGGTCCGCCAATGTATGTCACAGAAGTTACAAAAAGTTTACAACCTTGTCATACATGTCCCGGCCCGGGCCGTTACAATGTAGAGTGAGCTTGGGCCTTGGGCTGCGCGCTGCGGAAGAACAGCCGCTCCACGCGCTTATAGAGGACCAGGGTCAGCGCCGAGACCACGACGCCCTTGAGCAGGTTGAAGGGGACCACAGCGAAAAGCACCAGGGTGCCGACGCTGGTAATGGCGGGGTTGACCTGGGTTCCCATGCCGATAATGGCGTCCAGGGGCATACCGTAGAGCTGGGCGAACTTGGGCAGCAGGTAGAAGGCGTTGAAGGCGCTGCCGAAGACGGCCATCACCACCGTGCCCACGGCCAGACCCACCAGCGCCATGGACTTGCTCTTCTTGCAGTGATAGAGCAGGGAAGCGGGCAGCACCATGGAGCAGCCCACGGCGAAGTTGGCGAAATCGCCCACGAAGGCGGTGGTGGTGCCCTTGAGCAGCAGCTTGACGGCAACCTTTAAGAGCTCGCAGACCACGCCGGCCACGGGCCCGAGGTAGAAGGTGCAGATCAGCACGGGGATTTCGCTCAGGTCCATCTTATAGAAGCTGGGGGCGAAGAACAGCGGGATCTCAAAGAGCATGATGACGCCCGCCAGGGCCGAGAACATGGCCACAAAGCTGATGGTTTTGGCCGGGGACAGATGGCGCCGGCTGGGGAGCAGGAAGCGCTCCACGATCCAGGCCAGGACGACCAGTCCGGCGAAGATGGCCAGGCAGGTCAGCAGAAAGGCGGCGTTGTCCGCGACGGTTTGCAGGAATGCGTTCATAAAAACCCTCCCGAAAAATTCAAACACCTGAAAGCAATGCCTTCCAGGTGCTACAATTCAACGGGGGAATCTGTACACACATCTTCTTCCATCCAGACTCGTGCCAATTTGGCCTTACTGTCGGTACCGGAATCACACCGGTTCAGCAAACGCTCGCGGACTATACCGCCGGTCGGGGATCACACCCTGCCCTGAAGACATCTATTCATTTGTTTGTAATTTCATTATACACCGGCGAAAACAATTTGCAAGCGCTTTTTTTCTCGGGACGAACGTGGTATACTGGTGAGACGCAACCGAAGGAGAAAAAACTCGTCTTGAAAGGCGGGGGAAAGGAGCGGCCGATGGTCTGCGGATTTACGGGGCACCGGCGGCTGCCCTGGGGCGGCGATGAGACGGACCCGCGGTGCGCGGCGCTGAAGACGGTGCTTGGCCGCCGGATTGCGGAAGCCGCGGCGGCGGGCTGCGGAACCTTTCTCTGCGGCATGGCCCGAGGCGCGGACACCTATTTTGCCGAGGCGGTGCTGGCGCTGCGGAACGGCGGGCTGGACCTCCGGCTGGAGGCCTTGGTGCCCTGTCCCTCCCAGGCGGGCGGCTGGCCCGCGGCCGACCGGGACCGCTGGACCCGGCTGCTGGCCGCCTGTGACGCGGTCACGGTGCTGGAGCCGGCGTACACGCCCGGCTGTATGCTCCGCCGCAACCGGGTGCTGGTGGACCGGTCCGACGTGCTGATTACCGTCTATGACGGCAGCGGCGGCGGGACGGCCAGCACTGTGGCCTACGCCCGCCGCCGGGGGCGGCCTCTGCTGCCGGTGTGGCTCTAGGGCATCACCGCACAATTGTGTCTGCGGCCTTCGCCCAATCTTTTGCCCCATCCGTGCAGTTATAAAAGGGGGAAATACATACAGTATTCCCGCCCTTTTATAACTTTCGTATGAGGCAAAATCTTT
>DVFN01000087.1 GCA_018713205.1 Candidatus Avoscillospira stercorigallinarum | reverse complement strand
AAGATTTTGCCTCATACGAAAGTTATAAAAGGGCGGGAATACTGTATGTATTTCCCCCTTTTATAACTGCACGGATGGGGCAAAAGATTGGGCGAAGGCCGCAGACACAATTGTGCGGTGATGCCCAAGGTTTTCGCTGAACGCACCCCGGCGCGGGCGGGGATAAACCCCGCCCCTACGAGAAAACCGGGAGGCTTTTGGCTATCTTACCCGTTGAAACGGGCTTCGACGGCGGCGTTTTTGCTGAGGACGGCGGCGGTGTCGGCGTCGCGCTTGGCCTGGAGCTTGGCGGCCAGGGTTTCGTCGGCGATGGCCAGCATCTCTATAGACAACAAAGCGGCATTGACTGCGCCGTCGATGGCCACGGTGGCGACCGGAATGCCGGAGGGCATCTGGACCGTGGATAAGAGCGCGTCAATACCGTCTAGGGTGTGGGAGCTGACCGGCAGACCGATGACCGGCAGGGTGGTGTTGGCAGCCAGCGCACCGGCCAGATGGGCGGCCTTTCCGGCGGCGGCGATGATGACCCCGATGCCGTTCTGCCGGGCGTTCCGGGCAAAGGACAGGGCTTCGGCAGGGGTGCGGTGGGCGGAGTAGACGTGGACCTCGGGTGCGACGCCGAAGGATTTCAGCGTGTCAATGGCCTTCTCCACCACGGGCAGGTCACTGTCGCTTCCCATGATAATTCCGACTTTCTTCATTGTTGCCTCCCAAATAATAAAAAGGTTTCCTGAAAAATTGGCAGAAATCAATACTTTTCCCTTTTGAATAATGTATATTCACTTTATCATGAAACCCAGTCGTTGGCAAGCCGACAGGCTGGAGATTTTACGGAGATTTTACAAATGCAACTTGTCGGATTTGCACAGCATTAAGAAAAACCGCCGGGTTTTCGGCGGTTTTCCCTGTGCAGTATGATGATCTCATTCGATTATATCGAATGTTCGTCCGACGCGGACAAGCGTTATTTGTAGACTTCCTGCTTGAGAATCCCGATATAGGGGAGATTCCGGTAGTTATTGGCGTAATCCAGGCCGTAACCGACGACAAAGTGGTCCGGACACTGGAAGCCGATGTAATCCGGGGTCAGGGCGGGGTCATGGCGAACCTTCTTATCCAGGAGGGCGATGGTTTTAACGCTGCTGGGGCCGCGGGTGGAGAAGAGCTGCTTCAGGTGCTGGAGCGTCAGGCCCGAGTCGATGATATCGTCCACCAGGATGACGTCCCGGCCGGTGATATCGATGTCCACGTCCTTGTTGAGCTTCACCACGCCGGAGGACTTGCTGGACAGGCCGTAGCTGGAGACGCTGATAAAGTCCATATCCAGATTCAGGTCAATTTCCCGGCACAGGTCCGTGAAAAACACCGACGCGCCCTTTAGCACGCACACCATCACAGGCCGCTTGCCCGCGTAGTCCTCGGTGAGCTTCTCGCCCAGGGTCTCCACCATGGCCGCAATCTGCTTCTCGGAGTAGAGGATAGACTCAATGTCATTTTCTTTTGTTGTGATCCGCATGTCGCTTCTCCTTATTTTATATGGTAGTTCCATTGTACCAGATTCCCAGGCCGCTGGCAACCGCCCCCGGGAAGAAACCGAAAATACTCATTGCCTTTGGCCGGGATTTGTTGTACACTCTAGGCAAGCAATGCAGAAAAGCGTCCTTTGCGCACACCCCCGACGGTCCCCATGCGGGAGGCTTTGGGCCCGTTGCCTGAGAGGGAAGGCTCCCCTTGAGGGGAGCTGGCGCGTAGCGCCTGAGAGGTGTTGCCGCACCGAAGGCTTTCCGCAGAGTCTCGGCGTGTGCAGAGGGCGCTCTCGCGCCGCCGCCGCTGCGCGGCGGCACACCTCTCCGTCACGCTTCGCGTGCCACCTCTCCTCAAGGAGAGGCTTTGGGCCCGTTGCCTGAGAGGGAAGGCTCCCCTTGAGGGGAGCTGTCAGCCGTAGGCTGACTGAGAGGTGCTGCCGCACTGAAAGCTTCCCGCAGGGTTTCGGCGCACAGCAGCAGCCAGAGAATGGCGGCTGCGGAAACAAACTTCAAAAGGAGATCATCATGCGTATTGTCGTCAAAATCGGCACTTCGACCTTGGCCCACAGTGGGGGGCGGCTGAATATCCGCCGGGTGGAGCTGTTGTGCAAAATTCTCAGCGATCTGAAAAACGCCGGGCACGCGCTGGTGCTGGTGACCTCCGGGGCCATCGGCATGGGCGTGGGCAAGCTGGGCCTGCCCGGGCGGCCCCAGGATATGCCCGGCAAGCAGGCCGCCGCGGCCGTGGGCCAGTGCGAGCTGATGTACTTCTATGACAAGCTCTTTTCGGAATACCACCACACCGTGGCCCAAATTCTGCTGACTGCCGAGGACGTCCGGGACCCCCGGCGCAGCGCCCACCTCCACGACACCCTGGAGCGGCTGCTCTCCTACGGGGCCCTGCCCATCGTCAACGAGAACGACGCCGTGGCCACCGACGAAATCGGCATCGAGACCACCATCGGCGAGAACGACACCCTCTCTGCCATCGTGGCCCAGCTGGTGGGGGCGGATCTGCTGATTCTCCTGTCGGACATCGACGGGCTTTACACCGCCGACCCCCATAAAAACCCCGACGCCCGGCTGATCCCGGTGGTGGAGGCAGTCACCGACAAGCTCCGGGCGCTGGCCGGAGGCGCCGGGTCGGCGCTGGCCTCGGGCGGCATGGCCACCAAGCTCAAGGCCGCCGAAATCGCCTGCGGCGCGGGCATGGACATGGTCATCACCAACGGCCAGAAGCCCGAGCTCTTATACGACCTCTTCGACGGCAAGGCCGTCGGCACCCGATTTTTAGGAAGGAGACCTGCCCTATGACCACCCAGGAACTGCTGATTGCCGCCAAGGCCGCGGCCCCCACCCTGGCCCAGACCGGAACCGACCGGAAAAACCAGGCCCTTTTGGCCATGGCCGCCTCTCTGGAGGCCGCCTGCGACGAGATTCTGGCCGCCAACCGTCTGGACCTGGAGGCGGCCCGGGACCACATCTCGCCGGTGATGCTGGACCGGCTGGCCCTGAGCCGGGACCGGATCGCCGGTATGGCCGAGGGCATCCGCCAAGTGGCCCAGCTGCCCGACCCGGTGGGACAGGTCCGGCGGCAGCTCCAGCGGCCCAACGGCCTGACCATCCAGCTGGTGGGCGTGCCCATGGGCGTGGTGGCGATTATCTACGAATCCCGGCCCAACGTCACCTCCGACGCGGCGGCGCTGTGCCTCAAGGCGGGCAGCGCCTGCGTCCTCCGGGGCGGCAAGGAGGCGTACCGGTCGGCCCGGGCCATCGTCACGGCCATGAAGGCCGGACTGGAGACCGCCGACCTGCCCGCCGACCTGATCTCCCTGGTGGAGGACACCACCCGTCAGAGCGCCAACGAGCTGATGACCGCCGTGGGCTATGTGGATCTGCTGATCCCCCGGGGCGGCGCGGGCCTGATCCGGGCCGTCACCGAAAATGCCAAGGTCCCCTGCATCCAGACCGGCACCGGCATCTGCCACGTCTACGTGGACAAGGCCGCCGACCTGGACATGGCCCTGCGGATTGTGGAGAACGCCAAGACCAGCCGCCCGTCGGTCTGCAACGCCGAGGAGGTGCTGCTGGTCCACCGGGAGGTGGCGGCGGATTTCCTGCCCCGGCTGAAGGCCCGGCTGGTGGACGACCGGATCGCCGATGGCAAGCAGCCCGTGGAGCTCCGGCTCTGCCCCGAGGCGGCGGCGCTGATTCCCGGCACGCCGGCAGGCCCCGACGACTTCGACACGGAATTCCTCGACTACATTCTGGCCGTCAAGGTGGTGGATTCCCTGGACGAGGCCATGGCCCATATCGCCCGCCACTCCACCGGCCACAGCGAGGCCATCGTCACCGCTGACGCCGCCGCCGCCGAGCGCTTCGGCCGGGGCGTGGACAGCGCGGCGGTGTACCTCAACTGCTCCACCCGGTTCACCGACGGCGGCGAGTTCGGCCTGGGCTGTGAAATGGGCATTTCCACCCAGAAGCTCCACGCCCGGGGCCCCATGGGGCTGGAGGAGCTGTGCACCTACAAATATATCATTCGCGGAAACGGACAGGTGAGATAACATGAAGGGAACCATTGGATTTTTCGGCGTAGGCAATATGGGCGGGGCTCTGGCCCGGGCGGCGGCCCGGAGCATCGACCCCGCGTCGCTGGTCCTGGCCGACCGGGACACGGCCCGGGCCGAGGCCTTGGCGGCGGAGCTGGGCGGCCGGGCGGCCTCCAACCGCGAGATCGCCGAAACCTGTGATATGATGTTCCTGGGCGTGAAGCCCCAGGTGATTGGGGCGCTGCTGGAGGAGCTCAAGCCCATTCTGGCGGCGCGGACGACGCCCTTTACCCTGGTGTCCATGGCGGCGGGCGTCCAGATCGCCAAGGTCCGCGCGCTGGCCGGGGCAGACTATCCGGTAATCCGCATCATGCCCAACACGCCGGTATCGGTGGGACAGGGGATGATCCTCTACGACCACACCGGCAACGTGACCGGCGAGGCCTTGGCCCTGTTTCAGACGGCGCTGGCCCAGGCGGGGCGGCTGGACCCCCTGCCGGAGCATTTGATCGACGCGGGCTGCGCGGTCACCGGCTGCGGACCGGCCTTTGTGGACCTGTTCCTGGAGGCGCTGGCCGACGGCGGCGTCCTCTGCGGCCTGCCCCGGGACAAGGCCCTCACCTACGCGGCCCAGATGGTCCTGGGCTCGGCGGCGCTGGCCCTGGAGAGCGGCAGACACCCCGGCGCGCTGAAGGACGCCGTCTGCTCCCCCGGCGGCTCCACCATCGTCGGCGTCCAGACCCTGGAGCAGCGGGCCTTCCGGTCCGCCGTCATCGACGCCGTCGTGGCCGCCTGCGAAAAAACAAAAGCCCTGGGCTAAAAACCGCCCGCCGGAGCTTGGCTCCGGCGGGTTATTTTGTTCCGGCGCAGCATTGGCGAATTCGTTGTGAAAGTTCCGAAATCGTCTCCATTCTTCGAACTATTTTGGAACTTTCCCAACGGTCGAGCGGCAAATTCTCCGGATTTGCTTGACTTCTCTCCCTACAGCTTCTATGATGCAGACAGTCTTGCAAGGCCAATCCCAAGTCAAGGAGCGGATATATATGGAGAACAAACAATCCTTCGGCGCTTATATCCAAAAGCGGCGCAAGGAGCTGGGGATGACCCAGAAGGAATTTGCCGAGCAGCTCTTCGTCACCGATTCCGCCGTGAGCAAGTGGGAGCGGGGGCTGGCCTATCCCGATATCACGCTGCTGCAGTCGATTTGCGCCGTGCTGCAAATCAGCGAAAAGGAGCTGCTGTCCTCGGCGGAGGACGTGGAGGGCCGCCGGGCGGCCCAGCTGGCCCGGCAGTATCTGCGGCTGCTGCGGAATTACCGGCTGATTCAGCTCTGTCTGTACGGGCTCACGGCCCTGGGCTGCCTGATCGGCAATCTGGCCGGGCAGCACACGCTGGACTGGTTCTGGATCGTGGTCACGGCGGAGGCCATGGCCGCCTCGCTGACGCTGCTGCCCACGGTGACGCCCCCGCGCTGGCGCGGCATAGCGGTTCTGGGCGGTTTTACCGGGTCGCTCCTGCTGCTGCTGGCGGTCTGCTGCCTCTACACCGGCGGCGACTGGTTCTTTGTGGCCATGGCCTGGATTCTCTTCGGCGCGGGCCTGGTATGCGGCCCCTATGTGCTGCGGCGAGTCCCGCTGCCGTCCATACTGTCCGGACGGAAGGCCTCCCTCTATCTGGCCGGGGAAACCGTCCTGATTCTGCTGGCCCTGGGGATCAACTTCCTCTACTGCGGCGTCGGCTCCTGGTTTTTTACGACGGCTGCCGCCATTCTCTTCGGAGTCTGGCTGGTCTTCGGCCCGGTATTCGTGCGGCAGCTCCCGCTCCAGGGGCGGCGGGGTCTGGTCTATGTGGCCGCCGGAACCGGCTTCCTGCTGCTCCTGCTGCTGGCCAGCTGCCTGGAGAGCGGCGGGACCTGGTTCCGCTCGGCGGCCCTCTGGTCGGTGTTCGGAATCGCCCTGGTGTGCCTGCCCCTGGTCATCGGCCAAATTCCCTGGCCCGCGCCGCTGCGGCGGCACAAGGCGCTGCTGTATCTGGGAATTCTGTCGGTCTGGCTGGTGGTCTGTCTGGCCGCCGACGGCTGGGGCCTCTGGTTCCCGCTGCCGTCCCTGCCGGTGGCGCTGCTGTGCCTGGTCCTGCCCTGGCTGTGGCTGGGCGGTATGCGCTACCTGCCCATAGGACGGTGGTTCCGGGCGGCGGCCTGCTTCCTGGCCACGGGCCTCTGGACCTATCTGGCCCCCTGGGCCCTGGACCGGATTCTCATGGCCAGCGGCAGCCTCACCGACCACCCCTATTCTCTGGCCATCGAGGCCAACCTCTTCTGCTGGACGGATCCCGCGCTGGTCACCGGCAACGTTCTGGTACTGATCTACCTGAGCTTCGCCCTGGCGGCCCTGCTCTGTCTGGGGATTGGCCTTTGGCGGCGGGCAAAGAGAAGACAATAAATACAGCCCCGCGCCGTTCCATTGACACGGGGCCGCCCTCACAGGGCTGCGATATCCAAAATAAGCTGGGGAATGACCTGCTTGCGGGTGTGGTCATAGGGCTGCTTTTGCGCCTCCGTGCGGCCCAGCAGCGGGTCGCCGGTGGCGGAGTTGTCCGACACGGCCAGCAGCGCCACGGCGGGCTTTTCCATCAGGTCCGCCAGCAGGTAGAAGGAGCTGCTCTCCATTTCGATGAGCTGCACGCCGAAGGACTTGATAAAATCCAGGTGGGCATATTCACAGGCGATGGAGTCGGTGCAGAAGACCGGAGCCTCCCGGAGCGTATACCCGCGCTGTTCCGCCAGCCCCCGTACCCGGTCCACAAAGGCGGGGTCGTTGGGATAGACCCGGCCAAAGGGCTGGTAGGACCGGATATCCTCCAGGAGATAGCCGTTGGCCAGCGTACCGGCGATGCTCCAGGACGGCGTACACAGCGCGCCCAGGCCGATTTCCGGCACCAGGCTGCCCACGGCCCCAACGAACACCAGCTTGTCAAACTGGAGCCGGGCGCAGATGGTCAGCTCGTCGATCAGACTGCTGGCCCCGGCGGAGCACTGAATCCAGGCGATGCGGCGTCCCCGGTGCTTCACCTCATAGCCGGAGAGATAGCTGTGCTCCTGGGTGCAGGTGATCTCCACGTCGAAATCCGTCATGATCTTATGGGGCTTCCAGCCTGGGGCCACCACCAGGACATCGTAGTGGGTCTCCGGGGCCAGGCCGAACTCATGGAGGGTGGCATCCTCGCTGATGCCGCAAAGGGCCGTTTCTGCGGCTAAAATCTGCTGTAGCCTCGGTTTCATGGGCATTGCGCCTCCTTTGCATAAAATTGGAGAAAGTATAACATATTTCAGCGGCCGGTGCAATGCCAAAATTCCGCCCGGAACCGGGTACATCGACCACTGGTCCTTCGTATATCGCACCCGGTTCCGGACGCGCCATGCGCGCCCCTACGATGTGTGCGTTCGGCGACGGTGCTTTTGATGTCGATCCCGAGCGGGCCGATGTGGGCATCGGCCCCTACGAGAAGACCGGAAGCGCACCCGTAGGGGCGGCTATCAGCCGCCCGACCAGGTCCCCGTCTCCCGCCGAACACCGCCAACCCCAGCGCCTGTGAGGGCAGGCTCCCTTGTGTAAAGGGAGCTGGCTCGCGAAGCGAGTCTGAGGGATTGTTCGCCTCCAGTCACCGCCGGTTCTGATCCCCTCCGTCAGGCCTACGGCCTGACCGCTGCGGTCGCTGTATCTGCCACTGGCAGCGCTCCCTTGCGGGCCCCTTGGTCACCAAGGGGAGGCTTTGGGCCGGCGGACTGCCTTGCACACGGAACCCGGCGGGCCGATGTGGGCATCGGCCCCTACGAGAGGACCGGAAGCGGGTCTGTAGGGGCGGCCATATCTAGGGCAGCACCGCACAATTTGGCAAGAGCATTCGGCCAAAGATTTTGCCTCATACGAAAGTTATAAAAGGGCGGGAATACTGTATGTATTTCCCCCTTTTATAACTGCACGGATGGGGCAAAAGATT
>DVFN01000086.1 GCA_018713205.1 Candidatus Avoscillospira stercorigallinarum | reverse complement strand
ATCTTTTGCCCCATCCGTGCAGTTATAAAAGGGGGAAATACATACAGTATTCCCGCCCTTTTATAACTTTCGTATGAGGCAAAATCTTTGGCCGAATGCTCTTGCCAAATTGTGCGGTGCTGCCCTAAAGTGCGAAACAGCGCAAAAAACGGCGAATCTCCTGATTGGGGGATTCGCCGTCTTGGGATTCAGGGGGTTATTCCGGGTCCCGGCGCTGGAGGGGGGAGATCACCGGCTTGCCCTCCCGGTCCAGCAGGACCGTCAGACCGCCGGCGTAGCCGCTGGAGGTAAACAGGTAGTTGACGCCGGTTTCGCGGTCCACCCAGATTTCCACATTGGTCATCGCGCCCTTGGAGTAGATCTTTTCAAAGCGTTTGGTGTCCTTGGCCATGGTTTCACCTCAATTCTCATCGCAGTCGGGGATGCCGTCGCCGTCGGTATCGCAGTCAGGGCTGTGGAGGGTGTTGGCGGAGCCGAAGATCTCCCGGCCCTTGACGCCGGTCTCGGTGCGGCGGCGCTCCACCAGGTCGCTGAGGAACCGGCGGACCTGGTCTGGCTTCTGGATGTTTTTCAGCTCCAGCACGCCGCTGGTCTTGTCGGTGCAGAAGAGCACCACGGTGCCCACGCCGAAGATCCGCTGGCCCAGGGTCTGGCTGGAGCGGATGTCCATAATGCGGTACAGGAGCAGCTCGTCGGTCTCCACCTTCAAAAAGCCGCGCTTGCAGTAGAGCCGGTTCTCGTCCACCCGGTACTTGGTGAAGCTGATGGGCATACCCAGGATACGCTTGGTGTCGGCCCAGAGGATCTCATCCTCGGGGAGATTGTTGAGCACGGTACTTTTGGACATGGGGCCCTCCTTTACTGGGCGGCCAGCACGCCCTCGTGGACGGCGGCCTTCAAGATGGCGATTTGGGTCTTGGCGTCGGGGATATTCCCGGCCAGCACCTCCCGGACCAGGTCGGTCAGGGGAATCAGCTCCACGTCCAGGAACTCGTCCTCGTCCAGATGGCGCTCGCCCCGGGTCAGCCCCTTGGCCAGGTACATCCAGATGGTCTCGTCGGAGTAGGCGCAGGCGGGGTAGAAGACCCCCAGGGGGATCAAGGTCTCGGCATGGTAGCCGGTCTCCTCCTCCAGCTCCCGGCGGGCGGCGGATTCGTGGTCCTCCTGCTTGCTGTCCAGCTTGCCGGCCGGGATCTCCAGCAGCACCCGGTCCACCGGGTAGCGGTACTGGCGCTCCATGACGGCCTTGCCGTCGTCGGTGATGGGGATGACGCACACGGCCCCTACGTGGCGGATCAGCTCCCGCGACGCCGGGTCGCCGTTGGGCAGGGCCACCTGATCGTGGTACAGGTGGAGAATTTTACCGTCAAAGACCAGCTCCGAGCCGGTCTGCCGTTCCTTCAAATCCATTTCAGACATGGTGGAACCTCCATTTCTAGGAATAAAGCTATCTTACGCCATTTTGAAGCGGGATGCAACAGAAATTCGCGGAGCACCCGCCAAGCCTCCATGATTTCGCCTATCGTAGGGGCCGATGCCCACATCGGCCCGCCAGCCCGCGCTTGGCCGTAGGGGCGGATTGAATATCCGCCCGAGCAGGCCTGCAATTTCCGCCAGACTCCCGCCGAACGTCGTAGGGCGGCATGCCCACATGCCGCCGGAACCGGGTGCGACGCATTCCGGGCCCCGGTGGGTCCGGCGGCCTGGATGCGGCGGGGTGTGGGCACCCCGCCCTACGGCATCATTGTGGGGATTGCGGTCGTCGGAGTGCCTTGCACGCGGCGGCTTACGGACGTGTTGGAACCGGGTGGGGTTGTTGTCGATAACCGGCGGGGTAAAAAACACCGCGCCCGGAGGCGCGGTGGGAGGCTTATTCGAGCTCGAAGGCGCCGGTATAGAGCTGGTAGTAGGTGCCCTTCTGGGCCAGCAGGGCGTCGTGGTCGCCGCGCTCGATGATGCGGCCGTGCTCCAGGACCATGATGGCGTTGGAGTTGCGGACCGTGGAGAGCCGGTGGGCGATGACAAAGACGGTTCTGCCCTTCATCAGCTGATCCATGCCCCGCTGGACGATGGCCTCGGTGCGGGTGTCGATGGAGGAGGTGGCCTCGTCCAGGATCATCACCGGGGGATCGGCCACGGCGCAGCGGGCGATGGACAGCAGCTGCCGCTGGCCCTGGCTCAGGCCGGAGCCGTCGCCGGAGAGCACCGTCTGGTAGCCCTGGGGCAGCATCATGATAAAGTCGTGGGCGTTGGCCAGCTTGGCGGCCTTGATGCATTCCTCGTCGGTGGCGTCCAGCTTGCCGTAGCGAATGTTGTCCATGACCGTACCGGTGAAGAGGTTGACGTCCTGAAGCACCATGCCCAGGGACCGCCGCAGATCCGGCTTTTTGATCTTGTTGATGTTGATGCCGTCATAGCGGATCTTGCCGTCGGCGATGTCATAGAACCGGTTAATCAGGTTGGTGATCGTGGTCTTGCCCGCGCCGGTGGCGCCGACAAAGGCGATCTTCTGGCCCGGCTTGGCGTAGAGGCTGACGTCGTGGAGGACGGTCTTGCCCTCTTCGTAGGCAAAGTCCACGTCGAAGAGCCGGACGTCACCGGTGAGCTTGGTGTAGGTAATGGTGCCGTCGGCCTGATGGGGATGCTTCCAGGCCCAGGTGCCGGTGCGCTCCTTGCACTCGGTCAGGGTGCCGTCGGGGTTCTCCCGGGCCCGGACCAGAGTCACGTAGCCGTGATCCTCTTCCACGGGCTCATCCAGCAGAGAGAAGATCCGGTCCGCGCCGGCCAGAGCCATGATGATGGAGTTGACCTGCTGGGAGATCTGGGACACCGGCCGGGTGAAGTTTTTCGAAAGCTGCAGGAACAGCATGATGCCGCCCATGGTAATCAGGCTCTCGTGGCTGACCACGGCCAAGGCGCCGCCCAGGATGGCCACCAGCACATACTGGAGGTTGCCCAGGTTCATCATAATCGGCATAAGGATATTGGCGAAGATATTGGCTTTGGTGGCGCTGGCCTGGAGCTCCTCGTTGCGGCGGTCGAACTCCTCCTTGGTGGCCTCCTCGTGGCAGAAGACCTTGATGACCCGCTGGCCGGAGATCATCTCCTCGATATAGCCGTTGAGGTTGCCGATACTCTTCTGCTGCGCGATGAAGTACTTGGCGGAGTTGCCGCCGATCTTCTTGGTGGCCTGGAGCATCAGCAGCAGGCAGACAATGACGAAGAGCGTCAGGATGGGGCTGGTGACCAGCATGGTGATGAATACGGTCACAATCGTCACCAGGCTGGAGACGGTCTGGGGAATGCTCTGGGAGAGCATCTGCCGGAGGGTATCGACGTCGTTGGTGTAGTAGCTCATGACGTCGCCGAAGGTGTGGGTGTCGAAGTACTTGATGGGCAGCCGCTGCATGTGGTAGAACATGTCGTCGCGGATTTTCTTCTGGACGCCCTGGGCGACCCGGGCCATAAAGATGCCCTGGAACAGGGAGGTCACCACGCCCACGCCGAAGACGGCGGCCATCTGGAGGATGACGCCCAGCAGGCCGGAGAAGTCCGGACTGTCCACCAGCAGCAGGGGCTTGACGTAGTCGTCCACGATGACCTCCAGATAGGTCATGCCCAGGACGTTGGAGAGGGCCGTCAGGGTGATGGCAATCATGTCCAGCACCACCAGCAGCTTATAGTTCTTGAGGTAGGACAGGAGCCGGAAGACGGTGTTTTTCTTCACGCTGTTCAGGCCCATGGCGCTGCGGCTTCCGTGGGGATGCGGCATCAGGCTCCCTCCTTTCTGGTCTGCGATTCATAGATTTCGCGGTAGATGGTATTGGTTTCGAGCAGCTCCTCGTGGGTACCGAAGCCGTTGATCTTGCCGTCCTCCAGGACGATGATCCGGTCGGCGTCCTGGACGGAGCTGACCCGCTGGGCGATAATCAGCTTGGTGGTATCCGGAATTTCCTCCAGGAAGGCCTTGCGGATCATGGCGTCGGTGTGGGTATCGACGGCGGAGGTGGAGTCGTCGAGAATCAGGATCTTGGGTTTTTTCAGCAGGGCCCGGGCGATACACAGCCGCTGCCGCTGGCCGCCGGAGACGTTGGTGCCGCCCTGCTCGATGTAGGTGTCGTAGCCGTCGGGGAACTCGCGGATAAAGCCGTCGGCCTGGGAGAGCTGGCAGGCATGGATCATCTCCTCGTCGGTGGCGTCGGCCTTGCCCCAGCGGAGGTTATCCTTGATGGAGCCGGAGAACAGCACGTTCTTTTGCAGCACCATGGCTACCTGGTCCCGAAGGGACTCCAGGTCGTAGTCTCGGACGTCCACGCCGCCCACCAGGACCCGGCCCTCCCGGACGTCGTAGAGCCGGGGAATCAGCTGCACCAGGCTGGACTTACTGGAGCCGGTGCCGCCGAGGATGCCGATGGTTTCGCCGGAATGAATGGTCAGGTCGATGTCCTGGAGCACCGGCTTTTCGGCATTGCGGTGATAGGAGAAGGTCACATGGTCGAAGACGATGGAGCCGTCGGCCACCTCGTGAACGGCATTGGCCGGGGATTCCAGGCTGGACTTCTCCTCGAGGATCTCCACAATACGCTCGCCGCTGGCCCGGGAGAGGATGATCTGCATGGCGATCATGCTCAGGAACATCAGGCTCATCAGCATCTGCATGACGTAGGAAATCATGGTGGTCAGCTGGCCGGTGGACATGGCGGTCTCGTGGGTGGTGATAATCAGCCGTGCGCCGATCCAGGCCACCAGGGTCATGCAGCCGAAGGCGCAGAAGTTCATCAGCGGCGCGTTGAAGGCGATGATGGTCTCGGCCTTGGTGAAGTCCTTGAAAATGGTGTTGGAGACCTTGTCGAACTTCTCGATTTCGTGGTCCTCGCGGACGAAGCTCTTGACCACCCGGATACCCCGGAGGTTCTCCTGGACCACCTGGTTCAGCCGGTCATACGTTTTGAAGACCCGGCGGAAAATCGGGTGGACGGACTTCATAATCACAACGATGCCGACGCCCAGCACCGGCAGGGCGATCAGGAACACCAGCGCCAGAGAGGTGTTGATCTGGAAGGCCATGAACATGGACAGGATCAGCATACCCGGGGCGCGGACGGCCACGCGAATGGTCATCATAAAGGCGTTCTGGATGTTGGTCACGTCGGTGGTGAGCCGGGTGACGATGGAAGAGGACGAGAACTTATCAATGTTGGAGAAGGAATAGGTCTGGACATGGTGGAACATGTCGTGCCGCAGGTTCTTGCCGAAGCCCATGGCGGCGACGGCGGCGCTGTGGCCCGACAAAGCGCCGAAGCCCAGGGACAGGACGCACATGACCACCAGCAGCAGGCCGGTTCGGACCACATAGCCCATATCGGCCAGGCCGATGCCGTAGTCCAGCAGCCGGCCCATATAGAAGGGGATGAGGATATCCAGCACCACTTCCATGGTCACGTAGATCGGCGCGAGGATGGCCGGACGGCGGTATTCTCGCACACAGGACAATAGATATTTCAGCAAAAATTACTCCTCCTTCTCAGTTTGAGGGAACGGGGCGCACTCGGCCACGCCCATGGTCTTGGCCGCCAGCTTCAGAAGCCGCCGGAACTCCTGCCGCTCGGCCTCGGTCATGCCGGCGGTGAGGTGCGCGTCGTTGTTCTGGATCATTTTCTCCGTCTGGGCGTGGGCGTCCAGGGCCTTCTGGGTCAGGCAGATCTGCTTGCGCCGGTGGTCCAGCTCGCTGACCGTGAAGGTCAGAAAGCCCGCCGCCTCCATCCGCTGCAAAATGCCCGACACCGTAGAGTGCCGGATGTTGAAGAACTGCTCCAGGTCCTTGGCGCAGAGGCCCTGGCCCAGGACCTCCCGGCAGTACCAGATCCGGTGGAGAAACATGCCCTGGGCCGGAGTCAGCCCCAGGGTATCCAGCCCCTGGCCCAGCTCCTGCACCAGCGCGTTGGCCAGCGTCCGGAGATAGCCGGAGAGCGATCTCTCCCGGTGCATGGTCATCCCCTCCTCTCGTTTTAAATTAAGTAGTTCGCTACCTAATTGCGTAGCAAGCTACATGATAGCAAAGCCGCCCGAAAATGTCAAGGGGCAGGATGGGATGGAATAGGGAAGAAGTGTGCGGCGCACCGTAGGGGCGGCCTGTATGGCCGCCCGAGCAGGCTTCCGATTTTTGCCGGACTCCCGGCGAACGCCGTAGGGCGGCATGCCCACATGCCGCCGGAACCGGGTGCGATATGGTCCGGCCCCGGTGGTTCCGGGGGCCTGCATGGGCGGGGTGTGGGCACCCCGCCCTACGAGGTGAAATCCAGCCTGTTTGAAACCCGGCGGTGCGGTCCGGGCGCATATAAAATGCGCCCCTACAACGGAAACGGGCAGCGTGTGCACGCCTGAGCAGGCTCCCCGATTTCCGCCGGACTCCCGGCGAACGCCGTAGGGCGGCATGCCCACATGCCGCCATGCACGCGGCGGGGAGAATCAAAAAACCCCGGCCGGGGCCGGGGATGAAACGGGTTATGCGGTTTTGGGGACCAGGATTTCCACGGCCTGGTGGTGGTTGACGATGTCCACCTGACGGCGGGCGCCGCCGAATTCGCCGTCGGCGGTCCACTTGACCTCGCTGGGGAAGGTGAAGGACACGCGGCTGGCCTGGAGGGTGTGAAAGAAGGCCGGGTCGAATTCGCCGCGCAGCAGCAGCGCGCCCAAGGCGTTGAGGTCGGCCATGGTCTTGATATTTTTGGCCAGCAGCACCTCGAAGAGGCCGTCGTTCAGCTTGATGTCCATGGGCTGCCGGGCCCGGAAGCCGCCGACACTGGTGGTGGAACAGACCAGACCCAGCAGCACCTCGTCCTCGACGACCTGCTCTCCGGCCTCCATGCGGACCTGGATGGGACGGATCTCGCCCAGGCTCTTGACGCCGTTGATAAAGTAGGCCAGCCGGCCGAAAATCCGCTTGTCCTGCTGGGGCGTCTGATAGGAGACGTCGGTGAACGCGCCGAAACCTGCCACGTAGGTGAACCATCGGTCGCCGCCCAGGGAGCCGATGTCGATGGCGTAGGGCGTGCCGGCGACGATAGCCCGGGCGGCCTCCACGGGGTTGCGGCTCAGGCCCAGGGTGGCGGCCACATCGTTGACGGTGCCGCCGGGGATATAGCCCAGGGGCGGACGGCGGTCCAGACGCATCAGGCCGGAGACGGCCTCATTGAGCGTGCCGTCGCCGCCGGCGCAGACCACCAGGTCGTAGTGTTCCGCCTCCTGGGACAGATAGTCCGTCAGGTCGCATCGGCCCAGGGTGGTGTGGACCGTCACGTCGTAGCCTGCCTCGGTAAATACCGTCAGCACCTCCATCAGGTGGGTGCGCAGCTCCAGCTGCCCTGCCTTGGGGTTGACGAAAAACAGCATTTTACGGTTCAAGGCCACGTTCCTCCTTGTATCAATCTGCCTGATCGTCCGTTTCGGCGGCTGCGCTGCCGTCTGCGGAGGCGTCGGGCGTCTCCTCCGTCTCAGTCTCAGTCACGGGGACGGATTGGGGGGTGCGGTCCAGCAGGACGCAGAGGGCAGAGTGAGTCTCCTGCGTCACGGCGTCGGTCAGAGCGGTCAGAGTTTCAGAGAATCGCTCGCTGCGCAGCAGATCCTCGGCGAAGGTCTTCCAGTAGACGGTGTTGCCCACGCCGGAGAAGTACATGATATGATAGCCATAGGAGGTCTTGACGATTCCGCTGTCGCCCACGGCCCGCTCGTCGGCAAAGCACCAGTCGTTGAACTCGGTGACCATCTGACCGGGGTAGACGTCCTCATAGAGACCGCCGGTGCTCTGGGAGCCGGGGTCCTGGGTGTACTCGCTGGCCAGCTCGGTGAAGCTCTCCTCGGTGGCGTCGCCGGCCAGCCACTCGTCATAGATCCGCTGGGCCTCGGCTTCGGCTTCCGCCCAGCTCTCGTCGCTCTCGGTGTCCTCGGGCTGGATCAGAATATGCCGGACATTGACCACGTTCTTGTCAATCTTCTCCACGCCGTAGCTGGCCAGGATGGACTCGGCGTTCTCGTCAAAATAGGCCGAGAGCTCCTCGTCGGTGAAGGTGGGCTCCATGGCCAGGGTATTGGCGTAGCCGCTGGCAATCTGGGCCACGGTCAGGAACTGGCGATAGCTCTCCAGGTCCGCCGCGGGGCCGAAGTAGTCGGCCAGATAGGCCGCCGCATCGGAATAGCCGTACTGCTGGGCCATGGCGTCCAGATCGGTCTCCAGATTGTCCAGCGAGGCCTGGGCAGCCTCGTCCAGGGTGAAGCCGGCGGCCTGGGCGGCGTCATAGAGGGCCGCGGTCTGCACAAAGCCCTGGAGCGACGCGTCCAGGAACACCTGCTGCCAGGTGCCCAGGCCCTGGGGGTCCAGCTGCTCGTCCAGCGCCTGGGAGGTGTTCATCATGTAGGGCAAAATGCTGCTGTAGGCACTGTAGAAGGAGTAGAACTGCTGATCATAGTAGTACAGCAGCTCCCGGTTGGTGAGGCTGAGACTGCCGGCAGTGGCGACGACGGTGTCCATCATAGCTTCCACCTGCTCGGGAGTCAGCGTGACAGTCACCTGATCCTGGTTCAGATAGGAGTAGGTGACGTCGCCGGCTTCGTCCGTGGAGAAGTTCAGCGAGTAGGAGCGGTAGCCATAGGCATTGTTGTGAAGGGCGGCATTGGCGGCCTGCTCCTCGGCGGTCACCGGATCGGACGCCGTGGATGTGGCGGTCTCGGCGGAGTCTCCGGTTTCGGCGGAGTCCCCGGGCTCGGCTGTCTCGGTGGAATCCGTGACTGCGGAATCCGGCTGTGCGGACTGGTTCCGGTCGTAGGCGCCCTTGCCCACCACCACGGCCACGGCCAACAGGGCCACCAAAATCAGTCCCGTCACGGCGGCGCGGGAGGTCTTCTTCTTGGGGCTTTCGGGCTCGGCGGGCGTTTCCGGCGCGGCGGCTTCCGCGGCCTCGGCAGCCTCTACGGGCGCTTCGTCCTCCACGGCCTTGCCGCAGGCGGGACAGGTCAGCGCCTCGTCCTCCAGCTCTGCGCCGCAGTACTTGCAGTTTTTCATGGGTTACACTCACTTTCTAATGATATGATCGATCCATGCAAGGGGGCGATCCCCCTGGGATGACATCGCGATACCCGCCGCCCCGCGGGAAACCGGGGGCGCGTTACGGCGCGGCTTCATACAGGCCGTCCGGCGGGGTCAGGCGGATTTTGTCGTAGTTGACGGCGAAATCCAGGCCGTTGACGATTTCCAGATACCGGTTCTGGTATGTCTCATGGCGGAGATCCTCCTCGGCCAAGGTTTGCCAATAGGTTGTCTCGCCGGCAGCCACATAGTAGCAGATGGAGGCCGTGCCGTCCTCCTCGGAGACCACGGCGGCGTCGCCGGGCAGGCGGGCCTCGTCGTAGAACCAGGCTTCGGCGGCTTCGCCCACGGAGCCGGGGATGACGGCAGTCAGCTCGCCGGTCTCGCCCAGGTGCGCCGCGCCCAGGTTGTTGAGGAGATCGTGGGTCCCTCCGTTCTCCTGCCAGTCGGTATAGACCTGCTGGGCCTCGGCCAGGGTCTCGAAGGACAGGCAGACGCCGTGGGGCATGGGTCCGTCCTCGCGGGTGACGCCGTAGTTCTCCAGATATTCTCCGGCGTGGGACTCGTAGTAGTCGGCAATCTCTTCCTCGCTGGGGTCGATGGCCGCATAGAGACTGTCGGCGTAGGCGGCGGCCAGGTGGGCGTCGGTCAAATAGGCGATAAAGCTCTCCTCGTCGGCGCCGTCGCCGTAGGAGGCGGCCAGATACGCCGGAAGACTCTTATAGCCCGCTTCCCCGGCGGCCTGGCGGAAATTCTCCACCACGGTCTCCAGAGCCTCCTGGTCCTCGGCGGGCAGGGTGAAGCCCTCGGCTTCGGCCTGGGCCGTCATGGCCAGGGTCTCCCGGACGGTCTGAAGCGTCTCCTCCAGCAGGTAGTCCTGCCAGGTCAGGTCCTCGCTGTAGGCCTGGTCCTCCAGAGGCACGGAGAAATCCACCAGACCGTCGAGATATTCGCCGTAAGCGCCGGAGAAATAGAAATATTCGCTCCAATAATAATAGGCCAGCTGGGTGTTGTCCAGCGTCCGGTCCCCGGCGCGGATCACGCCGCTGTCGAGGCCCCGGCGGGAGGCGGCGAAGATCCCCAGGGCGACCAGCCCCAGCAGAACCAACGTCATCCCAACCCCCGCGGCACGCAGAGGCCATACGGACTTCTGCTTCAAAAAATTCCCCCCTTTTGCATCAGTTTTAAGGCAGCACCGCACAATTTGGCAAGAGCATTCGGCCGAAGATTTTGCCTCATACGAAAGTTATAAAAGGGCGGGAATACTGTATGTATTTCCCCCTTTTATAACGGCACGGATGGGGCAAAAGATTGGGCGAAGGCCGCAGACACAATTGTGCGGTGATGCCTTAACAGTGTAGCACAGGGGACAGGGGGTTTCAATCGAAATATCCTGAACAAATTGTGAATTAGCTGCCGTCAGGACTTGTGATAGAGCTTCTGGCTCTCATAGACCGGCTCATAGGTGACCTGTGCGCCCAGCTTCTTGAAGACGTTCTCGTCCACCGAGGACAGAATGACCGTGGAGTGGACCTGGGCGTCCTGGAGGCGGCTGAGGGCCTCCATGGCCAGCTCGGCGGTGGGGTTGGTGACGGCGCACATGGACAGGGCGATGAGCATTTCGTCGGTGTGGAGCCGGGGATTGCGGTTGCCCAGGTGCTCCACCTTCAGATGCTGGATCGGGGCCAGCACCGTGGGGGAGATCAGGTCCACCTGGTCGGCGATACCGGCGAGGTGCTTGAGGGCGTTGAGCATGGCGGCGCAGGAAGCGCCCATCAGGGCAGAGGTCTTGCCGGTGATGACCGTACCGTCGGAGAGCGCGATGGCGGTGGCGGGCTCGCCGGTGCGCTGGGCCGCGGCCCGGGCGGCGGGGACGGCGGGCCGCATTTCGGGCTCCAGGCCCAGGGACTGCATCAGGACCTCCACCTTGTGCAGCTGGGTCGGGGCGGCCAGTCCCTTTTTGACGGCGCTGGCCGTGGCGAAGTACCGGCGGATGATCTCCTGCCGGGAGGCCTCGCGGCAGGCCTCGTCGTCCACAATGGCGAAGCCCGCCATATTGACGCCCATATCCGTGGGGCTCTTATAGGGGCAGTGGCCGTAGATCTTGCGGAACATGGCCTCCAGCACCGGGAAGATCTCAATATCCCGGTTGTAGTTGACCGTGGTCTCGCCGTAGGCCTCCAGGTGGAAGGGGTCGATCATGTTGACGTCGTCCAGGTCCACGGTGGCGGCCTCATAGGCCAGATTGACCGGGTGCTTCAGCGGCAGATTCCAGATGGGGAAGGTCTCATACTTGGCGTAGCCGGCCTGAATGCCCCGGCGGTGCTCGTGGTAGAGCTGGCTCAGGCAGGTGGCCATTTTGCCGGAGCCGGGACCGGGGGCGGTGATGACCACGATGGGCCGGGTGGTCTCGATATAGTCGTTCTTGCCGAAGCCCTCGTCGGAGACGATCAGCGGAATATTGGAGGGGTAGTCGTCAATGGGGTAGTGGCGGTAGACCCGGACGCCCATGGCCTCCAGCTTGTGCTGGAATACCTCGGCGTTGTGCTGGCCCCGGAACCGGGTCATCACCACGCTGCCCACGTAGAGGCCGAACTCCCGGAAGGCGTCGATGAGCCGCATGACGTCCATATCATAGGTGATGCCCAGGTCGCCCCGGCGCTTGCTCTTCTCGATGTCGTCGGCGGAGATGGCCACCACCAGCTCGGCCTGGTCCCGGAGCTTCAGGAGCATGCGCATCTTGCTGTCGGGCTGGAAGCCCGGCAGCACCCGGGCGGCGTGATAGTCGTCAAATAACTTGCCGCCGAACTCCAGATAGAGCTTGCCGCCGAACTGCTCCACCCGCTTCAGAATCCGTTCGGTCTGGAGAGAGAGGTATTTATCGTTGTCAAATCCGATTCGCTGCACAGAAATCGCCTCATTCCACAAAGATAATCGATTATACTATAGCTGTTTTCACCCCAAAAAGCAACAGCGGCTTTTCCCGGGCCCGGCGGCGGAAATTTCTGCGGCTTCGTGTAAATTTTGGTGTTTTGCACAGCTGTCCACAGGTTGTCCACAGAACTTGTGCCCATGTTGGAGGATTTTTTGTCCCCATTGGTGAATTTTAGGCAGCACCGCACAATTTGGCAAGAGCATTCGGCCAAAGATTTTGCCTCATACGAAAGTTATAAAAGGGCGGGAATACTGTATGTATTTCCCCCTTTTATAACTGCACGGATGGGGCAAAAGATTGG
>DVFN01000085.1 GCA_018713205.1 Candidatus Avoscillospira stercorigallinarum | reverse complement strand
AGCCTCCCCTTGAGGGGAGGCCCGCAAGGGAGCGCCGCCAGCGGCGGAAGAAGCGACCGCAGCGGTTGGGCAGCCACTTGCCTTGGCGGGCTGCGAAGCTGCCCGGGAAGGCTTAGTGGCAACCCGGGGGCACGGCGAAGCCGTGACGGAGAGGTGTGCCGCCGCGCAGCGGCGGCGGCGCGTCAGCGCCCTTTGCACAGGCCGGGGCCCTGCGGCAAGCCATTGGTGCGGTAACGGGCTGGCTTGCGGTCAATTCCGGAGGATTCCGCCGTCTCGGACGGCTTCGACGATGGTGCGGATCTGCTCCGGCGGCTGGACCAGGGCGAAGCGGACGTGGCCCTCGCCCAGGGGGCCGAAGGCTACGCCGGGGGTGCAGAGGAGGCCGGTCTTCTCCACCAGCTCCAGGCAGAAAGCGCCGGAGTCGGTATAGCCCTGGGGCAGCGGGGCCCAGGCGAACATGCTGCCCTGGCTGTCGGGCACGTCCCAGCCGATGGACCGCAGGCCGCCGCAGAGGGCGTCCCGCCGGGCCTGATACTGCTGCCGCTGGGCCTCGACGCTGTCCTGAGGGCCGTTGAGGGCGGCCTCGGCGGCGATTTGGACCGGCAGGAAAATACCGTAGTCGATCTGCGACCGGAGCGTCCGGAACCGCTCCACCACCTGGGCGTTGCCCACCACGAAGGAAATCCGTGCGCCGGTCAGGTTGTAGGTCTTGGACAGGGAGTTGTACTCCACGCCCACCTCCTTGGCGCCGGGGATGGACAGGAAGGAGCCGCCCTCCCGGCCGTCGAAGACGATCTCGGAGTAGGCGTTGTCATGGACGATCAAAATATCATACCGCCGGGCGAATTCGATCAAATCCTCGTAGAACTGCCGGGGGGCGCAGACCGCCACCGGGTTCAGCGGATAGGACACCACCATCATCTTGGCCGCCCGGGCCAGCGCCGGGTCGATGGCGTCCAGGTCCGGCAGGTAGCCGTTTTCGGCGTGGAGGGGGTAGGTCTCCACCCGGGCCCCGCAGAGGAAGGGGCCCATGCCGAAGATGGGGTAGCCCGGGTCCGGCACCAGCACCACGTCGCCGGGGTCGCAGACCGCCCAGCCGATGTGGGTCAGCCCCTCCTGGGAGCCGTAGACCGCCAGAATTTCATCCTCGGCCAGCTCCACCTGATACCGCCGCCGGTACCAATTTTGTACGGCTGCCAGAAGCGACGGACGTTCCCGGAGGGCGTAGCGGTAATTCTCGGGCTTGGCGGCGGCCTGGGCCAGCGCCTCCATCACGTGGGCCGGCGGCAGAAAGTCCGGCGTGCCGATGGACAGATTATAGACCGGGCGGCCCTGGGCCTCCACGGCCCGGCGCTTGTCGTCCAGCCGGTTGAAGATCCCCGCGCCAAACTGGTCCATGCGCCGGGCAAATTGCAGATTCATGGGTGGTTCCTCCTATTTTGGAGCCCGAAGCCGGAATGCGTACCGGCTGCGGGCTTGCTTGACAAGTTTTATATTTTTCATTGGCCGATCTGAGACCAGTCGATCTCCGTTTCGTCAATCCAGCCGCTGTGCTCTGCGGCATCCAGACGTTTTGCCTCCTCAGGTGTCAGCTTGGTATAGTCCGGGTCCCAGGCCAGCACCAGCTTCTTGATAAATTCAAATGCAAAGTTTTGATCACTCTCCGGCAGCATATCCATCAATCGCGCAGCTTCCATAACTAAATCAGACATGATTCCGCCTCCTTATTTATAGATATCCCCACGATTTCCAATTTCTAAGATAAATAAAATTTGGATTTCGCCTTCCGTGCCGTACTTGAAAATAATGCGCCAGCTTCCGACGCGCAAACGGAGCCGCGCATCCCGGCTTCCCTGCATGGCTTTTATATCTCCGACAGGGGGCTGCCGCGTCAACCCGGCTATGGCAATCCGAATTCTCTCCACCGATTTTTTATCAAGCTTCTGCAGAAACTTGAGTGCGTCCCTGGAATAGCGTATCAGCATCCTGCCATCTCCTAACCTGTTTATGTGCGGAATATGCTATCCCTTCTCGGAGGCGTCGCCGGCCTTGCCGGTTTTGTCCCGGCCGTGCTTTTTCTCTTTTTTCGCCACGTATTTGCCGGCGGTGTTGCTCTTGCCGGGGATGGTCAGGGCCAGGCAGACGCCGGGGATGACGAAGAGGGGCGGATAATCGCCGATCCAGGTGGCGGTGACCCACAGATAGGGAACCACCAGGGTGATCAGGTAAAACAGCGGGAAGCCGATGCCCACCACCCGGTAGAAATGCCGGCCCCGGCGGGAGGCCTTGCCCATCACCGGCAGCGTCAGCGTACCGCCCAGGCCGCAGAAGATCAGCGGCAGTCCGGCCCGGTTGAGCAGCTGATAGAGCCAGGCGTAGGGGTGCAGCAGACCGCCCCGCAGCAGCAGCTCCGCCAGCAGGGGCAGGACACAGCCCAGAAGAAACAACCCCAGGAAAATGGAGAACACAGTCTTACGCTTCATGGCAATCCCTCCCGCAGTTTTTTCTTTAGTATAGCACATTCCCCGCCGCTCCACAAGGGAGCACGGCGGGAATTCCCGCCGTCGAACCGGCGGCGCGGGTGCATCCGACGCGGCAGTGCAGCACGGGCGGCTGATAGCCGCCCCTACGGACCAGGTCGATGGCGTGTCGTAGGGGCGGATTATATATCCGCCCGAACAGGCCCGCGATTCCCGGCAGTGCGGTCCGGGCGCATATGCAATGCGCCCCTACAGTGGGAAACGGCAGCGGGTCCATGTGGGGGCGGGGTGCAAAGTCGGAGAAATTTGCGAAAATCGTAGTGGAAAACGTATCCGGGCTGTGGTATACTAACTCAGTTATGACATTTTGTATCTGGAGGGAGCCGCCGATGTAGTCCGCGATGTGCTTCGAGACAATTTGATTTTGACTGGAGGAATACCCTTGTCTACTCTGCAAGACGAAATCCGGCGGCGGCGTACCTTTGCCATTATCTCTCACCCCGACGCCGGCAAGACCACGCTCACCGAAAAATTCCTGCTCTACGGCGGGGCCATTGCCCAGGCCGGTGCGGTCAAGGGCAAGAAAAACCGCCGGGCCGCCGTGTCCGACTGGATGGAAATTGAAAAGCAGCGCGGCATCTCGGTTACCAGCTCGGTGATGCAGTTCCAGTATGAGGGCTGCTGCATCAATATCCTCGACACCCCCGGCCACCAGGACTTCTCCGAGGACACCTACCGCACCCTGATGGCCGCCGATTCCGCCGTCATGGTCATCGACGGCAGCAAGGGCGTCGAGGCCCAGACCCGGAAGCTCTTCAAGGTCTGCGCCATGCGCCATATTCCGATTTTTACCTTTATCAACAAGATGGACCGGGAGTCCAAGGACCCCTTCGACCTCCTGGACGAGCTGGAGCAGGAGCTGGGCATCGAGACCTACGCCTGCAACTGGCCCATCGGCTCCGGCAAGGAGTTCCAGGGCGTCTATGACCGGGAACATCAGCAGATCCTCTTTTTCTCCGGCCTCTCGGGCAAGAATAAGGCCGAAAAGCTGGAGATCGAACTCACCGATCCCGCCGTGGGAGAGCGCATCGGCCAGAGCCGCCACCAGCAGCTGATGGACGATGTGGAGCTCCTGGGCGCGGGCCGGGAGTTCGATATGGACGAGGTCCGGGCGGGCCGTCTGTCGCCGGTGTTCTTCGGCTCGGCTCTGACCAACTTCGGCGTGGAGCCCTTCCTGGAGGAGTTCCTCCGCATGACGCCTCCGCCCCTGTCCCGGGAGGCCGACTGCGGCGTCATCGACGCCTTCGACCCGGGCTTCTCGGCCTTCGTCTTCAAAATCCAGGCCAATATGAACAAGGCCCACCGGGACCGGCTGGCCTTTATGCGAATCTGCTCCGGCAAGTTCGAGCGGGATCAGGAGTATTTCCACGTCCAGGGCAATAAGAAAATGCGCCTCTCCCAGCCCCAGCAGCTGATGGCCCAGGAGCGCGAAATCGTCGAAGAGGCCTACGCCGGGGATATCATCGGCGTCTTCGATCCCGGCATCTTCTCCATCGGCGACACGGTCTGTATGCCCGGGCAGAAGTTCCGCTTCGCCGGTATCCCCACCTTCGCCCCGGAGCACTTCTCCCGGGTCAGCCCCAAGGACACCATGAAGCGCAAGCAGTTTATCAAGGGCACCGAGCAGATCGCCCAGGAGGGCGCTATTCAGATCTTTAAGGTGCCGGGCACCGGTATGGAGGAGGTCATCGTCGGCGTCGTGGGTACGCTGCAATTTGACGTCTTCCAGTACCGTATGCGCAGCGAGTACGGCGTGGAGCTTCGCATGGAGGGCCTGCCCTATGAGCATCTGCGGTTTATCACCAAGAGCCCCGTGGCCGACCTGAAGGACCTGAACCTGAGCTCCGACGCCGAGCTGCTGGAGGACTACAAGGGCAACAGCCTGCTGGTCTTCTCCAGCCTCTGGTCCATCGACTACAACATCAAAAAGAACCCCGGCCTGGAGCTCTCCGAGACGCTCCTGCGGTAAAGCAAAAAAGAGCCGGACTCGTGTCAGAAAACGCGAGTCCGGCTCAGTCTGTAAAAAACCCGCAGAAGACTTTTGTGACAGAGCAGCGGGGAATGTGTGCAAGGGGTTAAGACCCCTTGCGCGTTCAATCAATACGGATTTTCAAACTTTTTCAAAAGTTTGAAAATCCGCCCAGCGTGGCGAAAAGACTTTTTCGACACGCTGGGACGCGCTGCATTGGCAGCGCGTCCGTTTTTACATATTGCAGTCCGAATACCCGCCCTACGCCGGGCTCCAGCGGAGCCGTTCGACGCCCTCCAGGTCCTTCCAGACGAAGCCGGTCTCCTCCCAGATCATATAGCCGTGCCAGCTGCCGTCCTTGGGAATGGACACGGAGCCGGGGTTCAGATACACGTAGGACCCGTGGTCGGCGCACTTGGGGATATGGGTGTGGCCGGTCAGCAGGATATCGCCCGGGGAGAGCCGGGGCGGCCTGTCCTCGGTCCAGACGTGGCCGTGGGTGACGTAGAGCATCCTTTTTCCTGCGGGAATCAGGCAGTAATCCGCCAGCACCGGGAACTCCAGGACCATCTGGTCCACCTCGGCCTCGCAGTTGCCGCGGACGCAGAACACCCGGCCCGCCAGAGGATTGAGCAGGGCGATGACCTCCTTGGGGGCGTAGTCCCGGGGCAGATCGTTCCGGGGGCCGTGGTAGAGCAGGTCGCCCAGCAGCAGCAGCCGGTCGGGCTGCTCCCGGTCCATGGCCTCCAGCAGCAGCCGCGTATAGTAGGCCGAGCCGTGAAGGTCCGAGGCGATCATCCACTTCATGCCTGTCCCTCCCGCCGGGCCCGGACCGCCCGCTCCAGCTGGACCATGGCCTGCTCCAGGGTGGAGCGGGGACAGGCCGCGTTGAGCCGCATAAAGCCGGTCCGGTCCGGATCAAAGCCCTTGCCGTTGGAGAGGCCCAGTCCGGCCTCCTCGATCATAAACCGCACCAGCGCCTCCTGGTCCAGGCCCAGACCCCGGCAGTCCAGCCACATGAGATAGGTGGCGTCGGGGACGAAGGTCTTGATTTCCGGGACGTTGTCGTCCAGATACGCCTTGACATAGCGCATGTTGGCCTCCAGATAGGGCAGCAGCTGGTCCAGCCATTCGTCGCCCTCCCGCCAGGCCGCCTCCATGGCCGCCAGGCTGAAGACGTTGTTCCGGTGGACGTCGAAGGACATCCAGAACCGGTCGTAGCGTTCCTTCTTCTCCCGGTCGGGGAAGATCGTCACCGAGGCGTGGAGCCCGGCCAGATTGAAGGTCTTGGTGGCCGAGACGCAGGTGATGACGTTGGCCGCGATCTCCGGCGAGAGGGACGCCGTGGGGATATGGGTGCCATGGAGAATCAAATCGGCGTGGATTTCGTCGGACACCACCAGCACATGGTGCTTCAGGCACAGGGCCATCATCCGCTCCAGCTCTTCCCGGGTCCAGATCTTGCCCAGGGGGTTGTGGGGCGAGCAGAGCAGGAAGAGCTTGGCCTGGGACGCCTTGGCCTCGAAATCGGCCCAGTCAATCTCCCAGTGGCCCGGCGCGGTCTCGATCAGGGGATTGTTCAGCACGGTCCGCTCCTGGAAGACGGTGACCTCGGCGAATTCCATATAGACCGGCGGCTGGATCAGAATGTGGTCGCCGGGGTCCGAGAACAGCCGCACCAGGGCCGCCAGCGCCGGGACCACGCCCAGAGCGTGGCTGCACAGGGCCGGATCGGGGCTCCAGCCGTGGCGGCGGGCCTGCCAGGCACAGGCGGCCTCAAAGTAGCTGGCCGGACGGGAGGTATAGCCGAAGAGGCCCTCCCGGGCCCGGGCGGTGACGGCGTCCAGAATGGGCTGGGCCGTGGGCAAATCCATATCGGCAATCCACAGGGGGATCACCTGGTCGGTGCCGAACACCCGCACCCGCTCGTCATACTTGGCGGCGTGGTGCCGGGACCGGTCCACCGGTTTGTCAAAGTCATAGCGCATGATATGTCGCCTCCTTGTCAATTCAGCATTATCATACCACGCCCAAGCCGGAATGCCAACGGGAACTTTTGGACGCGGGCCCATGACAGCGTTTGGAGGCCCGACGCCGGATTTGGCCTCCGCCGGACCGGCCGGAACCGGACGCCGGCCGGCGTTTCCGGACGTTTTCCGAATATATTGGGACTGAGACTGCGGGAAAATATTTATTATTCGGACAGTGCACGGCAGTTCGGGATGTGGTATAATAGTAAGGACAAAAAGCGGTCCGCTGCGGCGGGTCGCATTTTTTTATGGACTGAAAGGAGCGTTTTCAATGCGGACCACCGCCCAAACCGAGCCGGTCCAACGGATCGGCTATCTGCGCGTACCCCATGTGCTGCTCACGGCCCCGCGCTACCGGCAGCTGACCTCCGACGCCAAGCTGCTCTACTGCCTGCTCCAGGAGCGGCAGCGGATGTCGGCCAGGAACGGCTGGATCGACGAGGCGGGCCGGATCTTTCTCTACTTCTCGGTGGAGGAGGTGGGCGAGCATTTCGGCTGCGGCCGCCAGAAGGCCCTGGCCCTGTTCCGGCAGCTGATGGCCGCCGGACTGGTCGAACGGAAGCGGCCCAGCAAGGGGCGTTCCTGTCGAATCTACGTCCAACCGCTCCCGGAGGAGTCCGGCGATTCCCCGGGGGAAAGCGGTCGATTTTCAGCCGCTGCAACGGATGAAAATGTAAATTCCGACCGGATGAAATTTAAAAAATCATCCGATCGAAAATCATCCCCGAATAATATATATGAAAAAGAAAATACATGGAAAAAACAGTGTGTGGAGAGAATGTTGTTTGGTGAGGATTGGGCGGAACCGGAGACCGAGTCCGACCCTTGTAAGCCCGGCCCACCCACGGCCCCCTGCCCCTGCCGCAGCGGACGCCCGCCGGGATAAGAAAGATTCCCGCGTTCTCCCGCCGCCGCAAAAGCCCGGATACCTGAGGGGGCAAGCTCCCCTTGAGGGGAGGCTTAGGGCCCGGCGAATGCACGGGAGGTTCGCCGGGAATCGGGGGCGTTTTCGGGCGGCCATAAAGGCCGCCCCTACAGGCCCGCCGCCGATTTTTTCGTAGGGGCGGCCTTTATGGCCGCCCGTGCCGCACCGGCGGGACCACTGGGCTTGCGGACATCGCAACCCGGCCGCGGCGTTCGGCGGGGGTTCACCGGGAATTGGGGGCGTTTTCGGGCGGATATAAAATCCGCCCCTACAGGCCCGCCGCCGATTTTTTCGTAGGGGCGGCCTTTATGGCCGCCCGTGCTGCACCGGCGGGACCACTGGGCTTGCGGACATCGCAACCCGGCCGCGGCGTTCGGCGGGGGTTCACCGGGAATTGGGGGCGTTTTCGGGCGGATATAAAATCCGCCCCTACATGCACACGCTGCCGTTTCCCGCTGTAGGGGCGCATTCTATATGCGCCCGGACTGCACCGCCGGGACTGGCGGGCCTGCGGTCCACGGGACCGGGTCAGGGCGGCATGTGGGCATGCCGCCCTACGAGGTTGGAGAGGGCGATGCGGGGCATTTCCAGGTTCTTCTACATCCTGTGTCCCATAAAAGCCACGCACACTAGATCTTGTGTTTTCTCTCCTTGACTTTCCTGGGTTGGAACGCTATACTAGTACCCGGACGCAAACGAGAGGGGGGACGGGCCGTGGTGATCGGCGGATTGACGAAGCTGACGCTGCTGGATTATCCGGGTTTGGTGGCGGCGACGGTGTTTTTTACCGGCTGTGAGCTGCGCTGTCCCTTCTGCCACAACCGGCCCCTGGTGCTGCCGCAGGGAGAGCCGACTCTGGAGCCCCGGGCTGTGCTGGACTTCCTGGAACGCCGCCGGGGCCGGCTGGACGGCGTGTGCCTCTCCGGCGGGGAGCCGACGCTCCAGCCGGGGCTGCCGGACCTGATCCGCGAAATCCGCGCCCTGGGCTTTTCCGTCAAGCTGGACACCAACGGCTCCCGGCCCCAGGTTCTGCGGGACCTGCTGGACCAGGGCCTGCTGGACTACGTGGCTATGGACATCAAAAACGCCCCGGACCGCTACGCCGAAACCTGCGGCGGCGTGGATATCCTGCCCCAGGCCCGGGAGAGCGCGGCGCTGCTCTTGGAAGGCCGCGTGCCCTATGAGTTCCGCACCACCGTCTGCCGCCCCTTCCATGATCCCCAGGCCATGGCCCGGATCGGCCAATGGCTCCGCGGTGCGGACCGCTACTTCCTGCAACCCTTTGCGGACTCCGGCGACCTGGTGGGTTCCGGGGTCGAACCCATGGAACCGGAGGGCTTGGCCGCGCTGCTGGCCGCCGTCCGGCCCTACATCCCCACCGCCGCCATTCGCGGCGCATGATCAAAAGGAGATATACCCATGTACAACGTTGTCAAGCGCGACGGCCGGTCGGTGGACTTCAACATCACCCGCATCGCCAACGCCATCACCAAGGCCTTCGATGCCACCGGCATCCCCTATAATCCCGACGTCATCGACCTGCTGGCCCTCCAGGTCACCGCCGACTTCGCCCCCAAGGTGGACCACGACCTCATCGGCGTCGAGGCCATCCAGGACAGCGTCGAGGCCGTGCTCCAGCGGGCCGGCTATTCGGAGGTCGCCAAGGCCTATATCCTCTACCGCCGCAACCGGGAGAAGCTCCGCAATATGAGCTCCACCATCCTCGACTACAAGGGCCTGGTGGACGGCTACCTGAAGGTCGCCGACTGGCGGGTCAAGGAGAATTCCACGGTCACCTACTCCGTGGGCGGCCTGATCCTCTCCAACTCCGGCGCCATCACCGCCAACTACTGGCTCAGCGAGATCTACGACGACGAAATCGCCGCCGCCCACCGCAACGCCGACCTCCACCTCCATGACCTCTCCATGCTCACCGGCTACTGCGCCGGCTGGAGCCTCAAGCAGCTGATCCAGGAGGGCCTCGGCGGCGTCCCCGGCAAGATCACCTCGGCCCCGGCCAAGCACCTGGCCACCCTCTGCAACCAGATGGTCAACTTCCTGGGCATTATGCAGAACGAATGGGCCGGCGCTCAGGCCTTCTCCAGCTTCGACACCTATCTGGCCCCCTTCGTCAAGGCCGACAACCTGGACTACAACGAGGTCAAGCACTGCATCGAGAGCTTTATCTACGGCGTCAACACCCCCAGCCGCTGGGGCACCCAGGCGCCCTTCTCCAACATCACCCTGGACTGGACCGTCCCGGCGGATCTGGCCAATCAGCGGTGCATCGTCGGCGGAAAGGAAATGGACTTCACCTACGGCGACTGCAAAAAAGAGATGGACATGGTCAACCGGGCCTTTATCGAGGTCATGATCGAGGGCGACGCCAATGGCCGCGGCTTCCAGTACCCCATTCCCACCTACTCCATCACCCGGGACTTCGACTGGAGCGAGACCGAGAACAACCGCCTGCTCTTCGAGATGACCGCCAAGTACGGCACGCCCTATTTCTCCAACTACATCAACTCCGATATGCAGCCCAGCGACGTGCGCAGCATGTGCTGCCGCCTGCGGCTGGATCTGCGGGAGCTGCGGAAAAAGAGCGGCGGCTTCTTCGGCAGCGGCGAGTCCACCGGCAGCATCGGCGTCGTCACCATCAACCTGCCCAAGATCGCCTATCTGGCCGCCGGCGAGGCCGACTTCTACCACCGGCTGGACCGGCTCATGGACATCGCGGCCCGGAGCCTCAAGATCAAGCGGACCACGGTCACCAAGTTCCTCCAGGAGGGGCTCTACCCCTACACCAAGCGCTATCTCGGCGGCTTTGACAACCACTTCTCCACCATCGGCCTGGTGGGCATGAACGAGGCCTGTCTCAACGCCAAGTGGCTCCGGCAGGATCTGACCCGGAAGGAGGCCCAGGATTTCGCCGTGGAGGTCCTCAACCACATGCGCGAGCGGCTCTCGGACTACCAGGAGCAGTACGGCGACCTCTACAACCTGGAGGCCACCCCCGCCGAGTCCACCTCCTACCGGCTGGCCAAGCACGACAAGGAGCGCTATCCCGACATCATCACCGCCCACGAGGGCGCAGCGCCCTACTACACCAACTCCTCCCACCTGCCCGTGGGCTACACCGAGGACGTCTTCGAGGCCCTGGACATCCAGGACCGGCTTCAGACCCTCTACACCAGCGGCACGGTGTTCCACACCTTCCTGGGCGAGAAGCTCCCCGACTGGAAGTCGGCGGCGGCCCTGGTCCGAAAGATTGCCGAGAACTATCAGCTGCCCTACTACACCCTGTCGCCGACCTACTCGGTCTGCGCGGACCACGGCTATCTGAGCGGCGAGCAGTACACCTGCCCCATCTGCGGCCGGAAGACCGAGGTCTACAGCCGGATCACCGGCTATTACCGGCCGGTGCAGAACTGGAACGACGGCAAGGCCCAGGAGTTCAAGGACCGCAAGACCTACGCCGCCTGCGCCGCGCCCACCTTCCGCACCGAGGCCCCGCTGCCCGAGGTGAAGGAGGCCGCCCCGGCGCAGGAGGATGAGAACGCCGAGCGGCTGCTGATCGTCACCAAGACCTGCCCCAACTGCCGCATCGTCAAGCCCCTGCTGGACAAGGCGGGCATCGCCTACACCGTGGTGGACGCCGCCGAAGCCCCCGACCTGGTGGCCAAGCTGGGGCTCCGTCAGGCCCCGACCCTGGTGGTCGGCGACCGGCTCTACACCGGCGTAGCCGAGATCCAGAAGTACATCCGGCAGTAAGAATCAAACCGCAGCCCAGCCCGTCGAAGAACCAGTTCGACGGGCTGGGCTGCGTCAGCGTGTCGAAAAAGTCTTTTCGACACGCCGGTGAGCGGTATGTCCTGGATAGGGGCCTGGGCGGGACGGCTTATCCCACCTGTTCCAGCATCAGCTGGTGGATCCGGCCGTTGGAGGCCAGCAGACCGCTGGGGCGGTCCAGCGGGAGGGGGGTGCCGTCGGGGGCGGTGACGGCGCCGCCGGCCTCAGTGACGATGAGCCAGCCTGCCGCATAGTCCCAGGGCATGGCGGCCAGCTCCACGTAGCCGTCCTGCCGGCCGCAGGCCACATAGCTCAAGTCCAGAGAGGCGCTGCCGGTCCGCCGCACATCCTGACACCGGTCGAAGAGATTCCGCATGGTCCGGAAGGAGGCGTCGGACATGGTCCGCTTGCCGGGGGTGGTGCCCACGGAGATCAGGGAATCCACCAGGGCGTCGGCCTCGCTGACGTGGATGGGCTGGCCGTTTAAAAAGCTGCCCTGTCCCAGCCGCGCCGTGAAGCACTCCTTGTGGAAGGGATTATAGACCACGCCGAACACCACCTGCCCCTCTTCGGCCAGGGCCAGAGAGACGGCGCTCATGCCGTAGCGATGGATCAGGTTGGTGGTGCCGTCCACCGGGTCCAGAATCCAGCAGGGCTTTGAGAGATCCAGCCCGGAATTGTCCTGCTCCTCGCCCATAAACTGGGCCTCCGGCGTCAGCGCGGCCAGCTTGGCCTTCAGGGTCTCCTGAACCAGCACATCCACGTTGGTCACGAAATCCGCCGCGCCCTTGGCGCGGATGTTTTGGACCGCGGCCGGATCTGCCGCCAGCCGCCCGGCGTCCAGCACCGCAGTCAGAACGTCGTCAAAAAGCTTGGGATTATTGGCGTACATGCGAGTTCCTCCTATATTATATTAGGGCATCACCGCACAATTGTGTCTGCGGCCTTCGCCCAATCTTTTGCCCCATCCGTGCAGTTATAAAAGGGGGAAATACATACAGTATTCCCGCCCTTTTATAACTTTCGTATGAGGCAAAATCTT
>DVFN01000011.1 GCA_018713205.1 Candidatus Avoscillospira stercorigallinarum | reverse complement strand
CGGCCAAAGATTTTGCCTCATACGAAAGTTATAAAAGGGCGGGAATACTGTATGTATTTCCCCCTTTTATAACTGCACGGATGGGGCAAAAGATTGGGCGAAGGCCGCAGACACAATTGTGCGGTGCTGCCTTAGTATTGCTCCACATCCTGCAGGGCCGCGCAGCCCTCTTCGCCGGTGCGGATTTTGACCACGTTCTCCACGTCGCTGATAAAGATCTTGCCGTCGCCGATGTGGCCGGTGTAGAGGACGTTTTTCGCGGCCTCGATAACCGTCCGGACCGGCACCTTGCTGACCACGATCTCCAGCTGAATCCGGGGCAGCAGCTGGGCGCTGTGGGGAACGCCGCGGTAGTACTCGGTCTTGCCGCGCTGGATGCCGCAGCCCATAACATTGGAGACCGTCATGCCGGTGATGCCAATGGCAATCATGGAGTTCTTCAGGGCCTCCAGCTTCTCGTGCTTGGCGAGAATGGTGATCTTGGTGAGCTTGACATCGGAAGCAGGCATGGGGGCCGAACGGACCTCCACCGGCACGGCCTCCTCCACAGGCACCGGCGCGGCAGGCGCGGGGGCGGCGCCCAGATGGACGGGCATGGGCATAAAATCGGCGTAGGCGCTGGCCAGACCGTGCTCCGGCAGGTCCAGGCCGGAGATTTCCTCCTCGGCGGTGACCCGCAGGCCGATGGTCTTTTTAATCAGGAAGAAGGTGATGGTGATGGTCACGGCGGTCCACAGGGCTGTGGCAGCCACGCCCAGACACTGGACGCCGAGGAACTCCCAGCGGCCCATGCCCACGCCGGCCAGATACTCGTTGGAGGCGAAGACGCCGGTGAGCAGGGTACCCAGGATGCCATTGACGCAGTGGACGCCGATGGCGCCGACGGGATCGTCCACATGGAGGACCTTGTCGATAAACTCCACGCCGAAGACCACGCCGAAGCCGGCGCACAGGCCGATGACGGCGGCGGCCCAGGGATTGACGGCGTCGCAGCCGGCGGTGATGGCCACCAGGCCCGCCAGGGAGCCGTTGAGGGTCATAGAGACGTCGGGCTTCTTGTACCGCACCCAGGTAATCACCATTACGGCGACGGTGGCCACGGCGGCGGCCAGGTTGGTGTTGAAAAAGACCTTACCGGCCAGTTCGGCGGCGCCGCCCACCATGGACACCGTGGAGCAGCCATTGAAGCCGAACCAGCAGAACCAGAGGATAAACACGCCCAGGGCCGCCAGGGTCAGGCTGTGGCCGGGGATGGCGTTGGGGGAGCGGTCCTCGTTATACTTGCCGATGCGGGGGCCCAGCATGGCCGCGCCGATCAGGGCGCAGATGCCGCCGACCATATGCACCGCCGTGGAACCGGCAAAGTCGTGGAAGCCCAGCTGGCTCAGCCAGCCGCCGCCCCAGATCCAGTGGCCGGAAATGGGATAGATCAGCAGAGAGATGACCGCGGAATAGACGCAGTAGGCGCTGAACTTGGTCCGCTCGGCCATGGCGCCGGAGACAATGGTGGCGGCGGTGGCACAGAAGACCGTCTGGAAGATGAAGTAGCTGTAAAAGCTGACGCCGTCGGGCAGGATGGCGCTGTAGTCGCCCCGGGCAAAGAAGTCCAGCCCGCCGAAGACAGCGCTCTGCGTGCCGAACATGATGCCGAAGCCGGTGATCCAGTACAGCGGCGTGCCGATGGCGAAGTCCATCAGATTTTTCATGATGATGTTGCCGGCGTTCTTGGCCCGGGTGAAGCCGGACTCACACATGGCGAAGCCCGCCTGCATAAAGAAGACCAGGGCCGCGCCCAGCAGAACCCAAAGGTTGTTGATGTCGGAGAAGAGTTCCATCACATCCATCATACACACTTCCTTCTTTCTCGTTTCTCCCTCGGCGCGCCCTTAGGATGGAGGAAGTGTACCACCGCAGCCCCCGGTTGTCAACGGCCCTTTTCCACTTTTATTGTTAATCTACAACAAATTAAACGAGCTAAAATTGTTAAGAACAACGTCTTACACACAGGCACCGCTCCTCCGGTTCGGCCATGCAGAACGCATCAGGAAAGGAGGAGAGAGTGGAAAGTGAAGAGCGAAGAAGTGCGCTGCGCGCTGTAGGGGCGGGCTTTATGCCCGCCCGGGACCGGGTCTCGATTTACGCCGGGGTTCGACGGTTTCCCTCGTAGGGGCCGATGCCCACATCGGCCCGCCAGCTTCCGTGTGCAAGGCAGTCCGCCGAACCGCATGTTCTCGACGCCTGAGAAAAAAGGCTCCCTTGTGCAAAGGGAGCTGTCAGCCGCAGGCTGACTGAGGGATTGTAGGCTTCCGGTCCTCGCCGCTTCTGATCCCCTCCGTCACGGCTTCGCCGTGCCACCTCCCCTTGGTCACCAAGGGGAGGCTTTTCTGCGTGCGGTCGGCGAGGGTGCATCCAACGCGGCGGTGCGCACGGGCGGATATAAAATCCGCCCCTACGGACCCGCCTCCGGTTTCCCCGTAGGGGCGGGCTTTATGCCCGCCCGGGACCGAGTCTCGATTTACGCCGGGGTTCGATGGTTTCCCTCGTAGGGGCCGATGCCCACATCGGCCCGCCAGCTTCCGGGTGCAGGGCAGTCCGCCGAACCGCATGTTCTCGACGCCTGAGGAAAAGGCTCCCTTGTGTAAAGGGCGCTGTCAGCCGCAGGCTGACTGAGGGATTGTAGGCTTCCGGTCCTCGCCGCTTCTGATCCCCTCCGTCACTGCGGCACGGGCGGCCAATCGCGGGATGTACGGTGGACGGCGCAGCAGCGCAGCGGGCGCAAAAAATCCGCCCCGGATGCTCGGGGCGGGAAACGTGCATCTATATGGCGCTCAGCAGTAGAAGTCCTTGATCTTCTTGGCGCGGGAGGGATGGCGGAGCTTGCGAATGGCCTTATTCTCAATCTGGCGGATACGCTCCCGGGTGACGCCGAAGATCTGGCCCACCTCCTCCAGGGTGTGGGTGCGGCCGTCGTACATACCGAAGCGCATCCGGAGCACATCGGCCTCGCGGTCGGTGAGGGTGCCAAGGATCTCGCTCAGCGCCTCGGCCAGCAGCGTGTTGGAGGTAGCGTCGGCGGGGCCCAGGGTATTGTCGTCCTCGACGAAGGAGCCGATGGTCGTATCCTCCTCGTCGCCCACGGGGGTATCCAGGGACAGGGTATCGGCGGCGGTCCGGTTGGCCTCGATGATCTTCTCAATGGGAAGCTTCAGCTCGGCGGCAATCTCCTCCAGGGTGGGCTCCCGGCCCAGCTCCTGCACCAGCTTGCGGTTGCAGCGGGTGGCCTTGTTGATGACCTCCACCATATGCACCGGCACCCGGATGGTGCGGGCCTGGTCGGCGATGGCCCGGGTGATGGCCTGCCGAATCCACCAGGTAGCATATGTAGAGAACTTATTTCCCTTGGTATAGTCAAACTTGTCCACGGCGCGAATCAGGCCCGTGTTGCCCTCCTGAATCAGGTCCAGAATATGGAGGCCCCGTCCGGAGTACTTCTTGGCGATGGACACCACCAGCCGCAGATTGGCCTCTGTGAGCTTGTCCTTGGCTTTTTTGTCGCCCTCGGCGACCTTGCGGGCCAGTTCAATTTCCTCCTCGGCGGAGAGCAGCTTCACCTGGCCGATTTCCTTGAGGTACATCCGCACCGGGTCATCCAGGTTATACTCCGCGGCCAGCTCCACCGGGTCCACCAGGGGCTCGCCGTCGTCATCCAGGCCCAGGTCCATGTCGCCGTCCATGGTGGGCTCCAGGTCCAGATCCAGCTCCGCGCCGAGAATCTGGATTCCCATGGCTTCAAAGGTATCGTAGATCTGCTCGATCTTTTCCACCGACAGGTCCAGCTTTTCCAGCTCGGCATTGAGCTCCGAGGCCTGAATGGCGCCTTCCTTCCGGGCCTTGGCGATCAGCGCTGCCACCGGGGCCTTGACATCGTCCACATGTGTCGTATTTTTCGAGTTTGCCATCAATCGCACATCCTCATTCCCATCCGTTTTCGCGAATAACGACAGAATTACTAATTATAATCGCAACTAACCCATTATATCTCTTTTCCTCGGATCTGACAATATATTTTTTTCGTTTTTTCTGAAAAAAATACCATCCAAAGTCGTTTTTACGCCGAAGGACGGCGGAGGCGTATTCACCTGGAAGTATGCCCCTCCTTTCCAGCCCTCATACCTGCCGGCCCTGTCCCAGTCCTTGGACACGGCGCTTCCAGGGCATTGACAGGATGTGGAAATCCCTGTATACTATTGTTTGCGAACGGATGTTCGAACGAGCATGCCGCAGCAATCCTATGAAGAGAGGTGTACCATGACGGAATTTGAGTATGACTGTCTGCAAAAGAAGCTGGTGGCCCTGAGCGCGCAGCATCGGGTCGGGCGGCGAAGACAGGTGACGCTGCCGTCGGACCGGCTCAACGAAGCTGAGCTGGCCCGACGGAACGGTCCCTGCCGGATTTACCGGCTGGGCCGCCCGATGAAGCTGGCGGAATTCGAGGCCATGCCGCCGGATCTCCAGCGGGACTATCTCCGGCGGCTGCGGCAGCGGGGGGCGGACGACGCGTCGGTCAGCCGGATGCTGGGCATTGGCCGTCAGCGGGTACAGGCCCTGCGGACCCGGCACCGGGTGGACTTCGACCGGCCTGATCCGGCGGCATGGAAGGACTTTCTGGGAGAGGAGAATGGATGATCGAATTACAGGAGAAAAAGCGGCGCGTTCAGGCGCTGCTGGACTCGCTGACCGAAGGGCGGAGCCAGGTGGAACGGCTCCAGGAACGGATCAGCCGGCTGAAGGCCTTGTCCACCGCGGTCACGCCGGTCTACGGCCGCGAAGGCGGCCAGCGAGGCCGGCCCAGCCGGGGCAAAAGCGAGGTGGTGGATCAGCTCTGCGACGAGACGGAGCGGCTGGGCGTACAGATTCTGCGGCTGCTGGCAGTGGAGCGGCAGGTGGAGGCCTGGATCGACCTGCTGCCCAAGGACGGCTGGCGCATGGTGATGCGCTACCGGCATCTGGACGGTCTGGGCTATCCGGAGATTCTGGAGCGGATGAACCACGACACCAAGCGGACATACTCGGACACCACCATTTTCCGCCTGCATCGGGAGGCGCTGGAGGCGGCGGCGCGGTTCTGGCCGCTGGACTGACGCTGCGGAGTTTGTGCCGGCGGTATCGGGACTCCCGCGCCGCCGGCGGCGTTCGGGGCTGTCCGCACCACTATCTCCCGGTACCCCACTGGTCCGGCTGCGACGGCACTTCCGAGGCTTGCGCCGCCTGCTGGAGCAGACGGGTCCCGCGGTCCTTTGTCGGCCGGCTCTAGGACCGCCGCAGCGCGCAGAGCGCCGGCGTCAAGCCGAAGAAGACGGCCGCGCCCAGCGCCACCAGCTCCAGGGGCAGCCGCCCCACCGGCCCCATGACCGCCGCAGCGGCCAGGCAGGCCAGGGCTCCGGACCATTTCCAGGGCCGGAGCTGATCGGCCAGGGCCTGGGCGGTGCAGGTCAGCGAGGCCATCAGGCAGAAAATGCCCATGGTCATGGCTGCCGAGAGCAGGGGTTCAATATGCTCCATGACGCCGAAAAGGCTCACTGACTGGGCGGCCAGATAAAGCGGTGCGGGCGGGATGGCGGCCAGCTCCGGCGAAAGAATTCCGGCGGTGACCGCCGCCAGAGCCGCCGCGCTCAGGGGAATGAGCAAGGTCCAGGGCCAGCATCCGCCGGGCCGCCGCCGGCGGCAGGGCAGGAAAAACACACCGGCCGGCAGGAGGCTCAGCCCGCAGGCCAGCAATGCCTGGTCCCAGGTTCCGGTGGGCACGAGATATTCCCCCCGGAGATCCGGCAGGGCAAAGCCGCCCACGACGCCGTAGAGGATCATCAAAAACAGCGACAATACACCGGCACAGGCCGCGCAGGCCGCCGGGCCCTTCCGGCAGCCCCAGGCCGCCAATGCCAACAGCGTCCAGCCCAGTACCACACCGCCCCGCGTCAGCGGAAAGGCCCGGACGGCCAGATTGGCGCACCAGGCCAGCGCCGCCACGGCGAATACCGCGCAGACCGCAGCCCAGATCCGGCCCAGGACGCCAAAGGTATGCGGCAGCATAGGAGCAAGCCCGGCCGGGCGAATGGTCCTGTCCCACCAAAGGGACAGGACCGCCGTCGTTCCCACGCCCAGCAGCACCCAAATCCAGCTGATGCCGCAGAGGCTGGTCGCCGCCACAGCCGAGGTTCCGGCGGCCAGCCAGGCCCAGCGCTGGCGCTCACCCATTGACCGCGCCATCGAGCCGCAGCCCCCCTTCTGTCTCCACCAGCCGCGGCAGGCGAATCGGCGTGCCCCGTACCAACGCGGTCCGCACAGCGCCGATGGTCAGTCCGGGATCGTGGGCGGCCAGATAGGCCGCGGCGTCCTCCGGGTCCGGGGGCTCGGCCGCGGCCGAGAGGGCGGCAGCCGGCCGGAGCGACGGCGATTTGACAATCTGCGGCAGCAGCCGCACCGCGGGCTCGGCGAGAATCACCTGGGACACCGTACCGAAGAACACGTCTCCCTGGCCGCTGCGGCCCAGATCCTCCATGGCCTCGTCAAAGCTGACGCCCAGGCCCCGGCAGGCCCCGCCGTCCACGATCACCTGGTTCCCATCCACCGAGACCACCAGCGCCTCCAGCGGCTCCAGCGCCGCCGCGTCCCGCCGTTCAAAGGGCAAGAGCCCCGACACGCTCAGCAGCGCCGCCGCCAAGAGAAACAGAAACAGTCGCTTCATGCCATAACCTCCAAATTCAAATTCCGGTGCCGCAGCTGGCGGCGTTCTCCTCAAGGCGCGCTTTTGGGCCCGTCGCCTGAGAGGGCAGGCTCCCCTCGAGGGGAGCTGGCGCGAAGCGCCTGAGAGGTGTTGCCGCACCAATGGCTTCCCGCAGGGTCCCGGCGTGTGCAGAGGGCGCTTCCGCGCCGCCGCCGCTATGCGGCGGCACACCTCTCCGTCACGCTTCGCGTGCCACCTCCCCTCAAGGGGAGGCTTAGGGGTGCGTCGCCTGAGAGGGAAAGGCTCCCCTGTGTAAGGGGAGCTGTCAGCCGTAGGCTGACTGAGGGGTTGTAAGCCGTCGATGATCGGAAGCTCTGATCCCCTCCGTCACGGCTTCGCCGTGCCACCTCCCCTTGGTCACCAAGGGGAGGCTTTGGGGCCCGTTGCCTGAGAGGAAAGGCTCCCCTCGAGGGGAGCTGGCGCGAAGCGCCTGAGAGGTGTTACCGCACCAATGGCTTCCCGCAGGGTCCCGGCGTGTGCAGAGGGCGCTTGTCTCCCCTCATGGCGAGGCGTTGGGGCCCTTGGCGCGGCGCTGGGCTTCGGAGCGGATTCTGCGGCGGAGGACCACGCCGGCGGTGGCGGCCCGGTCGAAGGGGCGCAGATAGCCCAGGCCGAAGGTCGCCAGGCCGCCCAGATGGAGCAGCAGGGCGATGAGCCCGGCGGTGAGTCCGAACAGCCCGGCCAGACCGGCGCAGACCGCCAGGACAAACCGCCACACGCGGACGGCGTTGGCCAGAGCCCGGCCCGGTATCACATAGCCGCAGATTCCCGCCGCGGCCACGGCGATCAGCGCCGCCGGGGAGATGATCTTAGCCTCCACCGCCGCCGTGCCCACCACCAGGCCGCCGATGATGCTCACGGCCTGACCCAGGGATTGGGGCAGGTGGGCTCCGGCCTCCTGCAAAATCTCAAAGGCCAGCAGCAGCCCCAGCACCTCCCACAGGGTGGGAAAGGGCACCTGCTGCTTGCTCTCGATGATGGACAGCAGCAGCTTGGTGGGCAGCATCTCCTGGTGAAACACCGCCATGGCCACATAGAGGCCCGGCAGCAGCAGGCTGGCCAGCAGGGCTGCGTAGCGGATGACCCGGATGCAGGAGGCGGTGACAAAGTCCACGGCCTGGTCCTCCGGCGAGGTGAGAAAGCTGGCCAGATCCACCGGCGCCAGATAGCCCAGGGGCAGCCCGTCCACAAAAAGCCCCACCTGTCCGTCCAGCAGCGCCTGGGCGAACTTGTCCGGCCGCTCGGTGAACCGCAGCAGCGGGAAGGGCGTGTCTCGGGACCCGCCCACGGCCTCCTCCACCGCCGCCGGCGTGACGAAGCTCTCCACGGTCAGCCCCCGCAGCCGCCGCTCCAGCCGCCGGACCAGGTGCGGCGGCGTGGTCCCCTCCAGCCACACCACGGTGACGTTGGTGTGGCTCTTGCTGCCCACGGGGAATTCCCGAAACCGCAGCAGCGGCGAGCGCAGATGGCGGCGCAGCAGATTGGTATTGGAGCGATTGGTCTCGGTGAAGGCGTCCTTGGCCCCCTGGACCGTGTGCTCCACCGACGGCTGACTGGGCGTTCGCTTCTCGCCGGATTTGACCTCGAAGGCCACGGCCCGGTCCGCGCCCTGGATCACCAGAACCGCAAAGCCGTTGACCAGCAGCGAACAGGCTGTGTCCAGATCCGGCGCCTCCTTGGCCACCGCCGCGCAGACCGCCCCGGTCAGGCAGTCCCGGAGCATCTCCGCCGCCGTCCCCCGGAGGTTTTCCCGGGCCGGACGCAGAATCAGGTCCGCAATGTTCGCGCTGCTGGTCAGACCGTCCAGGAAGAACAGTGTGGCGTCGGCCCCGTCCAGCGCCAGATCATGGGCCGCCAGATCCGCCGTGCCGCCAAAGGCGCTGCGGATGGCCGCCGCCGTCAAAGGTTGGTCCATGGCTGGCACTCCTTTCGTTTTTTTCTAGTCTGTGCCGCCGCGCCGCGCTTATGCAGGGGTAGATTTTTTTTTCATTTTCCTGTACCATAGAAAAAAAGCCCACGGAGGAATTTCCATGGTATACCAAATTTCCAATGAACTGCTCACCCTGGCCATAGACGGTACCGGCGGAGCCATGCAGCACATGGTCTTTGACGGACAGGAGTACCTCTGGCAAGGCGATCCCACCTACTGGCGGGAACAGGCGCCACACCTCTTCCCCATTCTCGGGCGGCTGACCAAGGGCCGCTGCACCATGGACGGCGATCCGGTGACCCTGGACGTCCACGGCTTTTTCCGCCGCCGTCCCATGGAATTGGCGGCCCGGGAAGCCGACCGGCTGACCCTCGTCCAGACCTGGGACGCGGAGACCTACGCCGCCTACCCGCGGAAATGGCGGGTGCTGCTGACCTACGCCCTGGAGGGCAGCACCGTGCGCATCACCTTCCGGGTGGAAAACCTGGACGAAAAGCGGCTCTATTTTTACTACGGCGGACACCCCGGCTTCAAGCTGCCTCTGGAGGCAGGCTTGACCTTCGAGGACTACTGCGTCCAGTTCCCCGCCGGAGCCCGGCTCCGGCAGCGGCCCGTCACCGGCGCCGGGTTTATGACCGGCGAGGCGCCGGACTACCCGCTGGAGCACAATCAGCTGCGGCTGCGCCGGAACCTTTTCGACTGCGACGCCGTCATCCTGGAGGGGACCGGCGGAGAAGCCACGCTGCTGGCCCCCGGCCACCGGCGGCAGATTACGGTCTCCTACCCGCAAATGCGCTATCTCGGCATCTGGCAGCCCGCCGGAACCGACGCGCCCTTCCTCTGCCTGGAGCCCTGGTGCGCCCTGCCCGACCGGCAGGATCAGACCACCGAACTCTCGGAAAAGGAGGACGTCTCCTGCCTGGAGCCCGGCGCCGCCTATGAGAACACCTGGTCCGTGACCCTTCGCTGAAAGGAGAATGCCCCATGACGCTCCAAGACTTTTTCGACCGCCATCCCGCCGTGGCTCTGGCCTTTTCCGGCGGAGCCGATTCGGCCTACCTGCTCTACGCGGCCAAGGCCGCCGGAGCCCAGGTCCATGCCTACTTCGCCGACACGCCTCTTCAGCCCCGGTTTGAGCTCTCCGACGCCGTGTCCGTGGCCCGGCAGCTGGCCGTCCCGCTGACGGTGCTGCCCCTGGATCTGCTCCACGAGCCCTCCATCACCCAAAACCAGCCGGACCGCTGCTACTACTGCAAAATGCGGATCTTCTCGGCCATCGCCCGGGCCGCCTGGAAGGACGGCTTCACCATGCTGATGGACGGCACCAACGCCTCGGACAGCGCCTCGGACCGGCCCGGCATGCGGGCCCTGCAGGAGCTGTCCGTGGCCTCTCCCCTGCGGCTGGCCGGGCTCACCAAGGCCGACGTCCGCCGCCTCTCCAAGGAGGCCGGCCTCTTTACCTGGGAGAAGCCCGCCTTTGCCTGCCTCGCCACCCGCATCCCCACCGGCGTCCCCCTGACCCCTGAGGCCCTCCAAATCACCGAGGCGGCCGAGGCCCGTCTGGCCAGTCTCGGCTTCTCCGACTTCCGCATCCGCTTCCTCGACGGCGCGGCCCGCATCCAGCTCAAGGCCGAGCAGCTGCCCCGGGCCCTGGAGCGTCGGACCGATATCCTCGATATTCTCCTGCCCCTCTACCGGGCCGTGATGCTGGATCTGGAGGTGCGGCCTTGAATACCCTGTATCTGGACTGCTCCATGGGCGCCGCCGGGGACATGCTCACCGCCGCCCTGCTGGAGCTGCTGCCCGACCGGGCCGGTTTTCTCCGCCGGCTCAACGGCCTGGGCCTCCCGGGCGTCGTCTTCCGGGCCGAGCCCGGCGAACGCTGCGGCATCCGCGGCACCCATATTACCGTCACGGTCCACGGCGTCGCAGAGGACGGCGGCGGCCATGACCATCCCCACGAACACCCTCATGCACACCCCCACGACCATATTCATGCCCACAGCCACGGGCACACCTCTCTGGCGGATATCGCCCGTCTGACCGAGGGGCTGCCGGTATCCGAGGCCGTCCGGCGGCGAATTCTGGCGGTCTACCGCCGCATTGCCGAGGCAGAGAGCCACGCCCACGGCGTCCCGGTGGAGGAGGTTCACTTCCACGAGGTGGGAGCCATGGACGCCGTGGCCGACGTCACCGCCGTATGCCTGCTGCTGGAGGCCCTGCATCCGGACCGGATTGTGGTCTCTCCGGTGGCCGTGGGGTCGGGCCATGTCCGCTGCGCCCACGGCATGCTGCCGGTTCCCGCGCCCGCCACGGCCTATCTGCTGCGGGGCGTGCCGGTTTACGGCGGCGGCATCAACGGCGAGCTCTGCACGCCCACCGGCGCGGCCCTGCTCACCGAGTTTGCCGACAGCTTCGGTCCCCTGCCCGAGATGACGCTGGAGGCCGTGGGCTGCGGTCTGGGTACCAAGGAATTCCCCAAGGCCAACTGTCTGCGGGCCCTGGCCGGAACCGCCGCGCCGGTACGGGATTCGGTGACCGAGCTCCTGTGTACCGTGGACGATATGACCGCCGAAGACCTGGCCCACGCCGTGGAACGGCTGCTGGAGGCCGGGGCCCTGGATGTACATACCGTGGCCGTGACCATGAAAAAGGGCCGCCCAGGCACCCAGCTCCGGCTGCTCTGCCGGCCGGACCGGGCCGAGGAAATGGCTGCCCTGCTCTTCCGCCACACCACCACCCTGGGCGTCCGGGCCCTGGACACGCCCCGGTATGTGCTCCAGCGCCGGGTGGAGACCGTGGACACCCCCTTCGGGCCGGTCCGCAGGAAGTTCTCCCAGGGCTACGGCGTCCGCCGGGAAAAGTGGGAGTACGAGGATCTGGCCCGAATCGCCCGGGAACAGGGCCTGAGCCTGCCGGAGGTCCGCGCCGCCCTGGACGCCGCCCTGCCGGACGACTGAACATAAAAAGGAGATGGGCCAGCGCCCATCTCCTTTTTTGACTATATTGTATTACTTTTTGGCGGTCTTGGCCTTCTTCTTGGCCTCCCAGTGGGTGACGCAGACGGAGCAGGCGATATCGCCGGTGACATTGAGGCAGGTACGGCCCATGTCGAAGAGGCGGTCCACCGCGACGATCAGGCCGATGTAGGCCACGGGGATATTGATGGCTTCGAGGACCATGGCCAGCATAATCATGCCCGCGCCGGAGACGCCGGCGGTGCCGATGGAGGCCAGGGTGGCGGTGACGATGACCATAATCATCTGAGGCACGGTCAGGGTCATACCGGCGCAGGTGGCCAGGAAGACCGTGGCGACGCACTGATAGATGGCGGTGCCGTCCATATTGATGGTGGAGCCCAGGGGCAGGACGAAGGAGGCAATGTCCTTGTCGGCGCCCATCTCATCGGCGCACTCCTTGGAAACGGGCAGGGTTGCGGCGGAAGAGGTGGAGGTAAAGGCGAAAATCATGGCCGGGGAAGCCAGCTTGAAGAACTTAATGGGGCTGAGCTTGCCGAAGGCCTTGGCGGAGAAGGAGTAGACCAGCACGGCGTGGAGGATATAGCCGATGTAGGCGCACAGCAGCACCAGGGCCAGAGAGCCGAGGATCTGCGCGCCCTGGGTGGCGACGACCCAGGACATATAGGTGAAAACGCCGATGGGGGCCAGAGAGATGACGAACATCATCAGCCGCTCGATGACGGAGTAGAAGGAGCTGACGATATCGCGGCACAGCTGGGCCTTCTTGCCGGCAGCCAGAATGGCGCCGCCGAAGAACAGGGCGATGACGATGACCTGGAGCATGTTGGCCGTGGAGAAGGCCTGCCACATATTGCTGGGGAAGATGCTGACCAGGGTGGACATAAAGCCGCCGAAGGCGCTGGCCTCATAGGAGGCGTCGCTGGTATCCAGCACCGGGAACAGGCCGGCGGCATTGAAGATGTTGGCCAGGACCAGGCCGATGACGCAGGCGATGGCCGTGGTAATCAGGAAGTACAGCACCGTCTTGATGCCGACGGAGCCAACCTTCTTCATATCATCCATGGAGAGGATGCCGTCGATCATCGAGAAGAGCACCACGGGCACGACGATAAACTTCAGCAGGTTGACGAAGATATCTCCGAAGGGCTTGAGGTAGTTGGCGGTGAAATCACCCCAGTTGGCAAAGTAGCACACCAGACCGACGACGATACCGGCGACCAATGCAATCAGAATTTGCATTGGAAGACTCAATTTTTTCTTTTTCTCCATTTGCTTTCACCTCTTTATAAGAATAAGGGACACTTCCCGCTTGTTCAGAATTTGTTCACAGGAAGTGGCTATAGTATATCAAACAACAATCAGAATGTAAAGCTGTATTTGTGCATTCTAGCGGATATTTCTGTCTCACCTGCCCGAGAGAACTAAGAAACGGCAAAGAACGGGGCGACCGGCGCCGTTGCGAAGCTCCTCTGGTTGTGATATCATAGGAAAAACGCGGCAGTTTTTAATCTTTCTCTCATCTTTCCGAAAGGACCGCTTCATCTGCCGGTGGTATGCTAAGGGCACAAACACAAGGAGGTGTCCCATATGGACCAAATGGAAAAGATTGAAACCCTGCGGGAGAAGACAGGGTGCACCTATACCGAGGCCAAGGCGGCGCTGGAGGCGTCGAACGGCGATCTGCTGGACGCGCTGTGCTGGCTGGAGCAGCGGGGCAAGTCGATGGTGGCGGGGGCCTATGCCTCCACTGAGCAGCAGCCGGAGCCGGAGCAGACACAGAATCCGCCGCCCCAGGAGGAGAGCGCCTTTGCCAAGGGCTGCAAGATCTTCTGGGACGGGATCGTGGAGCTGATCCGCCGGGGCAACCGCAACCGCCTGGTGATGCGGGATAAGCACGGCCAGAAGACGCTCTCCCTGCCGGTGACGCTGTTTGTGGTGCTGCTGGCCGCGGCCTTCTGGGTGATTCTGCCGCTGATGATCGTGGGTCTGTTTTTCGGCTGCCGCTTCGCCTGCGAGGGGCCGGACCTGGGCCGGGAGGACGTGAACCGGGTCATGGGCAAGGCCACGGACTTTGCCGAGGATATCAAGAAGGAATTTCAGTAATCTGTAAGGAGGCTGTCCCATGGCCGGGAAGATCTTAATTGTGGAGGACGAGGCGGCCATCGCCCGCTTTGTGGAGCTGGAGCTGCGCCACGAGGGCTATGCCGTGGACAAGGCCGAGGACGGCCGGTCGGGACTGGACCAGGCGCTGGCCGAGACCTATGACCTGATTCTGCTGGACATCATGCTGCCGGGGCTCTCGGGGCTGGAGGTTCTGCGGCGGCTGCGGCGGGAGAAGGACACGCCGGTGATCCTGCTGACGGCCCGGGACACGGTGATGGACAAGGTCTCCGGCCTGGATATGGGCGCTGACGACTATATCACCAAGCCCTTCGCCATCGAGGAGCTGCTGGCCCGAATCCGAACTGCCCTGCGCAAGCGCCCGCCCAAAGCCCCTGACGCGCTGCTGACCCTGGGGCCCATCACCATGGACACGGCCCGGCGGCAGGTCCGCTGCGGCGGCCAGGCCGTGGAGCTGACCACCCGGGAGTTCGACGTGCTCCGGCTCTTCCTGGAAAACCCGGAGATCGTTCTCTCCCGAGAGACCTTTCTCAGCAAGGTCTGGGGCTACGACTACGTGGGAGAAACCAATGTGGTGGATGTCTATATCCGGTATCTGCGCAGCAAGCTGGACGCCGCCTGCGGCCGGAGCCTGATCCACACGGTGCGGGGCGTGGGCTACGTCCTGCGGGAGGATTAAATGCGCGAGGCAAAGACGGGCGCGACCGCCCGAAAAATCCTGAAAACGCAGAAGAGCGCCCTGGGCTGGACGCTTTTTCTCTCCAATTTTCTGCTGCTGGCCCTGGGGCTGGGCTGCCTGCTGCTGTACTATCTGAAGCTTTACGCCGGCAGCTGGGAGGCCCTGGGCGAGACGTCCTTTACCTGGATCTGGCTGGAGCCGGTGCGGCTGGACCCATTGCAGTTACAGCTCACCCTCCAGGCCGTGGGCGGCGAAGCGGCTGTCTACGATGTCACCGACGCGCTGGCCCTGTTTTTCTCGGCCTATGTGGGCTTTCTGCTGGTCCAGGGTCTGATCTCGGCCACGGCCGGGGCCATCTGGCGGGGCCGGGTCCGGCAGCATCTCCGGCGGCTGACCTCCATGGCCCAGGAGGCCCGGCGGCTGGGCGCGGAAGCCGCGTCTCCCCAGAAGGTGGAGCATCTGCGCGAGGCCATCGGCCAGCTCCAGCCCACGGAGTCGGCCCGAATCCACACCCATGACCCGGACTTGAAGGGCCTGGAGGACGCGGTCAACGACCTTCTAGACCGGATGCAGGCAGCCTACAGCCAGCAGACCCGGTTCGTCTCCGACGCCTCTCACGAGCTGCGGACGCCCATTGCGGTGCTCAAGGGCTACGCCGACCTGCTGGAGCGCTGGGGCAAGGACGATCCCCAGGTCCGGGACGAGGCCATCTCGGCCATCCAGACCGAGGCCGAGCGCATGAGCCGCCTGGTGGAGCAGCTTCTGTTCCTGGCCCGGGGCGACAGCGGCCGGACGAAGCTGACGCTGGCCCCGGTGGATCTGGGCGATCTGGTCCGGGAGGTCTGGGAGGAATCCCATATGATCGACCCCGGCCACCGCTGGGAGCTGGAGACGCCCGCGCCGCTGACGGTCCAGGCCGACCGGGATATGCTCAAGCAGGCCTTGCGGATTCTCACCGACAACGCCGCCAAATACACCCCCCGGGACGGCGAAATCTGCCTGCGGACCATGACCGACGAGACCGGCCGTCCCTGCATTTCCGTCCGGGACACGGGCATGGGCATCCGTCCCGAGGACGCGCCCCATGTGTTCCAGCGGTTCTACCGGGCCGACCCGGCCCGGAGCCGCCAGAGCGGCGGCGCGGGCCTGGGCCTGTCCATCGCCGGGTGGATCATCGAGCAGCACGGCGGCATTCTGGAGGTCTACAGCTGGGAGGGCGTGGGCAGCCGGTTCACCATCCATCTGCCCGGCGGCGGCGCATAATGCCTCCGCGCCGCCGCCCCCCCTTGACAACCCGGGTGAGATCGGCTAAACTATTTGGTAGGCTTTTAGCCCAATTTTATAACAGACAGTTCGTAACCATCCTGTCTTAAAACAAAACTAGGGACACCCGCAGAGAAATCTCGCGGGCAGGATGGGTGCACTTGCATCCATCTTTTTTTGTTCCGGAAACGGAGTAACAGTATGAAAGAGAAAAAATTCACCGTCCGGCAGCTGACCGCCTGCGCCATTGTCGCAGCCCTCTACGCAGTCATCACCATCGCCTCCGGGCCGCTGGCCTATGACCTGATGCAGTTCCGCCTGTCCGAGGCGCTGATCGTCCTGTGCTGGTTTGAGCCGGTGCTGGCCGTGGGCGTCACCCTGGGCTGCTTCCTGGCCAACATCTTCTCCACGGTCACGGCTCTGGATATCGTCATCGGCACGCTGGCCACTGCCATTGCCTGTGTCCTCACCATCCGCATTAAGAATCCCTGGCTGGTACCTCTGCCCAACATCCTCGCCAACGCCATCCTGGTGGGCGGTATGCTGGCCTGGGTGATCTTCCCCGACAATCTGGCCACGGGCTTTGCCATCGCCTTCGCCCAGGTGGGCTTTGGCGAGCTGGTCGTCATGTACGCCCTGGGCATGCCCCTGCTCTTTGCGCTCCGCAAGGCCGGTTTTCCCCATATTCTCCGAAAATCTGCCCGCAACATCCCCTGATTCAGCAAATTCCAGGGGGATTCCAGGTGAATTTTGTGTATAATTGCGGATTGTCAGCAGCTGCCTTCTCCGGTATACTAAAGTCGTTTGAACCAGGATTGATTTGAGATTTATTGGGAGGCGCTCTATGTCCAAACTCAAGATTATCACTGACTCTGCCAGCGATATCACCTTTGCTGAAGAAGCAGCCTATAACATCCGCGTGATCCCGTTCCCCATCGCGCTGGGCGGCAAGTCCTACCTGAGCCGGGTGGACTTCGACAACCAGGGCTTCTACGCTCTGATGAACCAGCACCCCGACGATCTGCCCACCACATCCCAGGTGACTCCCTTCCAGTTCCAGGAGATCATCGATGAAGAGCTGGCCAACGGCTACGACGAGCTCCTGTTCCTGCTGATTAACTCCCGGGGCTCTGCCACCTACGGAAACGCCGTCCAGGCGCGGGACCTCTTCTTCGACGAGCACCCCGAGCAGGTCGGCAAGGTCAATATTTCCGTCATCGACTCCCGCGGCTATTCCGCGCTCTACGGCTACCTGGCGGTGGAGGCCGCCAAGCGGGCCCAGGCCGGAGAGGATCTGGCCTCCGTCGAGGCCTATGTGACCCAGGCGCTGGAGCACCGGATGATCTATTTCGGCATCTACTCCCTGAAATACGCCGGAAAATCCGGCCGTATCCCCAGCGCCGCCGCCTTCCTGGGCGACAAGCTGGGCCTGAAGCCCGTCATGAAGATCTTCGACCATGAGATCACCACCGCCGCCAAGGCCCGGGGCGAAGCACGGCTGATTACCTCCCTGGCGGATCTGGTGGCCCGGGACATCGACCACGGCACGCCCTATCAGCTGATCTACGGCTCCGCCGTGGAGGATCTGGACAAGCTCCGGCTGGCCATGGAGCAGAAGCTGGGCTACGGCCCCACCGGCGCATACCAGATCGGCGCCGCCATCGCCGCCAACGCCGGCCCCCGCGCCGTGGGCGTGGCCTTCGATATTCCGTAATCGGATCTTCCGGCAAGTCAAGCGGCGGCCTATGGCAGGAAGCGCCATTCTATACTGCGAAAACCTGGACTGTCTCCCATGGAGGCAGTCCCGGTTCATGATTCATTGGTGCGGAAGCAAGCGGCGGAGCCGCTGAAGGGAGACCACTGTGGCCAGCGACAGGGTGAAGACTGTCAGAGTCCGCAGGGGGATGGACCATACCGGAGCCAGCGCCGGGAGCCACGGGCCGAACCAATCCTGGAGCAGCTGCATCCACAGGGGATGGAGCAGGTAGACGCCCGCCGTGGCCGAGGCGAAGGCGGTCAAGATCCGGTTCCGCCGCGGATGTTCCCAGGCGCAGCTGCCGCACAGCTGCTGCACCAGCAGGAACACCGCCGTGCCGCCCAGCACGGCATTGGGGGCGAAAAAGCTGAGGAACAGGTCGGCGCGGACCCCGCGGGCGCTCAGGAAGCAGGTTGCGGCTGCGGCTGCCGCCGTGGCGGCTGCTGCCAGTCCGTAGATCCACCGCCTGACCGGCTTTGCCACGCCGAACCGGGCCAGATAGCCGCCGGTCAGATACAGGGCCACAAACCCCAGCGGCCCGGGCAGCTTCGTGTTGTCCATCAGCTGATTGACCACGGGAAACCAGCCGGAATAGACCAGCGTATAGACCACCGATCCAAAGAAGAAGCAGACGGCCAGGGCGTAGACATATTCCTGCTGCCGGGCATGCCGGTGGAAGACGCGAAGCAGGGGCGTCAGCAGATACAGCGCCATCGCCGCATAGAGGTACCACAGGTGACTGGGCTCACACAGCAGCGTTTTCATCAGGGCCTTGACGCCCGTATCGACCATCCGGCCCGTCAGCAGCTGGTAGCAGGCATAGAGGCCGGCGGTCAGCAGCAGCGTCCCAAAGGTCCGGGCGCATTTCTGTAAAAAATAGCCCGTCTCCCGGTCGGACGGCAGTAGGATATAGCCGCTGATAAGCACAAATACCGGCACCGAGAATCGGGCCACGGTGTTGTACACCAGCCCGCTGACAGACCGGGACGCGGCGCAGTGGATCATCACCACAAAGAATGCGGCGACGAGCCGCATCACGTCAAAGGCATAGATATGCCCCTGTTGCATCTGTTTCATGGACGGAACCTCAGCAGCAAAATTCCCCCGGCTGCCGCCGGACGGTTTTCCACCATGGTATCACACCCCGCCGCAGAAAACAAGCGCCGCCCAGCCTTACCGCTCTTCCCTATTACTTCTTCCCTCTTCCCTATTCCCTCAAAATCCCGGGCAGAGGGGAGAAGTTTGGGAAAAGGGAATAGGTAAAAATCCCGAACGCTGTCGCATTCGGGATTTTTGGTGACCCGCCGGAGATTCGTTTTATAATTGTGTGGCCGCCGTCCAGCCGGCGGCCAGCGGCAGTCCACTGGACTGCCGCATTTTGAATTCGAATCTCCGGCACCAACACAAAAGACGCCCCTCTGGGACGTCTTCTGCGTTGGAACATCGCAACACTATAGATGCCACAGCCTTCGCCCGTTCGCAAGCGTCCAGTATATTATTTTACTCTCTGGGAGACAGTTCTCCGCTATGAGCCTCCAGAGCTTCGATGCGGTGATCCTGCGTCAA